>JAPDQM010000096.1:0-15213 GCA_034505795.1 Candidatus Zhuqueibacterota bacterium
TGTAACGAAACAGATGAGCCAGGGCGAGCTGTTGCAGATGGAGAAGGCGCGGGATTTTCAGATGGATGAGGCGACCTATTTTCGTCTGATCTCAAATAAGACTGCCTCGCTCACGGCTGCCACCTGCCAATTGGGCGCACTCACCTCTACAAAAGCTGATCCCGACCACGTTGAAAATCTGAGAATATTTGGTGAAAAGCTGGGCATCGCGTTTCAGATCAAAGATGATTTGCTGGATTTTCACGGCTCGACCGAAAAATTGGGGAAACCCATCGGAAAGGATCTATTGGAAAATATCATCACACTGCCCATTCTGTTTAGTCTCAAGCAGGTCGACTCGAAAAAGCGAAACGAAATTCTATCCATCCTGAATAATGGCCAGATGGATCGTGAGCGCATCATCGCCTTTGTGGAGGAAACCGGCGGTATCGACTATGCCACCCGGCAAGCAGAGCATTTCATTCAGCAGGCGCTGCACTGTCTCGATCATTATCCAGATACACCTTATAAGCAGTCCCTGATTTTATTAGCCAACTACATTACCATGCGGGAAACATAATTGCCGATGAAAGCAACTGCCCTATTGTTTTGCATATTTTTTTTATTGCAATGTTCGCACTCCGATCAGATCCAGCCGGTGGAACAAACCGCTTTCATGATGGATACGGTCGTCCAAATCGCCATTTACGATAACGATCGCCCGGTCCCCGAATTGGAAAAAATTATCCAGGCGGCATTTGCTCGTATTAAGCAGATTGAGCGTATTACCAATGACTATGACGATTCCAGTTCCATTTCCCTGGTGAATCGAGTTGCGAGTGTCCATCCGGTAACAGTGGATTCGGAACTGGTCACTCTCATTGCCGTCAGCGAACGGATAACCCAATTATCGGCAGGTGCCTTTGACATTACCATTGGCAGCGTCAAACGATTATGGCCATTCAATGCCGAACATCCTTCGCTACCAGCGCCGGCTGCCATTCGCCAGGCGCTGCGCGCGGTGGGCATGCGGCAGATCCAACTGACTGGCAAAGCAATAAAACTCGCGAACCCGGATATTAGACTGGATCTGGGCGCCATTGCCAAAGGATATGCCGTGGACGAAGCGATCCGTGTGCTACAACGCCATGGCATCAGCGATGCGATGGTCAATGCCGGCGGCAATTTGCGCACGCTCAGTAGCGATTTGACCAGAGGATTGCGCCGCGTCTGGATTAAGCATCCCCGCGAGACGCATCGCTTTTTTGGCTTTTTCCCCATGGATGCAGGCTGCGTGGCGACATCTGGGGATTATGAGCGGTATTTTGTAATTGATTCAGTTCGCTATCATCACATATTGGATCCGACTACAGGTTATCCGGCGCGGGGCTGTGTGAGCGTGACGGTTCTTGCTCCCAGCGCCATGGAAGCGGACGCGTTATCCACGGCACTCTTTGTGCTGGGGCCCCAAAAAGGCATGGCATTGATTGAGGAGTTGCCCGATATTGAGGGAGTCATCATTTTTGAACATGAGGGGAAACTGGAGTGGCTGGTATCGGCAGGCTTGAAGGAAAAATTCAGAACGATTTAGATAGATTGTGATTTGCAACTTGGATTTGTCAACGAAGGAGAAAAAGGTATGCCGAGAACGTTAGTGACGGGTGGTGCTGGATTCCTGGGCTCGCATCTGTGCGAATTCCTGTTACGCCAGGGTCATCAGGTAATCGCCATGGATAACCTGCTCACCGGCAATATCACCAACATTGAGCACTTGCAGGGCGAAAATTTTAAATTCATCAAGCACGATGTGACGGAATATCTCTATGTCGCGGGCGACATCGATTACGTGCTGCATTTTGCTTCGCCTGCCAGTCCCCTGGATTATATGCAACTTCCGATTCAAACATTGAAAGTTGGGGCCCTGGGAACCCATAAAGCCCTGGGATTGGCCTTATCAAAAAAGGCCACCTTTTTGTTAGCGTCGACTTCCGAGGTGTATGGCGATCCGCTGGTGCATCCTCAAAACGAAGATTATTGGGGCAATGTAAATCCAGTCGGTCCACGAGGGGTTTATGATGAAGCCAAGCGCTTTGCCGAAGCATTGACCATGGCCTATCATCGTTATCATCAAGTAAACACCAAAATCGCCCGTATTTTCAATACCTATGGCCCGCGCATGCGGCCCAATGATGGCCGGGCCATCCCGACCTTCATTCCACAGGCCCTTCGCAATGAGCCCATCACCATCTTTGGCGATGGTTCTCAAACTCGTAGCTTCTGTTACGTCAGCGATTTGATCGAAGGTATCTACAAACTGCTCATCTCAGATATCAACGATCCGGTGAACCTGGGTAACCCGCAGGAGATGACCATCAAGGAGATGGCCGAAATGGTCATCAACGTTACAGGCAGCCGAAGTCAGATTATCTATAAGCCATTACCGGTGGATGATCCCCGGGTGCGGCAGCCGAATATCAGCCGCGCCAAAAAACTATTGGGCTGGCAACCAAAAGTAAATCTGGAAGAGGGTTTGAAAATCACCACCGAGTGGTTCAAAACACAAATGTTCTGAAGAAATGAAACGATTGATGGCAAGCGATCCTCCTGCCAAAATTTTGATTATTCGACTGAGTTCAATCGGCGATGTGATTTTAGCCACGCCGGTCATCCGGGTGTTGAAAAAAAAATTTCCACACAGCCGCATCGATTTTGTAATTAAAAAACAGTTGGCTGAGTTGGTCGCGTTTCATCCTGGCATCAACCGATGCTACGTTTTCGACCGTCAGCAAAATTGGCGCAGCTTGCGGGAAATTAAGCAAGACATCAAGCGGACGCAGTACGATCTGATTGTTGATCTGCATAAAAATATTCGCAGTTACTTTCTGACGATTGGCAGCCGTTGCCACAAGATTGTGCGCTATCGGAAGGATGCTATCACTCGGTTTCTCTATGTCAAATTGCGATTAGTACAATTTAATAAAAATAAAATGCCGCTTCACCAGCGCTACTTAAAAGCACTGGCGCCGTATCATGTGCAAGATGACGGTGAGGGGCTGGAGATATTCTGGGACCACCAAAAAACGCACCCCATAGTGGAAAAATTGGCGCCGGTTTTGGATAAGGATCAGTCGGTGATTGTCGGCATTGCGCCTGGCGCCAGTTTTGCCACCAAACGTTGGTTGCCCGAAGGATTTGCGGAGGTTATTCGCTATCTTCGGCAACATCGGACTGCACGGATCATGCTCTTCGGCAATCAGCAGGACCATGAAATCGCCAGCGAACTGGTGCAGCTTGATCGCAAGGCAATAGTTGACACTACCGGCCAATGTTCGCTATTGGAAACCGCCGCACTGATGCAATGCTGCGATCTCATTTTGACCAACGATAGTGGCCTGATGCATCTGGCGGCCGCGTTGAAAAAAAAAGTGGTGGCTATTTTTGGGAGCACCACCGAGGAATTGGGATTTTTCCCATACACTACTGAACATATTGTGGTGCAAAATCGTTATTTATCATGCCGGCCTTGCTCGCATGTGGGGCGAAATCGTTGCCCCCAAAAGCATTTCAAATGCATGAAGGAAATTACGCCCGAGCAAGTGATTGAAGCGGTCGAAACGATGTTGGATTCGTCTCATGCAATCGCTCGTCCCGCCACCGATGAATAATCAGTTTCAGCCGATAACTGCTTTTCGGGGATGATGCCATTCATCGAGAGGACAAAAGCGACGGCGATTGAAATTTTAGGCAGGAGGTTCTCATTTGAATTCTGAAGAATTGGCGCATCATATAGCTGAGCTATCACTGCAGAAGAAAGCTCAGGATGTCATCATTATGGATTTAAAAGCCCTGACATCGATTACGGATTATTTCATTATTTGCTCCGGTGATTCGCCGATGCAGGTGAAAGCCATTTGCGATCATATCGTCGATCAATTGGAAAGCGAAAAAATGAAGGTCTGGCATGTCGAGGGCTATGAGGCGTTAAATTGGGTGTTATTGGATCTGGTAGATGTGGTCGTCCACATCTTCCAGCCCGAAATCCGAGAATTTTATGCATTAGAAAAACTATGGGGAGATGCGGTTGTGACAAGGGTGGAGGACTGATGAAAGCCATTGAAAAAATTATTCAGCAGGAATTAGCGGCAGCTATTGGACGGTTGGGGCTTGATCCTCAAACCGTGTCGATTGAATTGGAACGGCCCAAGCAGGAAGCCCATGGCGATTGGTCGACGAATGTGGCGATGAAATTAGCCGCGCCAGCTCGAAAAAATCCCCGGCAGATGGCTGAAGCCATTCGGGAGCAACTGGCATTTCCCGCCGGCCTGATCGATAACATTGACATTGCCGGCGCTGGATTTATCAACTTTTTTCTCGGCTGGGGCTATTACCGCCAGGTGCTGCTGGATATTTTGCAGCAGGGTTCACGATTCGGCTGCGCCGATTGGGGCCACGGGCTCAGGGTGCAGATCGAATTTGTGAGTGCCAATCCGACTGGTCCGTTGAATGTCGTCAGTGCTCGGGCCGCTACTGTCGGCGATGTTATTGCCAATCTGTATCAGACAGTTGGTTTTCAGATCGATCGTGAGTATTATGTGAACGATGCTGGCCGCCAGGTTCGACTTTTAGGGGCGTCAGTGAGTTCGCGCTACATGGCACTGTTCGACCGGGAGGAGGAATTTCCTGCCGAGGGTTATCACGGCGAATATGTGAAAGATCTAGCGCGGGAAATTGCTACGGAAGTGGGCGATCGTTTTGTTTCACTATCGCTGGAGCAACGCCAGGAAGTGCTGGCCCGGCTGGCGCTGGAACGCATGGTTCGTTCGCATCAGGAGATGATGACTGCCTTTCGGGTAGATTTTCAGAACTGGTTCCGCGAAAGCGAATTGCGAAAACGCCAAGCGCATCTGGAAGTGCTTCGGAAGCTGGAAGAGAAAGGCTTTGTTTATCAACAGGACGGTGCCAGTTGGTTTCGATCGCAGCAATTTGGCGATGAGAAGGATCGAGTGCTGGTGACGAGCGACGGCGAGCCCACCTATTTTCTGGTGGATATTGCCTATCACCAAAACAAATATGAACGCGGCTATGACAAGATATATGATATCTGGGGACCGGATCATCATGGCTATATTCCTCGCATGAAAGCTGCTTTGCAGGCATTAGGCTATCCCAAAGATAGTTTTGAAGTGGAAATCGTGCAGCAGGTCAATTTGTTGCGCGGCGGCGAAGTCGTAAAAATGTCTAAGCGTGCCGGCCAGATCATCGAAATGCAGGAGTTGATCGATGAAGTAGGGGTCGATGCCGCCCGGTTTTTCTTTGTCAATCGCAAGTGCTCCAGCCATCTCGATTTTGATATTGACCTGGCAAAAAAGCAGTCGGATGAAAATCCGGTTTATTATGTTCAATATGCCCATGCTCGAATTTTTAACATTATCAAATATGCCGCGGAACAGGGCTTGAGGGCCGATATTTCCATTAATCATACAGGACCGGACACTACCGCTGATTTAGAGTTATTGAAGCAAGAAGAGGAAAAGCAACTGCTGCGCAAGCTTAGCCAGTATCCCGATGTGATTTCCAAGGCGGCTCAATTTTGGGAGCCGCATCGACTCACTGGCTATCTGCAAGAGTTGGCGGCCACTTTTCACCATTTCTATCATTTGCATCGAGTGGTGACGGAAAATTTACCGCTGACTCGCGCGCGATTACGCCTTTGTCAGGCCACGCAGATCGTTTTTGCCAATGCGCTGAAGATTCTGGGAATTACAGCACCGGAGAGAATGTAGCCGAGTATTGGCGCGGTTCAAATACCTTCTGATCAAATGGACTGGATTTAGTTGAAGAATGGCGAGGGATAGATTGGTGTATGGATCAATCATGGAAAAGGGGAATATTAAAATGATGAAAAGTGTAGATGATCGTAACTTTGAGCTAACATCGCATTACAACATGGGAGAAAGTTATGAGCGTATTGGTGGTAGGGTCTGTCGCGTTAGATACTGTTGAGACGCCGTTCGGCAAAGTGACCGATGCTATTGGCGGTTCGGCGCTGTTTTTCAGTGCTGCCGCCAGTTATTTTACACCGGTAAACGTGGTAGCGGTGGTGGGTGAAGATTTTCCGCAGCAAGAAATTGCTTTCTTGAAAGAACGTCGTGTAAACTTCGACGGCCTGGAGGTTCGAGCCGGAAAAACGTTCCGCTGGGGTGGGAAATACGATTTTGACCTCAATCAACGTGAGACGCTGTTCACTCACCTCAACGTATTCGAGGATTTCGTGCCCCAGATTCCTGAGCATTATCGCAACACCCCATTTGTATTTCTGGCCAATATTCATCCTGATTTGCAATGGAATGTGTTGCAAGCGATGCAGCATCCCCGACTGGTGGTATTGGATACGATGAATTTCTGGATCGAACGAACCCCAACGTCGTTGCAGCGGGTGCTGCAGGCCATTGATATCTTGATAATCAATGATTCTGAGGTCCGTCAACTGGCACAAACCACTAATCTGTTTGTGGGCGCTAAAAAAATTCAACAAATGGGGCCCGAAACACTCGTTATCAAAAAGGGCGAACACGGTGCACTTCTGGTTGACAAAGATCGTTATTTTTGGGCACCAGCCTTTCCTTTGATGGAGGTCGTCGATCCGACAGGCGCGGGCGATACCTTTGCGGGTGGATTTGTGGGCTATCTGGCTCGAGCGAATGATTTTTCATCGCCGCAGCTCCGCAAAGCGGTGATCTACGGCAGCACCCTGGCCTCGTTCTGCGTTGAAAATTTTAGCTTGAACGGATTGAAGCAGCTCAGCCAGGATGCCATCGACCAGCGATATCAACAGTTCCTGGAACTGACGCGTAGCGAGTGATACGTTGGGCGATCAAAAACTGGCGCTGCCAGAACCATTCATGAAATTGGATGTAACATGCAGGTGATCACTGAAAAAATAGCCATTGCGACGAGAGGTTTTAGCGACATCATCGATATAACTGGTCGGGTTGCAACAGCGGTGGAGCGATCTCACTTTACTGCGGGCACGGTAACGGTTTTCATCTCGGGGTCCACGGCTGGCGTTACGACCATCGAGTACGAGCCAGGGCTGTTAAAAGATTTGCCCGAAGCCCTGGAGAAATTGGCCCCGATGGACAAGCAATATCATCATGATGCCACGTGGGGCGATGGCAATGGGTTCGCCCATGTACGGGCGGCATTGGTAGGCTGCTCCCTTACTGTGCCCTTCCAGGAACGACAACTGCTGCTGGGAACATGGCAACAAATTGTGGTCATCGATTTTGACAATCGTCCACGTCGCCGCGAGATTATTCTGCAACTGATGGGGACATAGTGGCGCGTATGATCGAAGTGCGGGACATTTGCTACGAGTACCCCTCGGCAGGCCAGGCGTCAGTGCGCGCGCTGGATCATGTGAGCCTGCAAATTCACGAAGGCGAATATGTCGCTATTATGGGCCGCAATAGCAGCGGCAAAACTACCCTGGCGCGATCGCTAAATGCATTGCTGCGGCCTCAATCCGGCAGCATTTTGATTGACCAACTCTCCACCGCCGACGAACAACATATTATTCCCATCCGAAAGAAAGTGGGAATGGTGTTCCAGAATCCCGACAACCAGATTGTCGCAACTACCGTCGAGCGGGAAATTGCTTTCGGGCTGGAAAACCTCAGCGTTCCCCCGATTGAAATGCAGCGTATCGTCGAGGTCATGCTGGAGCGATTTAATCTCAAGGATTACCGGAAATATCCGCCTTCAATGCTCTCCGGCGGCGAGAAACAGCGATTGGCCCTGGCCGCGGTCATGGCTATGAAGCCGAAATACCTAATTCTCGATGAGCCCACGTCCATGCTGGATCCGCAAAGCCGGCGGGATTTGCTGGATCTGTTGAAAGGACTCAAGGACGAGAATTGCAACAAGTGCGCGGCAGATCAGATGACCATCATTCTAATCACCCAATTTCCAGAAGAAGCGCTGGAGGCGGATCGGCTGTTGATTTTGCATCAGGGCCGGATATTGTTCGATGATGCGCCAGCTAAGGTTTTTCAGCATGTCGAACAGCTTCAGGCGCTGGGACTGGAAGTGCCTGTGGAATTCGAGATTCTGCCTTTGTTGGTGGCCAAGGGCTATGCTGCTGATATCCTGCAAGGGTTTTATGAGACTATCCAAGCGGAGTAACCAAGCCGCCAATTATGGGTAACCGTTGGCTGGTTTTTCATAGAACGATGTTGCAAAGAAAGGAACAAACCATGCATCGCTTTTTCCAATTTGATGTGCATCAAACCAATTATCGGAAAGAGATCATCGCTGGCATCACGACATTTATCACCATGTCGTACATTATCATCGTCAATCCAGCGATTCTGGAAGCAGCCGGCATTCCCAAAGGCCCCTCCATGGTGGCCACGATTCTGACGGCCGCCTTCGGCACGCTGTTTCTGGGATTGTACGCCCGAAGACCGTTTGCCATTGCGCCGTACATGGGCGAGAATGCCTTTATTGCCTACACTGTCGTAAAGGTGCTGGGCTATTCCTGGCAGACGGCTCTGGGCGCCACATTTATTGGCGGTGTAATTTTTGTAATCATCACCCTGGCGCGGGTTCGAAGCTGGCTGGTTGCAGCCATTCCCGAAAGCCTCAAATATAGCTTTGCCGTGGGAATTGGTCTATTTCTCACCTTCATCGGCTTGAACGAAACTGGCATCGTCGCGCTTGGCGTTCCCGGCGCACCGGTCAAATTGGGCACCATCACCCAGCCGACGGTATTGCTGGCAATCGGTGGTTTTCTGCTCATTGGTGTGCTACTGATGCTGCGCATTCATGGCGCCATTTTGATTGGCATCCTGAGCGTAACCATCCTGTCATATTTGTTCAAGGTGGTCGCACCACCAAAGGAACTGATCAGTTTGCCGCCCAGTTTAGCGCCAATTTTTCTCAAACTCGACATCCTGGGTGCGTTGACGTGGGGTTTCTTCGCCGTAGTTTTAACGATCTTTGTCATGGCGTTCGTTGATACCATGGGAACGCTGATCGGCGTTTCAGCACGAGCCAATTTGCTGGATGAACATGGCAATCTGCCCGAAATCGAAAAGCCAATGTTAGCCGATGCCGTATCCACAGTGTTAGCTCCGTTGCTCGGGACCACTACCGCCGGTGTTTACATCGAATCCGCGGCTGGTATCGAGGAGGGCGGCCGGACTGGTTTTGCGTCGATAGTCACGGCGGGCCTCTTCCTGCTGGCGCTGTTTTTCGCACCTTTTCTCACCGCGGTGCAGGCCTTTGCCTATGGACCAGCGCTTATTATTGTTGGTCTTTTTATGTTGGAACCGATCAAGAAGATCAACTTCAGCGATTATAGCGAAATTGTTCCCGCATTCAGCACCATCGTCCTGATGAGTTTCACCTACAACATCGGCATTGGTATGACCGCGGGCTTTATTCTGTATCCCATTTTCAAAGTGATCGCCGGACAATGGCGAAAAATTCATTTTGGCCTATGGATTTTATTTTTGCTGTCGGTGCTGTTTTATATCTTTTATCCTTATCAATGAAAATGAACCCCCTGGCTCGAGGTATCGAACGCTGAAGTCAAGTAGTTTTACTAAATTAATTTGGTACCATGAAAATCGGCGTCATTGGCACATTTATCAACGATCACATCATCCTGGCCACGGGTGAGGAACTCAAAAGTTTCGGCGGCATTTTCTACACAATTTCGATGCTAGCCAATTTATTGTCGAATGAAGATGAAATTTATCCCGTCTGTTATCTGGGCGCAGACATTTATGAGCCAATTATCGCCAGATTGAACGCTTACAAAAATATTCGATTAGCTGGCATCTGTAAGATCGATCAACCCAATACGGCCGTCGATTTGCGCTATCGCAATGCAGAGCAACGGGATGAGATTTTGACTCACCGTCTACCACCGTTGACGCACGATCTGCTGGGAAAGATTGAAGGAATGGACGTCTGGCTGCTGAATTTCATCACTGGTTTCGAAATGAACCTGGAAACCTGCCAGCGATTTTGTAGACAGCAGACAGCTATGATTTACATGGATTTTCATAGCCTATCGTTAGGAATCGACGACCGGGGACGACGGTACCATCGGTATCGATCAGATTGGCAGGAATGGGTCGGTAACGTGGATATTCTGCAGATGAATGAAGCCGAGGCCGCCACGTTGCACAATCAAACTGAGTTGACCCTGGCAGAGTTGACGCAACTCGGGCAAGCCATCGTGGCGCAGCAGATTCCGATACTACATATTACGCGCGGCTCGAAAGGATCACTACTGGTCTACCGGGACGATGCAAATATTTTGATCCGGGAAATTCCCGCTGCCAAAGTAGAACCGGTCATCGACGTTACTGGTTGCGGAGATGCTTTTGCGGCTGGATTTTTGGTGCATTATTGGCACAGCCGCGATCTGATAGCAGCCGCCGAATTTGCCAATCATGTAGCTGCCATGAACTGCACTATTCGTGGTACTGAAGAACTGTGGAAACTTAAGCGCTTGGTCACTACAACGAAATGATTGTTCGAGGGCATCTTGATGGAAAAATTGTTGATCACAGGTGTGAACGGATTATTGGGCCAAAAAGTTCTGGAACAAGCTTCTTCAAGGTATGCGGTTCTGGGCGTTGATCTACATCCGGAACCGATTTTAAAAAAGATCAAATTTGAGTATCGCAAGCTGGACCTGACCGATCGGCGAAAAGTGAAAGAGACTATTTTGGCGTTTCATCCCGCCTATTTGGTAAATACCGCCGCGATGACCGACGTCGATGGTTGTGAAAATGAAAAAGAACGTTGCTGGCGCATCAATGTCGAAGCTGTGGAGCACATCTGCTATGCCGCGCAGATGACTGGCACTCGTATTGTCCACATCTCTTCGGATTATGTTTTTGACGGCAAGAAAGGACCCTATGCCGAAGATAGTCTCCCCTCGCCGTTAGGCTACTATGGCAAATCCAAATTGGCCAGTGAAAATGTGCTGAATGCAACCGACGTAGAGCACGCTATCGTTCGTACGATGGTGCTCTATGGCCATGGGATCAATGTCCGCCCCAATTTTGTTACCTGGCTGCTGGAAAAGCTACGCCAGCATCAGGCGGTGAAGATTGTCACCGACCAGATCGGCAATCCGACGCTGGCCGACGATCTCGCGGCAGCCATTTTGAAAATAATCCAATTAAAACAATGGGATCTGTTTCACATTTGCGGCAGTGAGGCCATCGATCGCTACCGGTTTGCGCTCAAAATTGCAACCATCTTTAAACTGGATAAAAATCTGATTTCTGCCACCACCACATCAGAATTAAAACAAGCCGCACCGCGGCCGCTTAGGTCAGGTTTTATTATTGACAAAGCAATAACCCAATTGGACATTCACATGTCTGGCGTCGACGAAGGTTTAAAAAAGATGAAAAAAGAATACAAACAGTTCCCTTTCAACCTATTTTGATTAATGGAATCAGACCGCTCACCAACGTAAAGGATCAGATATTTCATGAAAGGAATTGTGGTTATCCCCACCTATAATGAAGCTCAAAATATCGAACAGATGATTGACAAAATTCTCTTTCAAGGCATCCGCAATCTGGATATTCTGGTGGTTGATGACAATTCACCAGACGGCACTGGCGATATTGTGGAACGAATCGCTCGCTGCGAAAGCAATGTGTTCCTCATGCGACGGCCAGGCAAAGCCGGGCTGGGAACAGCGTACGTGGCTGGCTTTAAATATGCGCTGCAACATGATTATGATTATATCTTCGAAATGGATGCCGACTTCTCCCACGATCCCGATGAAATCCCCAATTTTTTAGAGGCACTCAAAGATCATGATCTGGTTATCGGTTCGCGCTATAAAACCGGTGTCAATGTGATCAATTGGCCAATTACACGACTGGTGTTGAGCGTCGGCGCCAATAAGTATACCCAATTCATTACTGGCATGCCGATCAAAGACTGCACCGGCGGCTACAAATGTTTTCGCCGCCAGGTGCTGGAAGCCATTGACCTGGATCGGATCGCATCGGATGGCTATTCTTTTCAGATCGAAATGAATTTCAAGGCCTGGAAAAAAGGCTTCCGCATCGTAGAAATTCCGATTGTATTTGCAGATCGTGAGGCCGGTAGCTCCAAGATGTCGAAAAAGATCATCCGTGAAGCTATCTGGATGGTCTGGAAATTGAAGATAATGAGCTTATTTGGAAAAATATGATGGTTGAGCGTTAGGCATGAACAAGACCGAACTCAAGGATGAAATTCACCAGGAACTGCATCGCTGGCAGGAATCGGTTCTAAAGCCGACAACAGCAAAATTCGTTGAACGAAAAACGCGTTTCGTCACCGGTTCATCAGATCCTATTGAGCCGCTATACACACCATGCGACATCGAGAATTTGAATTATCTGGATGATCTGGGTTTCCCAGCGGAATTTCCTTTTACGCGTGGCATCCAGCCGAACATGTATCGTGGCCGTCTGTGGACCATGCGGCAATATGCGGGCTTTGGAACGGCGCGAGAAACGAATGCCCGCTTCAAATTCTTGCTGCAGCAGGGGCAAACCGGTCTTTCAGTGGCTTTTGATCTGCCCACTCAGATTGGCTACGACTCCGATCACCCCATCAGCCGAGGTGAAGTGGGAAAGGTCGGCGTGGCCATCGATACGCTGGCAGATATGGAACTGCTGTTCGATGGTATTCCGTTGGATAAGGTTTCCACGTCCATGACCATCAATGCACCAGCAGCGATTCTCCTGGCCATGTATCTGGCCGTCGCTGAAAAACAGGGCGTACCGAGGCAGCAGCTTATGGGTACCATCCAGAATGACATTTTGAAAGAATACGTCGCTCGGGGCACCTATATTTTCCCGCCAACGCCTTCATTGCGACTGATCACGGACATCTTTACCTTCTGCGCCAGCGAAATGCCGCAATGGAACCCCATCAGCATTTCCGGCTATCACATTCGGGAAGCGGGAGCCACCGCTGCGCAAGAAATCGGCTTCACCCTGGCTAACGGCATTGCCTATGTTCAGGCAGCCATCGACGCCGGCCTGAAGGTCGATCAATTTGCTGGCAGAATGTCCTTTTTCTTCAACGCGCACAACGATCTGCTGGAGGAAGTGGCCAAATTTCGAGCCGCACGGCGGCTCTGGGCTAAAATCATGAAGCATCGCTTCCAGGCACAACACGAAAAATCCATGATGCTGCGCTTTCATACTCAAACCGGCGGCTCCACCCTGACTGCGCAACAGCCTTACAATAACATTATCCGCGTCACCATTCAAGCACTGGCTGCCGTATTGGGAGGCACGCAGAGTCTCCACACCAATAGTTACGATGAAGCACTGGCCCTGCCCACCGAAGAAGCGGCCACCATTGCCCTGCGCACACAGCAGATCATTGCTTACGAATCAGGCGTGGCTGAAACCGTTGATCCATTAGCAGGCTCCTATTTCATCGAGAGCAAAACCAATCAGCTCGAAACAGCCGCCCAAAAATATATTGCAGACATTGATGCTCTGGGCGGTGTTGTTAGAGCGATTGAAAAGGGCTATATTCAAAGGGAAATCCAGCAGGCAGCCTATCGCCATCTGAAAGAAATCGAAGCCAATGAGCGTATTATTGTGGGGGTCAATAAATTTAAAACCGCTCAAGATCGGAAGCCAGAGTTGCTAAAAGTTGACCAGCGAACTCAAGACGAGCAACTCGAACGCCTGCGCCTGATAAAACAGCAGCGTGACCACGGCCGGGTACAACAGCAGTTGGCGCAATTGAAGCAGGTTGCCAGTAGTTCCGAAAATTTGATGCCGGCCATTCTATCTGCGGTTAAATCGTACGCGACTCTGGGTGAGATCTGCGACGTGCTACGACACGTGTTTGGCGAGTACCAGGAGACTGTTTTTTAGAACAAAAATTCCTTCGAGGTCTATGGCGCAATCCAGCCCTAAGTTGCCGGTGCCCACATCAAGGGAAAATAATCATTGCTTTTCATCAGAATATCGCTGCGAAAAAATAGACAGCGGGAGAAATCTATATCTTTTAACCATTGGCAGAGGCTTCATGATCACCAAAATCGACCATATCGGAATTGCAGTTGCTGATTTGGAGAAGCAAATCGATTTTTATAAATCGATATTTGGGCTCACCTGCCTGGGGATCGAGGAAATTGCGGACCAAAAAGTTAGGGTAGCAAAATTTCCTATTGGTAACATTCAGATTGAGCTATTACAACCAATCGCTGCCGATAGTCCCATCGCCAAATTTTTAGCGACCAGAGGAGAAGGAATTCATCATATTGCCTATCAGGTTCGAGATCTCCGAGGGGCATTATTGCAGTTAGAGGCGCAGCAAATCCAATTGATCGATCGGCAGCCGAGAACCGGTAGTAGCGGTCATCTCATTGCCTTCATTCACCCCAAATCCACCCACGGAGTGTTGATCGAATTAATCGAAGCGGCCAATGAAGAATAAATAAACAGCGGCTGTCGATGCAACTGCCGGCGCCGATATCCAAAATTGCCCACTCGGCCATCCTTACGGCATTCATTACCAGTGGCAGCTAATCTATCAGCCCTTCAAGATCAAGGAGTTCAATCCGGTTTAGCTTTTTGCAGGCCCTGGCCGCCGCGTTACCTTCAAATTCATGCCGGTGTGAACTGCGGTTTTATTCAAAATCACTCATACCAATGGAAATATTGCTTGCTTCAATTTTAGCAGCCGTTCATCCACTGACCGATTATCTGCGATGATCGACCTCTGCCGCCAGGAGTCGAATTTCTTCCGAAAGCCGTTTCTGCCTTCGGAGCAAGCTCCAAATATATCCAAACAGGACCAGCCATAAGAAGAGATAGGCCAGTACCAAAAAGAAGATATGATTCATTGCGCACCTCTATTTTGAATGGTGTTTCAATTGTTCGATAGTTTTAGCTGCTTTTTCGATATCCACTCGCAGCAATAGCAGAGTGACAAATAAACCAGTGAAAGCCATGAGACTGAGCATCAATACCTGAAACATCCGGGGATCGAGGCCGGAGTTTTGGCCGCCCATCAGCATGACATGCCCTGGATGTAATGTCCGCCACAACCGAATCGAAAAATAGACGATGGGGACATCTACGAAACCGATGATGCCATACACCGCGGCAATACGAGCTGCCTTTTCCGGCGAGGCGATCATTTTGCGAAGCAGCAGATAGCCAATATAGATCA
>JAPDQM010000097.1:0-15081 GCA_034505795.1 Candidatus Zhuqueibacterota bacterium
GGGGCTGGTGTTGATTGGGATTGGGGTGAGGATTCTGGTGGAGCATGGGGTGCTAATATCCTGGCAATTGATCCATACTTTGTTTAGCCTATAAATTAAGCCGCAAAATACATGTTTTAAAAAACGAATTGCAGGTAGTTTTATTGTTCCCTGAGATCAGATAAGTCGGCGATTGCATTAACAGGGTATTGTTGTTCCAAGAAAATAAAGTGAAGCAGAAAAAAATAAATTCGGATGAAATTTGGCGGACGATCTTCCTTCTGGGCCTAGACATGTGATTAACACTTATCAGTGACTTTGCAAATAATAGTTGTAATATCATCTTCCTGTGGTTGATGTCTGGCAAAGGAGCGGACAGAACAATAAAGCGATTCCATAATTTCTTTCGCTGGAGCGCCGCGCCGTTTTCGAACAATTCTCAAGGCGCGTTCAACGCCAAATTCGGATTCATCAGAAGCCTGCGCTTCGGTAATGCCGTCGGTCAAAAAGAATAAAATATCAGCGCACGATAGTTGGATTGCAGCCGAGGTAGTGAACTGATAATCAGGTACGATCCCCAAGGGGATTCCTGTACTCGATAGCGTTTGGTAGACCTGGCCCTGTCGGTTTAGTAGATAAGTTGGCAGGTGTCCAGCACTGGCATAGTCTAGCATTTTGGTTGCTGGATCGAGGCGAGCAAGAATCAAGGTGACATAATGAATCTGGTCGAGGTCGGCGGCGAGCTCCTGATTGAGCCAGGTAAGCAGAATGCCAGGATCGGACTCAACTTTCGCCAAAGCACGCAATGAGGCGCGTGTTTGCGCCATGATCAAGGCCGCACTCACCCCATGGCCACTGACATCGCCGATAACCAGACCCAATTGTCCATTCTTCATCGGAATAAAATCAAAATAGTCGCCATTGGTCGCCACCGCCGAATAGGTTGCACCAGCAATATCAAAACCTGGAACAGCGGCTTTGGCGCGATAGTATCGTTGCTGCAATTCATGGGCAATGCGAAGCTGAAATTCCTGCTCTTGCTTTTGACGCAACTCGGTGATGTCTTTCAATACCGATACAAAATTAGTAATTTTGCCATGTTCATCTCTCATGGCAGTAATGGTCTGCTCGCTCCAATAAAGCTCCCCATTTTTTTTGCGATTGATGATAGTGCCGCGATAGGGTTTGCCTCCCAAAATGGTTTTCCAAAGGTGTTGATAAAATTCCTGGTCATGCATCCCCGATTGCAGTATTTTGGGAGTCTGTCCCAGGGCTTCAGCGCGCGAAAATCCGGTAGTCGTTTCGAATGCTGGATTGACATATTCAATAACGCCTTTTTTATTGGTAATCATAACGCTGTCTGCAGTCTGTTGGACTGCATTGGAAAGCTTGCGCAATGTGGCCAGATTCTTTTTTTGCTCGGTCATGTCCGTAGTATGCAGCAAGATCAGATTGGGCGGAATAAACACATAGCTAAACATGAGGTCTTTTCGTTCGTGGGTGGTTCGCAGTCGATAGGAATTCATTTCCCGGCTAATTTGCATCTTTGTTTTAAAACAGCGCTGGAAATCAGACCGAATGTCCGGTTCATCTTGAAAGATAGCGCTCATTTTCTGACCCAAAAATCCTTGAACCGCGCCGTGCGTAAAATTCCTCGCCGCATTGTTGAAGTCCACTAACACAAAATCGTCAGCTACATTCTGCCAAACATAGGTAGGAATGGGAAAATTCTTGAACTGAGCGCTCAGTCGTTCTTCACTTTGTTTCTGAGCGGCTTCGACCTGTTTGATTTTGCTCACATCGCGCAGAATAACTACGCCACCGATTATCAAATTGGAAGCGTCCCTCATGGGACTGGCAGTCACTTCGATGAAAATGCCGTCGGGACGGCGTGAGTTTCGGATAAAAATCAGCTCATCGTAAACAAATTCACCGCGGATAGCACGGGCCAGCGGTAGTCGGTCGGAGGGATAGGGAGTAATCTGATCCGGATAATAGGTTCCATAGACGGTTGACCAAGCAGAGCTGGCAATGTCGGCTAAACCAATTCCCAATATTTTCTCGGCCGTGGGATTAAAATAGAGAAAGTGTCCGTCCCGGTCAGCTACGATAACCCCCTCACCCAAACTGTTCAGAATTGATTGCAGAATTTCATTTTCTTTTATAACCGTATTAATGGATTTGTCCCTAATTTGACCATTAAAAAGGCTAGTAATATTTTGAATAATAGTAAGCATGGCAAAATAATTCCAAATTTCATTCAATAAAAAAAGGTGCTACTTTAACGCTGGATTAAGCGATAGGTTCATATCTGAAATGAAGGGCGTGTCCCACCGCAAACATCTCGCCAGTCATGTGGAACATGTGTCGCAAACAAATTTATTAGAAGGACGGTAAGCGAAGCAGTTTTCACTGTGCGTTTATATACTATCCAACCTTAAAATATTTTGATAGTGACATATTTGCGGGGATTATTTTTAACATCGGCGGTGAGCGCCTGTAATGATTGCGTGAGGAGCAAAAGTTGTTCATACAATTTTTCATCAGTTAGCAGCTTGCCGGCGGTTCCCTGACCCTGCTTCAATTGTTCCAGAAGTGAGGCTGTTAGCCAGGAGATGGATTGCAGATTGAAATAAAGTGTGGTGTCAGCGATCATACGTCCCAGGGTGCCATCGCCTCTTTCAATTTTAGATGAAAGGCGGTCGAGGTTTTGAGCAGTGGCTTTGACAGAGTGAAAAACAGTGCTATCCATTATGAAGCGAGCGACATTGCCAGACCCTTCGTTCAGCCGCTGAGATAGTTGATTGAGCTGAGCTAACACTTGGCTTAAATCGTTTTTGGCATCGCGATCTTCAATTAGCATTCCCAACACTCCCTGGCCATTTGCCACATCTCCAGCCAGTTGATTTAGCCGACCGAGGGTGAGCCGAAGATCACTGATGGCGGCCATGGCCTCGGTGACGATGGTGCTTAAATCGGGCGCCGAGTTGGCCTGGATGTAATCGCCCGGTTGCAACACAGGCGCGCGGAGGTCGCCTAACGCAATATCCACATACTTATCGCCCAACATGCCCATGGTTTGAATGGTAGCGGTTGAGGTGGCGGTGATCATTTTGGCATATCGCCGGTCGATCTTAAGTTCCACCTGGATGCCAGCCTGATTGTGGCGAGATTGAAACTCCAATTTCCCGACAACACCTACTTTGCGACCCGATAGTGTGATAAAAGCGCCAGAATTCAGCCCGTAACTGTTGGGAACAAACATATACAGGGAATATTTACGAGCAAAGAGTTTTTGATTGGTGCCAATGACATACACGATGAACAGGATCAAAAACAAGGTTAGCCCCCAGAGGGAGAAAACGCCAATTTTGGTTGCGTGATTTTTAGGATTATAACTCTGCATAGAATTCCTCATCGGGAATACATTCCAACTGGGCTTCGGTTTCTTCAAATCGGTCAAGGATGGACAAGTCGTATTGGCCATCATAATGAATGGTTGCATTTTTCAGCATGATCAATCGATCAACAACATGCTCAAAGTGATGGATTTCATGCGTCACGATCAACGATGTGACATGGAAATTTTGGCGCAGGTCGTTGATCATTTGCACTACTTTTTTGGCGGCGAAGGGATCGAGACCTGCGGTGGGTTCATCGTAAAGCAGCAATTCGGGCCGCGTCATGATCGCACGGGCGATCGATACGCGTTTTTTCATGCCGCCGCTGATTTGGGCCGGGTAATAGTGGGCAAAATTTGCCAATCCAAAAAAGTCCATGATTTCCTCCACGCGTTGTTGAATTTCTGCTTCCGATAGCCGGTGTTGTTCCCGCAAAAAGAAACTCACATTCTCTGCCAGGGTCAGAGAATCGAATAGCGCGCCATTTTGAAAGACCAGGCTTAATTTTTTGCGCAGTTGATTCAATTCATACTCGGATAGCTGGGCCAGATTCTGCCCCATCACCCAAATACTGCCACCAGTCGGCTGAAGCAGCCCGCAGATCAAGCGCAAGATGGTACTCTTGCCCGCGCCACTGCTGCCCACCAGCAGCGCGGTCTCTCCCTTGTTCACTTCAAAGGAGATTTTTTTCAAAATCGTCCGATTGTTCAAACAAAGTGATACATCATCAAATATGATCACGCTATCAGCCTCCTAAAAGAACGAGATAATAATGATCGTCAGAATAAAATCCATCAATAGCACTCCAATCGATGTCAACATCACA
This sequence comes from Candidatus Zhuqueibacterota bacterium, assembly GCA_034505795.1. GTDB lineage: Bacteria > Zhuqueibacterota > Zhuqueibacteria > Thermofontimicrobiales > Thermofontimicrobiaceae > Thermofontimicrobium_A. The sequence continues at coordinate 4,207 of JAPDQM010000097.1, forward strand.
GTGCGCGTGGCAGCCTGTCCCATGCCTTCAGAACCGCCGCTCAGATTGTAGCCAAGATAGGCGCTGATGGTTCCAATAAGTAGACCGAAAAATGGAGGCTTAATAATACCCACAGTCAGGTCCTTTAAGGATGGTCCCTGCTGCACGGACAACCAAAAAAATTGAAAATCGACATCCAATAGTACAATGGCAGAAAATGAACCACCAATAATTCCAATGGCATCGGAGATAATGGTCAGCGGCAGCATCACGGCCAGCGCGGCAAATACCCGTGGTACGATCAGCCGTCGGATGGGATTGGTTCCGTAAGCCCGCAGGGCATCCACCTGCTCGGTCAATACCATATTCCCTATTTCGGAAACAATTTTGGCGCCGACTCGACCAGCCATCATCAAACCAGTGATCACCGGTCCCAATTCCCGCAAAACTGCAATCACCACCACGCGGCCCAGCATAAGCTTGGCCCCAAATGGTTCCAGTTTTTTCCCCGTCTCCAGCGAAAGAACAATGCTCACAAACACTGTGGCCAGGATAACCAGCGGCAAGGCCTGATTGCCTAATTGATAAAATTGCCGGAAAGTCTCGTCGCGATACCGCCAAATGGCTGGAAAATTGGCAATGGTATTGCCAGCAAACTTCAGCCATCTGAAAAATTCCTGTGTTTTATTTAGTAGCTTTCTTAGCTGACGACTCATCAGCGATCGGGTGGCTGTCATGCTCTTTCCCCCAAGGACTATGATAGTCGTTTCAACTTCTTAGCAATGCGCCTCTGGATACGGGCTAATGAGGGCGGGGGCCCGGTTCGCAGGGGCCTATCGTCGATGTACAAACCATCAGCGATTCCCCACTCCAGAAACACGTCGCGCGATGAGGTGTGAACCGATTTGAAAACCACCTTCTCTCCTAGTGCCTGCGCAGCCAATCTGGCGCGTTCATGAACCAGGTTCTGTGCGGGACACCAGCCATCGATAAACGAAGTGACAGTTACCTGGCCGGGAATTTTCTCAGGCCATTTCTTTTGTTTGATCCATTGGGGCGCGGCGGTATCAGCGACAAAGGGCTTCCAGAGCAGCACGGACAATCCCTGTTTATCAGCCCGCTGATACCCCTGTTTCTTGAACCAGGAGGCTCTCATCCAGAATGGCAAAGAGATGCCCCAGGCGGCCATCCCTTTGGCACCCAGGGCTGCGGCATCTGCTTCGGCGGCTTGCAACAATGCCCGCCCCATCCCTTTCTTTTGAAAATTACCGCGCCCCTGCCGATAACCATGAACCCAGATGCAGAGAATAAAAAATAGCTTGTCGCCTGTGGCCATCGAATGTTCGATCGGCAAGTACTGAATCATGCCACCAATTTGGCCACTGTCAGCAACGGCGAGCTTCACCCGTAAACCCTTGTCTTTCATTTGCGCGTACCAACAGGCTTTGTGATTACCGGCTGCTTTGATTTCATCAGACCAGTCTTCAAGGCAGAGATAATATAGCGATTCATGTTCCGGGGATAGATCAATGATTTTCATTTTTGCTCCGCTTCAAATAAATGTCCAGCGACCTTGGCCCGGCGATCAACTCTCTGGTCACCTGCAACAAGCCCTCGGCGTTGGGCCGGGTGCACCATTTAATCAGTTGGATCGCATTGTGTTCGATTTCGATGCCGGTGATGGATCGTGGATGGATGCAGCAGCCATCGTTATAATAGGGCGGATCGTCGCTGGTGATTGGAAACGATGGGCGATGCGTATGTCCGACAATAATGACCTGTTGCTGCTTCGCCGCCCAGTCGATGATTTTATTTTCGATCTGAATCCCTTTCCGGAAATTTTTTGCTGGGCTGGTGGGATCATTGATGCCGAAAATCTGCAGTTTTCGCCAGACATATCGGACCATGAGGCGTGACAAACGCCAGACATCATCATTCCAGAAATCACCCTGATGACCATGAACCAGAAAGATTTTTTGTCCTGTCACCGAATGTTGCAGAATCAAACCTTCGAGGGCTTCGATTTCCTGAAATAAACTGATGATTTTGGGGTCAGAAATACTGCCAAAGGAGGCACTTTTTCGCTTAAAATATTTGGGCTGCCCGCGATCATTATCATGATTGCCCCAAATCAGATAGAGGCGATTGCGTTCATAGAAATCTTTGAGCAATGAAAAAATATGTTGATAAGCAATGACAATATCTTCCAGGGATTTGTTCTCCCAGAGCTCGTCGCCATCGCCGAGTTCGATATAGGTGAAGCCATTTTTATAATAATAATTCAAGGCATGATGGAACAAATTCTGATTCGGGGCAAAGTCATCGGCCCAGAAATTATCGCCCCGATGACAATCGCTAAAACAGATGAATTTCGAGCTATCGTCGTACGGTATAACCTTAGCAGTTTCAAAAACCCTGGTCAGTCGTTTATGCATAAACATATTGCTATCCTACACACCGAACCCATCAAGTTTGGTATATGATTGCGTTGCCCAAAGCGCAGCAATATCTTGGCAGAATGGTGTAAGTTATACTTAAAGTTGCCGATCCATTTCCCAGGCGTTGTTGCATCGCCATTGCCAAAGATTGCAGCTCTATTTTTTTAACACCTGAGGTGTTTTCTCTATTGCCATAAGCAAAAAATCAGGTCAGTATCCGCGAGTGTAGATACCAGGCGATTAAGAATCGCGTTGAACAGACATTAAAAATCCAAACCGATCGAATAGTAATAGATCGGCTTGCTAATCCCATCGAAATCGGTTCGCCAGGCAGCATCGAAGCGCAACAAGACAATATAGATATTCGCCCGAATGCCATAGCCGAAGCCGGTCACAATATCTCGCACATATCGATTGCCGTTGGGCTTGAGAGCTGTGAACCGCCAGGAATTGTCGTTTTCCCAGGCTGAACCCGCATCCACAAATAGCGATCCCTGGATGTTGGCAAAGCCGATATGCAATGGAAACCGGGTGATCAGATATTGAATAAATGGGAATCGAAATTCGAGATTAACCAGAGCGGCACGACTGCCAACCAGTTCATACAGTTTGGCCCCTCGTAGCGGCAGCATCCATTCGGATAGAAAATAATCTTCAATCGACTGGTAATTGATTTTCTGATCGAATTTATAGTTGATCCAGTTCTCCACGCCCCCCATGATAAACTGGGTGGGATTTTTGCCGAAGCTGGCGCCGCCAGAAAAACGTAGCGCCAGGGTGTAGCCGCGGGCCAACGAATAATAGCGGCGGAAATCAAAACTGCCAGTAACAAATTGCTTGCCACCGGTGCCGATCTGAGGACTGCCGATGAATCCAATGTAACTGCGATTACCGCTGGCCGGCCCAATGTAGTACCAGATCGAATTGTCGGTCGAGTATGAAATGCCCGGGATCAGCACCGAAAAGCTGGTGGTGGGAATCTGGAAAAAGGAATAGTATTGCTGGGAAATATTGAAATATTGAAACCCGGCATCGATGCGATTGAATCGGGACAGCGGATAGGATGCGTTTAGCCCAACACCCCTGCGAGTAAAACGCACGTCACCGATCGTAGTCAGAAAATAATTGACAAATTGATAACTCAAGACTGACCAATTGAGCCGATTTTTTAAATTGGAATAACCGAGCAAAAAGTCGCTGTTGTTCAAATCCTGAATAATGTTAGCGCCGATGACGACCTGGTGATCGCCCAGCACGTCGCTCAAATACAATTGAGTTAAGCCATAAACACCCAGGATCGGGTCATAGCCAGCATTGACACCAAAATAGTCCAGTGAAAATTTCACACGATAATCGTTGGTCTTGAATTCGCCAGTGGCGTCGCGAAATTTGTCAGACGCTAATTTAACTTCTTTGGTGGGTTGGGTTGTCCCCTCCAGTTCGCCTCTGCGAAAATTGCCGCCAAAAATATAGCGAGAGAAATCTTGCTGATGTTGCACCGTGGTGGTGATTTTATCAGCCTCGGTTTGCTGGGTGGTCGTCGTCAGGGATTTGCGCGCCTCCAGTTTCCTCTGAATGAAAGCGGTAGGCTGCGGCTGGACTTCGGTGCCTATGCCATGGAAAGGATTGGCCCAGAGGTAAATGTCATATCCGGCATTGGAAAAGGCGGTAAATGCCAGTCGATCGCTGTTAAAGCCCATGGACAATTGCGCAACCCCGGTGATCATATTCGTCAACGCTTTGGTTTCACCGGAGGCAAGTTCGAGATAATAGATATTGGAAATGCCGCTTTGGTCGGAGATATATAGCAGGTATTTTCCATCACCAGTCCATTGCGGCGAAGTTTCATTTAGCGCCGAATTGGTCAACCGTCGCAGCGCCGTACCATCGGCATGGATGAGATAGATGTCCGTCGAGTGATAGTCATGCTCCTCGATGCGAATATCGCCCATTAGTGCTGCCGGTTCAACATTGGCCTGTCGATCTGAAACAAAGGCGATTTCTTTGCCATCTGGGGACCAGGTCGGTTCCGAATCGCTGAAAATGTCGGAAGTAATCTGACGCAGCGCGCCCGTCTCGAGATTGAAGACATAGATATCAGAACAGTGGTTTTTTACTCCAACAAAGGCAATTTCATTGCCCAGAGGCGACCAGGCGGGTGCGAATAGGCCATCCAGACCGAATTTATAAGTGGCGGTAATTTTCTTTCGATTGACATTCAGGATATTCAGCGCATCCTCACCGGCCGAGCGCGACGAAAATGCGATCTGTTGGCCATTGGGTGACCAACTCATTCCTGGCCGCAGCCAGTGCAGCTCTTCCAGGTTGGCCTTGCGCTGGCCAGAGATCAATCGCGAGACCAGTTTGGGATCAGTGGCCGAAACCACGTAAATGTCAAAATAGCCGGTGCGATCGGTGAGAAAAGCAATCCGGTCTCCCGTTGGTGACACGGCTGGACTATTGTTGATAAAATTTTGCCATTTGGCATGGTCCGTCATGGCCTGGGCATAATCGTATGGCTGTTTGCGATTGGCGATTTCGGGCCAATAATTTTGGCGCATGAAGCGCTGCCACTTCTTACTGCTCTCTTCAATCGATTCATTGAGCGCGGCGCGCCAGGCACGCTCGAAGTTGCGTGAGGTGCGAATTCGCTGCAACAATTCGGTGAGCTTCTGGGGACCGTAGGTTTTTTCAATGTACAATAACACCGCCTGGCCGCCCTTATAAGCTAAAAATGCCTGAAGATTATTGATGGGTGGTAGATAGCCGGTGAGCGTGGCATCGCGCACGTACATATCCGATTCGGTGTCCCACCCCAGCGAAGCGTATTCGGCCAAACCTTCAATGAACCATATCGGCGGTGCCGATCGGGAAATTCCCTGAATGATCGATCCGGCACCCGCGCCGTATAAAAATTGCAGCAACACCGCATGGGTCAATTCGTGATGGATCACATGCCGAAATTGTTCATAGGAGCCGTCAAAGGGAATTACCACACGGTTTTTTAGAAATTCCGTAAAGCCACCTACCGATTCTTCGATGACCTCACTGGAAATATTGGTCTCGGTGAAGTCATTGTGCGAACGATAAACAACGATGGGTATGCGATCGATCAACTTGTAGTTGAAAAGCTGACTCAATGAGACATAAGATGACTCTGCTTCATGGGCGGTGAATTCTGCCAATCTTCGGCCGCCCTGATAATAGTAAATATCGAAATGCGTGGACTGGATGTATTCCCAATTTTTATTTTCATATTGCACCTTGTTGCGGCCAAATTGTTGACCGATGAGACGGATAGGTGCCAGCCACAATAGGAATAGCAAACTGGTAATAATGATCTTAAACGATTTCATAACCTCATCTGCTCCTTATTGTTGCAAGATTTCTTGTTATTTGGTCGAAACTCTTTTATCTGGCGATCATATACAACCCGATCCCAAGATTGAATAGGATTGAAAAGGCCAAATGCATCTGCACATTAAGCCTGGCTGCCTTTTTTAGCGCTTCTGGATTGCCATGCTCTGACTGAAGGATGCGCCAGATGAACGGCAGCATCAAAATATAGGGCGTCAACGCTATCGTTAGCATCCCGCCTTGTTCTTTGAGCAAGAACGATAGCACAATGATATTGATCATAAGCACAATTTGCACGATCAGGTATACATAGGCGGTTATTTTGGTGCCACGCCTGGCGGCAATGCCCAGCTTGCCTGCGGCGATATCGGCGCGCAAATCAATCATCTGCCCCAATAGCAGGATCGATAGGGTGCTGATGCCGGTAATGGGCATGGCGGCCACCACGTTCGGATGAAACCCTACATTTTGGCTCAAGGACGCCACTAAAATCGCCATAGGGCCGAAAGCAAACCAGACCGCAATTTCACCCCACCCGCGATAGGCAACCTTCACCGGTGCTGCGGTGTAGTACTTGCTGAAAAAAGCCGCCAGCAGAAACAGCAACCAGAGCCAGAGCCAATAACTGCGCTGGACTATAAACATCAGGGCGATGGTGGCAATCAGTGCCACTACCAATCCGCTGCGAGCAAGCAAGAACATGCGTTTTTCGAGCTGTGGATGGTTCACCAGGATACCAGAACCTCCGCTAAATTCATTGCGGTAAATATTAATCCGATCGGTACCTTGACGAGTATCATAAATATCGTTGTAAACATTCGTGGCCACATGCAGGCCGATCCCCATGAGCAAAACGAACACAAATCCTAACACAGAGAACGAACCAGAAATGGCCACCGATAGCAGGGTTCCAGCCAATAATGGTGATATGATGGATGACAAAAATGGCGCACGCGCCATCTGCAATATATTGGGTTGATTGTCCATTATGCAATCCTTGATTTGCGATTGATAAAAATTATCACTTGAATATTTTCATTTTTATTTTTACATTACGTTAAACTTTGGTTGTTTAAAAAAGTTTTAAAATTGGCGTGTAAACCCGCATTAATTGGATTCAATTGCAGGGCATAATGATGCGATGAAATTTGAAACGATTGAATAGATGAAGCGAATTTTCTTTGGGAAACAAGACAATTGCACTTCAAAATGATGCTTGGATGGGCCAAAGTGAATTTGCTGTCATTTTCAAGCGGCTATTTGTGGCCAGAGTAAAACTTTCGCTGCTTATTATCGAGGATATTCAGATTCGCGTGATTAACTATTTCCGAACACTCTGGCGACCGGAGGTCTATCATGGCCAAGGTCGAAGACGAAATTACTTCGAAGGCTGGTTTTTCAAGGTAGTCGATGCGACCAGAACGCGGGTTTTAGCCTTTATCCCGGGCATATTTCTGGGCAAAGATTTGGCCGATAGCCATGCTTTTGTCCAGGTACTGGATAACATGGCCACGCGCTCGCATTACTTTCGTTTTCCGCTCGCGGCATTTCGTGCTTCTCGTAACACGCTTGATGTCCAAATTGCAGACAATAGCTGGCAAACCAGCGTAATGAAAATAAACCTTGAGAATGAAACCTTGAAGATTCGGGGACAGCTTGCTTTTTCTGCGCTTCAACCATGGCCAATCACGCTCACCTCGCCTGGCGTCATGGGCTGGTATGCTTTTGTGCCCTTTATGCAATGCTTCCATGGCGTTATCAGTTTTGACCATCGAGTTGAAGGTTCGCTACTCATCAATAAAGAAACGCTGCAATTCGATGGCGGCCGCGGCTATATCGAAAAAGATTGGGGCACTTCGTTCCCCAGCGCTTACATCTGGCTGCAGTCGAACCACTTCGAGCAGCCGGGGGTAAGCCTGATGCTGTCCATAGCCCGAATTCCCTGGCTGAGGGGTGATTTTCGTGGATTTATCATTGGGCTGTATCTGGCTGGTCATCTCTATCGTTTCACGACTTACACTGGTGCCAAATTAGAACATGTAAGATTAACTCCTGGCGAAGTTCAGGTTCAGGTAGTCGACCGCAGTTACCGACTTACTATCGTCGCCACTCGAAATAATGGTAGCTTGTTGCACGCTCCCTACGAGCAGCAAATGATGTTGCGCGTGGCAGAGACATTATCTTCTGAAGTGAAGGTTTCCCTCTTTCGACTGCAGGATGAGGCCTTGATTTTTGCTGGCAGAGGCCTGCCCGCGGCGCTGGATGTGCATGGGAAAATGGCCGAAATCGTGGATGAATGGGCGGATTAATGTGTTCAGAGGCGTTGTGAACCCAAAAATGCATCCTGGTTGGGAAAAGATGAGGCAACAATGAGTTGTTTTTGATATAATATAATATCTAATTCTTAAAACACCAATCATAACCGGAGCGGAGTGGGTATGAAATCATTAAAGATTTTTATCTCGGCGGATATGGAGGGGATTACTGGCGTGATCGACTGGGTGGAGACCGAGACCAACAATACGGAGTATCAATATTTTCGAAAAGTGATGACCGACGAAGTGAATGCAGCCATCGAGGGCGCCATTGCGAAAGGAGCAACCGATATTGTAGTTCGCGATGCTCATGGCACAGCCCGGAACCTGATTCCCGACCAGTTGCACGAGCAAACTCGATTGGTACGTTCGTGGTCCAAAGGGCCGTTCAGCATGATGGAAGGGCTGGATGCCAGTTTTGATGCGGTTTGTTTCATTGGCTACCATGCTAAAGCCATGACACCCGATGGCACATTGGCCCATACAATGAGTGGGGCTATTTTCGATTTGCGAGTGAACGGCATCTCGCTGCCGGAGTTTGGCTGGAATGCATTGATTGCCGGTTATTACCGCGTGCCGGTGATTTTTGTGTCCGGCGATCAGGCACTGTGCGAGCAGGCAGAAAAGATTCTGCCGGGCATCGAAACGGTAGCCGTAAAGCAGGGCATTGGCGAGGCCTGTATCAATTTGCATCCTAAAAAATCGCAACAGCTTATTCGGGACGGCGTGCAGCGTGCGCTGGACCGCCTATCTACGTTCAAACCGCTGCAATACCAGACGCCGTTTGCGGTGGAAATTGATTTCAAAAAGAAAGACGTCGCTAATCGGGCGGCCTGGTATCCCGGCGCTACGAGGAAGGGCAATTTCACGGTGGCGCTAACCTGCAACGATTTTCTGGAGTGTATGCGGTTTTTCCAATTGGCCACCTAATGCGAGCGTCGGCTCAACGATGAATGGCGTGGAAAGATATCTGATGAAATAAGCACATTCTTTTGATCTTAGCTGATCTGGCTTTAAACTCATTAAACTTAACTTGGAGGACAAAAAATGAGACCAATGGACACGTTCCTGTTTTTGCTGATCGGACTGGTCGCGGGCTGGCTGGCTGGACGGATTTTGAAAGGCAAAGGGTTTGGCCTGGCGGGCAATCTGATCGTCGGCGTGATTGGTGCGTTATTGGGAGGATTCCTCTTTAGCCTATTGGGCTTGAAAGTGGTCGGTATTTGGGGAGCGCTGATCGCCGCACTGATCGGCGGCATCATTCTCATCTGGCTGATCGGCCTCATCAAATTAAAATAGGCCACTTGCTGATTTCCGCAAGCAAATGGTCAGCGCTGGCCAGTTAGCACCGCGAGGCAGAGGACTTTTCCGTTGCTAATTTCTTGCTTCAGCCGCAATAAACCGTCCGAAGAGATTTAGCAAGCGATCGGGCAAATTTGCTCCGTCGCTTCCGCCGCGTGGCGTGACAGCTTATTGAGTGAGCCTGAACAACAACAGTCTGTAGCGCAGCCTCAAATCCTGCGCTACAGACTGCGGAGAGTTATCGCACATGGGAGCAACAATTCACTTCTGTCGAACACCGGCTATTTTATAAAAGTCATTTTTCGCTGCTGTTCGAACTGACCAGCTTTGAGTACACAGATATAGTTGCCAGATACGACCTTTTGCCCATGATGATCTGTGCCATCCCAAGACAGGCGATAGGCGCCAGCGGTTTTGATACCATCGATGAGCGTCCGCACGATCTTACCCTGCAAATCATAAATTTTAAGGCTCACATGGCCTGACTCCTTGATGGCAAAAGCGATCGTGGTCGTGGGATTGAACGGATTGGGATAGTTTTGTTCTAACAAATAGCCAGCCGGCTGTGCGGCAAGGGTTACGGTAATTGGGCCGTGAAATTTAATATTGCCGGAAAAATCAACATCCGCCAGTTTATAATAGTACGTCTCGCCCATCAGCACCTCGCGGTCGACAAATGAGTAATGATGTGCCTGACCTGAATTGCCCGCACCGGAAATGAGCGACCGGGTGATTCGTTGATATTCCCCATCTTTGGATTGACTGCGATAGAGCTGGAACCCGTAATTTTCGGTCTCGGACTGAGTGGTCCATTTCAACGTGACCAATCCCGCCCCGATTTCAGCAGTGAAAGAGGAAAGCTCAACCGGCGTGCCATTTTCGAGATAAAGCTGCTGGATTTCAGCCTCAGATAGAACGCGACGATAAAGCCTAACTTCATCAATAATGCCTTGATAACTACTCCCGCTGGTCTCTGGTCTAATTCTCCCCATCGTGAATTCACAATTGTGCGGGTCGATATTTCCGGTGGTGGCTACGCTGTTGACCCATTCACCATTAACATATAATTTGCACAGGCCCGGGTATTGCCACGTGGCGACTATATGATACCAGGTATTTGTATTAACAGGATTGCCCTCAACATTCACTACATTAAAACCTCCAATGCTTGCTGAAATTGCACCGTTGTTATAAAGGTTAAGATTTAAGCCATATTCATAGGTATCGGGATAATCGCTTTTCATCAGAATATGAGAACCACCAGGCGGGATGGTTGGAAAACTAACCCAGGCGCAAATGGTCAAAGAATCTCTTAAATTCATGCTGCTGCTGCTCGGTACGAGAATATAATCATCGATGCCATCAAATTCATAAGCGCTTTGCGGCCTACCCAGACGATCGCTGGTCAGCATTGCGCCATATACTGTGCCATCGTTCCCATTACCACTTTCATCATTGGCATTCCCATTGAATGGATAAAAGGC
>JAPDQM010000098.1:0-14929 GCA_034505795.1 Candidatus Zhuqueibacterota bacterium
CGCCTATCGGCTCGACGACCGACCCGATTGATCGGAGCGACGACGTTGGTTTTCGGTTGGTTCGGTCTGCCCAGTTATAGCTTTTGGTTATCTGGGAATCTGACCATCTGGGTATCTGTCGGTTACTTAAAGCCCGCCGTAGGCGGGCTTCGAAAATTTTTTTAGAAACCTAGATGTAGTCCATCCGCCTGGGCGGATGGGCTACATCTGATTGAAACCTTATTTTTTGTTTGGTCAACCTTAGTAGCATTTGAAATTAAAAAAAAATTAACCTTATTAGCTTGTGTGACCTGAATAAGGGAATAAGGTTCGAAAGGTCAGTTTATCTCTGGCTACTAAGGTTCCACTAAATAGCTGTAGTCCACTTTTGAAGTGGGCTACAGCCGAGTGCATCTTGAAAAGGATCATTATCATGAAAGAAATGGAAAAACTGCACATCTTTAATCGGGCCTATGACTTTTCTAAGTGGCTGTTCAATCATACGGGTAAATTTCCCAAATCGCACCGCTTTTCGGTGGCAGTGAAATTGGAAAATACTATTCTGGAGCTGATCGAGCTTATTACCACTGCCAACATGCGGCGCAATAAAATGGAATTGCTGGTGAAGGCCGATGAGAAACTGCTCTATCTCAAAATACTGAGTCGGCTGAGCTATGAGCTGGCGTTCATCAATGTCAAATCGTATGAATATGCCGCCAAAGAGCTGGTTGAAATTGGCCGAATGTTAGGAGCGTGGATCAAGCAGCAACAACTGTAGGGCAAGATGGCATCTTGCCCGGTAGCAACGAGTGTGGGACAAGATGGCATCTTGTCCTACAATGGGGTGGAATCGTCGCAGACCGTGTGGTTCGAGGCGGCTCCTGGATCAACAACAACGATAACAACTATCGGTGCGCCAATCGGAACAACAACCAACCTGATAATCGGAACAACAACGTTGGTTTTCGGTTGGTGCGGTCTGCCCAATTAAGCTCGAGAATGTAGAGCAAGATGGCATCTTGCTCTACATTGAGGTAACGCAAGACCGCGTAACGCAAGATATTAACGCAAGATATTAACGCAAGATATTAACGCAAGATGGCATCTTGCGTTACAATGATTGTGGCGAGAACCCGATGCCGGCCATTCACGGATGTCCGGACGTGATTTGAGCCTAACAGATTCCCTCCAGTAGCGAGGGGCGTGCAAACCCTTCCGAAGGTTGCAAACCTTCGGAAGGTTAGAGACGATGCCCCAAAGCTCAAACAAAACGCGGGTCCGGCAACCTCAGTACCATGCGGAACGGGTTGCCGGAGCCTTATGATTGTTCTGCTGCAAAAAGGTGGGAGCAGGAAGTTGTGGAGTTTTGGAGTGATGGAGTAGTGGAAAAAATGCAATAGTGGAATGTTGGAGTTAATCCGTCAGGATTTTAGCGTTTGGAGTATTGGAGTTTTGGAGTAATGGAATGGTGGAAAAATGGAATAGTGGAATAGTGGAATAGTGGAATAATGGAATAATGGAATAATGGAATAAGGGAATAATGGAATAAGGGAATAATGGAATAAGGGAATAATGGAATAAGGGAATAATGGAATAATGGAATAAGGGAACAAGGGAATAAGGGAGTTAATCCGTCAGGATTTTATTTTCAATCGAAAACCGGAATCGGCGGAGGAAAGGAAAAATGGCAGCGACAAAATCACCAACGCAACACGAAGATGGTAAATTTAAAACCAATGATGGACTCAATCTTTTTGAACAACGCTGGCAGCCATCAGCGGAGCCGAAAGCGGTAATCATCATCATCCACGGCTACGCGGAGCACAGCGGAAGATATGCCCACGTGGCAGAATATTTGGTCAATCATGGCTACGCAGTCGAGACGTTCGATCTCCGCAGTCATGGCCAATCCGATGGCAAAAACACGTTTATCCGCTCGTTCGATGAATTTCTCTCGGATGTGGATTTGTTCTTTAAACGGGTGAATGAGCGACATCCGAATCAAAAGCTATTTTTATTGGGACACAGCATGGGCGGATTGATCGCCAGCCTGTTCGTCGTCACCCGAAAGCCCGATGTGAAAGGCTTGATTTTGAGCGGGCCGTCGTTGAAAATTAGCGATGATATTTCACCCTTGCTGGTCAAACTCTCCTCAGTTATCGGAAAAATTGTTCCCCGGCTGCCCACCATCAAGCTGGATGGCACCGCGGTTTCCCGTGATCCGGAGATTGTGAAAAAATATGATACCGATCCCTTGAACTATCGCGGCGGCATTCCGGCGCGAACTGGCGCGGAGTTCAATCGAGCGACCAAAATGATTCAAGAACAGATGGAGGCGATTGATCTGCCGCTGCTCATTGTGCACGGCACAGCGGATCGACTGGCAGATCCAGCGGGCAGCCAGCAGCTTTATGAGCGGGCGCAATCCAAAGATAAAACGTTGAAGTTCTACGATGGTTTTTATCACGAGGTGATGAATGAGCCGGAGAAGGAGCGGGTGCTGGCGGATATTGTGGCGTGGCTGGATGGGCGCCTATAAGTCAGCAGTTACCAGTTATCAGTGGCCAGTTATCAGTCAACAGTCACCAGTCGCCAGTCAACAGTCAGCAGTCGCCAGTCAAGAGTCAACGGTCGGCAGTTAATAGTCGGCAGTTAATAGTCGGCAGTTAGCAGTCAACAATTAACAGGAGGCTTTGAGGCTGGAGACTGGAGACTGGAGATTGAAGACTGCAGACTGGGGACTGATTAGGACTGAGAAAATGAAAGGGAAACGAGCATGAACATTTTGGCAATAGACCAGGGAACGACGGGCACGCGATCGGTGCTTTTCAATGAGCAGGGGCAAATTGTCGATAAAGCAGATCGGGCGTTAACGCAAATTTATCCGAAGCCAGGCTGGGTGGAGCATGATCCGCTGGAGATCTGGCAGACCGTGGTTGATACGGTGCAGGAATTGTGCTCCCGAAACAAAGAAAAGCTCGCGGCGATTGGGATCACCAATCAACGGGAGACCACGGTAATCTGGGATAAAAAGACCGGTCAGCCGATTCATAACGCCATCGTGTGGCAGTGCCGGCGGACGGCGGAGATGTGTGAACAATTGAAACCGAAAGCGGAATTATTTCGGCGCAAAACCGGCCTGCCAGTGGATGCCTATTTCAGCGGGACGAAGATCAAATGGCTGCTGGATCATGTGAAGGGATGTGATTTAAAAAATCTATTATTCGGCAATATCGATACCTGGCTGATCTGGAAATTGACCAACGGGAAGGTTCATGCTACTGATTACACCAATGCCTCCCGCACCATGATTTTCAATATTGTCGAAAAAAAGTGGGATGAGGAATTGTGCCGGTTGCTAAACATTCCGACATCTATTTTGCCGAAGGTCAAAAAATCAGTGGACGACTACGGCGCGGTCGAATCGATACCGGAAGTTGCTGGTGTTCCGATTTATGGTGATGCGGGTGATCAACAGGCCGCGTTGTTTGGTCAGGCGTGCTTCGAAGCCGGTCAAATGAAAAATACGTATGGCACGGGTTGTTTTCTGTTGATGAATACTGGATCGAAAGCCATCTTCTCGAAAAAAGGATTGGTGACGACTCTGGCGGTTGACGGTGCTGGGGAGCCATGCTATGCGCTGGAGGGCTCGGTGTTCATTGCCGGCGCGGCGATCCAATGGTTGCGGGATGAATTGAAAATCCTGCCCAAATCGGGCGATAGTGAGGCCGCCGCGCTGGCGGTTCCCGATAATGGCGGTGTGTACCTGGTCCCAGCGTTTGTCGGATTGGGTGCACCGCATTGGAACATGCAAGCGCGCGGGGTGATTGTCGGGCTCACTCGCGGCTCGAATCGTAATCACCTTATCCGCGCGGCACTGGAGGCTATGGCTTATCAGACCTATGATGTGCTGGCGACCATGGAGGCGGAGACGGGAATTCCGGTAGTGAAACTGGCGGTGGATGGCGGTGCCGTGACGAACAATTTCCTGATGCAATTCCAGGCGGATATCTTGAATCGGCCTGTGATCCGACCATTGATTATTGAATCGACTTCGCTGGGTGCCGCATATTTGGCAGGTTTGAAAGCGGGTGTCTGGCACAACAGTCAGGAGTTGGTGCACTTGAAATCGATTGAGCGAGAATTTATTCCGGCGATGGAAGAGTTAAAACGAGAGGAACTGCTGAAAGGCTGGCAGAAAGCCTTACGGCAGGCTATGGTATAGCGCAAATTGGTGATTTGCGTTACAATGCGGCGAGCTATGGGGCGGCGCAAATTGGCAATTTGCGTTACAAGTAGTTAATTGATAATTTTTGAATGAGGAAAGCATGGAAGCCATCCTGTCCCTTGACTGTGGCACGCAAAGTATCCGTGCCATGCTCTTTGACGTTAATGGCAATTTACTGCATAAATCAAGAATCGAAATTGAGCCGTACAAATCTCCCCAACCCGGCTGGGCAGAACAGGAGGCAGATTATTACTGGGATAAGCTCTGCGAAGCCTGCCAGCAGTTATGGCAACACTACGGCCATCGCCGACCCAAATTAGCAGGGGTAAGCCTGACTACGCAACGCAGCACGTTGATCAACCTGGATAAAAATGGCAAACCCTTGCGGCCGGCCATCCACTGGCTGGATCAACGGCGGATTGCCCGGCAGCAGGTGGTCGGACCTCTGGCGAATTTTGTCTATCAATTGGTGAAAATGGACTACGCGGTTCAGTTTGCCTATGCCGAGTGCGAGGCCAACTGGATTATGAAGTATCAGCCGGAAATCTGGGAGCAAACTCATAAATACTTGTTTCTCTCCGGCTATCTGACCTACAAGTTGATCGGCGAGTTCGTCGATTCGGTTGGTTGCCAGGTGGGCTATGTGCCGTTCGATTATAAAAAAATGAAATGGGCAGATCGAACCCATCTGAACCGGCGGCTTTTTCCCATTGAATTGGAGAAACTCCCGCAATTGATGGAGCCAGCTAAAGAACTGGGCCGCATTTCCAAATTAGCCGCCGAAGCGACGGGCATTCCAGCCGGAACGCCAGTAATTGCCGCCGCTGCGGATAAGGCCTGCGAGATTCTGGGCGTTGGTGGCGTAAAACCCAACATCGCCTGCCTGAGCTACGGCACCACCTGCACCACATCGATCATGACCCAGAAGTATATCGAGGTGATCCCGTTCATTCCGCCTTATCCCAGCGCCATTCCGAAGACCTACAATACCGAAATTCAAATCTTCCGCGGCTTCTGGATGGTGAGCTGGTTCAAAGAGGAATTTGGCTATCCGGAAAAGGAACTGGCGTCACAAAACAATATAGCCCCGGAAACGCTATTCGATGATTTGATCAAGGACATACCGCCGGGATCCCTGGGGCTGATGTTGCAGCCATACTGGGCGCCTGGAGTCAAGGTGCCCGGTCCCGAAGCCAAAGGCGCAGTGATTGGTTTTGGCGATGTCCATGGACGGGCGCATCTCTATCGCTCCATTTTGGAGGGGCTGGTCTATGCGTTGCGCGAAGGCACCGAACGCACCGAAAAGCGCTCCCGCGTGAAGATTAGCGAGGTGCGGGTTTCCGGTGGCGGATCGCAAAGCAATCAGGCCATGCAGATCACGGCAGATATTTTCAACCTGCCTGCCCGGCGATCGAAGATTTATGAGACATCGGGCCTGGGTGCGGCCATTGATTGCGCGGTTGGCCTTAAAATTTATCCCGATTTTGGGACGGCAGTGCAACAGATGACCGCTATCGGCGATACCTTCGAGCCAATAGCTGATCATGTAGAGCTTTATGAGGCGCTGTTTCAGCGCGTATACAAAAAAATGTACGCCCATCTAAAACCGCTGTATGCCGAAATCAAAGACATTACCGGCTATCCCGAGCGATGAACGGGGCGATCCAGACTCGCATTTGGGAGAAGCGATATTTTGAATGCAAGGGGCTGGGAATTGAAAAATGCAGAGCCAAGGGGTGGTGCATTTTTGATAACTTAAATGACCATCGCCCTGGGAAATCAGCTCCTCCAGGTGGTGGTACAATTGTGCGCAGATAGAAAAAATTAAAACAAGGGGATTTGTTTAAAAAACCTTTGAACAGAGGCTGAAGATGAATGCAAACGTGACTCGCCGTGAATTTTTGAAGACCAGCGTTGTTAGCGCGGCAGGACTTGTGCTCGGTTGCTCGGTACGCAATCGATTCGATCTGGTCATCCGTAGGGGACTGATTGTGGATGGCGCAGGAGGCAGCGGTTATGTTCGAGATATTGGCATCCGTGGCGATCGTATTGTTGCCATCGATGATCTGACTTCGGCAAGTGCCGATCGGATAATTCAGGCGCAGGGATTGATCGTCGCTCCAGGATTTATTGATATTCACACGCACACCGATGCTGGCTTGCTGGTGTATCCGGGGGCGGAGAGCAAAGTTCATCAGGGTGTGACTACTGAAGTGGGCGGCAACTGTGGCGACTCGCCATTTCCGCTAAACGAGAGTGATTGGGCCGAGCTGGATCGAGAATTTTTCGAAAGCTATGGTTTGCATGTCGACTGGCGTGACATCGGCGATTTTTTAGCACTGCTGGAGCAGAAAAAGATGTCGATCAATTATGCCCCATTGACCGGCCATGGTACATTGCGCAGTTGCGTGGTCGGCCGGAATGATGTGGCTCCCACAGCCGAACAGATGTCGGCGATGAAAAACCGACTGGCGCACACTTTGGAACTGGGAAGTTATGGCCTATCCACCGGTCTCGAATATGCGCCGGGGAGCTACGCAACCACCGAAGAGCTAATTGAACTGTGCAAAGTCGTTGCCGAGCATCATGGCATCTATGCCACGCATATCAGAAATGAAGATGATCAGGTAGAGGAAGCAGTAGCTGAAGCGCTGCAAATCTGCCGGGACGCCGAGGTGTCGCTGGAAATTTCTCATTTGAAGGCATGTAACAAAAGTAACTGGCACAAGGTCGATCACTTGCTGGAGATGATCCATGACGCCTCGGCAGCAGGAATGCCCGTCCATGCTGATCGGTATCCTTATATCGCCTATGCTACAGGGCTAACGATCTTTCTGCCATTGTGGGCGCGGCAGGGCTCGACCGAGGAGGTGTTGCAACGGCTGCATGATCCCGATCAATTTTCGAAGATCAAAGGCTATATTGAAGGACGGGGTCAGCGAATTGGTGGCTGGGATCGGGTGATTATCAGCTCGTGCTTTTCAGAGAAAAATAAAATCTGGGAAGGCAAGTCCATTCAGGAGTGCGCCGTCACGGCAGGTATGCCGGCGGTGGAATTTATCCGAACGCGGCTGATCGAAGAACGGAATCGCGTGGGCATCGTGGGTTTTGCCATGAACGAAGATAACCTCAAAAAGGTGCTGGCGTCGCCGCTGGTGATGATTGGTTCGGATGGGAGCGCCATCGCTCCGACGGGAAAAGCTGCCGAAGGCAAGCCCCATCCTCGTTATTACGGCACTTTCCCAAGGGTCCTGGGCCGGTACTGCCGGCAAGAACAGCTCTTCGATTGGCCCACGGCCATTAACAAGATGACTGCCATGCCCGCTCAGAAATTAGGCCTCCGTGAGCGCGGGATAATTTCGAAGGGCTATTATGCCGACTTGGTCATTTTGGATCCCAAAACGATCATCGATAATGCAACTTTTGTGGCGCCGCACCAATTTCCTTCCGGCATTTCTTACGTGATTGTGAATGGCCAGGTCACCGTTCAGGAGGGGCAACATACTGGTACGCGGGCGGGTATGGTCTTGCGGCATGCCGGCTGATCCACTGGTGACATGTTGCATGTTCGGCAGATATGAATCGCGAAATTAATTATGATTCTATTCTAAAAAAGCTTTGACCGCGAATGACGCTAATTTGGGCGAATTGATCTTATTGAAGTTCAAACAAGCGAGATTAAAAAAAATTGTGGAATTAGCGCTTTTTAGAGCGCGCTCAATTATAAAATTTGATGTACCAGAGAAACTTATCCGTTCGGAATAAGTTAACTCTTATGAATTGGGTGGCACCGTCTGAGCAATTGCGGAAAATAGTCATTTTTTCAACTGCCAGAAATACTTGGATGGTTCAGCGGTGATCGCTTTGCCAAATTCTCATCATTCGAGAAATTGGCGATCAAACTCTAGCTTGGGTTGTAATCTGTCCAGATTGGTTAAAACAAGCGGATGTCCATTGAATTCATATGGAGCGGGAAAGGTTGATGAAAATAGTGCATTATACTGAAGTCGAAGCTCAGGCCATCGCAGGCCCAGAAGTGAGCGGCGTTACGAAGCGGGTGCTGCTATCGGCGGCCGATGGCGCGCCGAATTTTACCATGCGGCTGTTTCATGTTGCCCCTGGTGGTTATACTTTTTTTCATTCGCATGATTTTGAACATGAAATATTTGTAACCGAAGGTCATGGGCAAGTGGTTACAGAGGACGGATCCAGGCCAATCGAAGCAGGCTATGCCATTCTGGTGCTACCTGGCGAGGTACATCAATTCAAAAACACAGGTACCAATCGGATGAGTTTCTTGTGCCTGGTGCCGAACCGCGCCGAATCATAGCTCGACGCAAATGTGTGCATGGTGTGCTCGACGTGCGCAGCGTGCCGTTCGGTTTGAAACTGGTGATTTGGTTGCAAAACTGGGTGGGATGATCAAGTGAATACGGCAATCTGCTATACAGGCTAAATGTTGCTGCCGATCGATTAGCAAGTGAGCCGTCATCGTCAACGGTAGATATTCGTGACGGTGAAGAACCACATTGCGGCATGGTCTTGAGCGGGCACTGAAGCTGAAGATTACTGAACTTAACTGCGGCAAATCGGAACGAGGGGGTTATGCAATTTCACAATGTATTTATAGTGAGTCTGATGCTTTTGGGCGGGCTGGTGGTGAACGGTCTTTGCCAGAGCCGTGAAATTGGAATGGCAGCGTATCTTTCTGAGCTTGAACAAGAGGTGGTTCAGGAGTTAAATCTGGCGCGGAAAAATCCACGCAAATACGCGGCCTATCTGGAGAAGATGAAGGTCTATTACGATGGCAAGCTAATCAAACGGCCGGGCCGACCCATTGTACAAACACAGGAAGGTAGAAAAGCAGTTGACGAAGCCATTCATTTCCTGCGCTCCGCCAAACCGCTGGCTCCCTTTCGGGTATCGCCGGGAATGTCGCAGGCTGCGCGAGATCATGTTCGAAATCAAGGGCTCCAGGGAGCTATTGGCCATAAGGGTTCGGATGGTAGTGAACCTTCTGATCGGGTCAATCGTTATGGCAAGTGGATTCGTACCGTGGGCGAAAATATTGCCTACGGCTCGGAAGATGCACGGGATATCGTGATTGGTTTGATTGTCGATGATGGGGTATCGGACCGGGGGCATCGGAAAAACATTTTCAATCCTTCATTTCAGGTGATTGGCGTTGCCTGTGGTGCTCATAAGGTTTATCAGACCATGTGCGTCATCACCTTTGCCGGCGGCTTTTCGGAAAAGCGCCTACCGCGCTGAACCGAGATATCGCTGCTCGCATGCTTGTTCACATATATTTTAGCTGCTGTGCGATGCACATCCGTGAATGACCTCAATTGCCAAATTGCGGGCTGCTAAAAATTATCAATCCCAACCGCGGGAAGGAGGGAATATTATGCTCCTCAAAAGTACGACCGTTGTTGTGCTGTTAATGATGGTCGGTTGCGCATCTCAGAAATCGGCAGTGATGCCGCAATGGGACGGTGCCTGGCAATGGCTAACCCAGTGGATCAACGATGGCGGCTCCGCCAGCAGGCAATTGGATGAGAGGGCGCTTTCGCATATCGTCACGAAACTGGATAGTCTGTGCGATCATGAGATTGTCGTTCCAGAAATTCGGGATTTCGAGACGTTGCCTCAACAAATTGAAGAATTGTCCCGATTGGATAACCAGTTGCTGCAACAAGCCGCAGCGCAACGGATCGAGCGGCTACCTATTGCCTGGCACGAGTACCAATTCCGGGCGCTGGCGAAAATGCAAGTTCGAATGCAGGACAGTTTTGAAAATGATGCGGCCTATGTCAGACTGGAAGCAAATCGCTCGGCAGCCTCAGCAGGGGATGGCAACGGTTATCGAGATTTTGAGGCCCATGGTCGCTGGGTTTTCAAACAGCGCGTATCGCAGATGTTACCCTACATCCAGGCTAACCAGCAATTGAGCACTATCAAAACCAATTTGTTGAATGAACTGGTGAAATCGCTGCCCGCACTGGAAAATATTGCTGGCCGAAAGCGGGCATGGTTGGCGCTCGACCGGATGCTCAATGAAATCGATCTGCAAAAATCAGCCGCCGATTATGAGCCATTTCAGCGCAGCGCCCGTGGCATCTATCTGGCCGAGGCGGACTTCATCAGGCAGTTGCGAGCGCAGCAGGCGCGGGAATCTCAGCCCGAGGTGGTAGAGTTAGCCACCAGAGTGATTCAAAAAATCGACGCCCAGCAGCAGCAGCCGTTGGACGAGGAATTCCTTCAGCAATTGGCCTGGTCCGAAGAGGTGAAGCGCCGGCTGCAAACGGATAGTGTGAAGACCATTGATGGCCTGACGGCGGCGGAATGGATCGAAAAGGGCAATTCGGCCCGGAATGATCAGTTGAAAATCAAATACCTTTCCAATGCCATCCAGCTTAATCCAAACTATGCTCCGGCTTACAATCATCGCGGCAACGCCTACCAGTCCTCGGGTCAGGATGCATTGGCGCTGCAGGATTATAGCAAAGCGATCAGCCTGGATCCTAAATTTGAACCCGCCTATTTTAATCGCGGCAATATTCTCGAAAAGCTCAACCAGTTTGAACCGGCAATTGCTGATTTTAGCAAGACGCTGGATTTTCAGCCGCGAAACGCGCTGGCCTATTTTCACCGGGGGCGCTGTTATAAGGGTTTAAACAAATTCCCGGAAGCTCTGGAGGATTTCAACAAGGCCATTCAGATCGATCCCAGCTCAGCCGCGGCCTACAATAATAGAGCTGATATTTATCGAAAGCTCAAGGACGATGAAGCCGCTATTCGTGACTATACTCGAGCGATTGAATTGGATCCAGGCAATAAGATTGCCTACAACAACCGTGGGCTGACCTATGCCGGTCAGGGCAAACATCAGGAAGCGATCCGAGATTATGAGCAGGCCATTAAAATTGCACCGGACTATGCGGCCGCTTATTATAATTTAGGTACCGCACATTGGTCGCTCAAGAATTGGCCGGAGGTGGTAGCGGCGTGGGAAAAATACCTCAAGCTGGAGCCAAATGACAAACAGGTGCGGGAGTGGCTGGCATTTGTGCGGCGGCAATTCAAACCCAAATGATTTGCAAATAATTTTTAAATACCGTGTAACCTTTTTGAATTTCAACGTATTGATTACAGGAATTTTTAACCTTAACAACAGCTCGGCGACTGAGCTATTTATGAACTATTTTAAGAGGTGACGCATGTATCTAAAAAAGCGGTTGTTTTTCAATTGGAGTTTACCCATTTTGCTGATGTCTGTTTTGCTAATGATGGCCGGCATATCTCTGGCCGATGAAGGGATGTGGACCTTCGATAATCCGCCAGTGAAGCAGTTGCAGGAGCGTTACGGCTTCACGCCATCGCAGGCCTGGCTGGATCACATTCGGCTGGCCAGTGTGCGGTTCAACGATGGCGGATCAGGATCGTTCATCAGTCCTAATGGTCTGACGTTGACCAATCATCACGTGGCGATGGGACAATTGCAGAAGATGTCCACAGCCGAAAAGAATTACGTTGCTACAGGCTTTTATGCGGCAACGCCAGAGGAGGAGGTTAAATGTCCCGATCTGGAATTAAATGTGTTGGTGGCTATGGAAGATGTGACTGCCCGCGTTACTGGTGTGGTCAAAAAAGGCATGGATGAGCAAGCCGCGCTGAAGGCTAGGGAAGCGGAGATTGCCAAAATCGAGAAGGAATACCTGGATCGAACCGGCTTGACGTGCAATGTGGTGAGTTTGTATCGCGGGGGTGAATATTGGGCCTATCAATACAAGCGCTACACCGATGTCCGGCTGGTGATGGCGCCCGAACGGCAGATCGCTTACTGGGGCGGTGATGACGACAACTTTACCTATCCCCGCTACGATCTCGATATGGCTTTCTTTCGGGTCTACGAAAATGATAAACCGATCAACAGTGAGCATTATCTGAAATGGAATGCTGCCGGCGCTGCCGACGGCGAACTGGTGTTTGTATCCGGACATCCCGGATCGACCAATCGGCTCAATACCTACGATCAATTGGTGTTGCAGCGGGATCTGCAATATCCGATGGTCCTTAACATGATCAATAAGCGCCTGGAGATTCTCTATAAATACTCCAAGCTGGGCCCGGAGCAGGAGCGCCGCGCGCTGGGACAGATTTTTGGGTTGGAAAATGGTAAGAAAGCGCAGAGCGGTGAATACCAGGGTCTGCTCGATGCCAAATTGATGGAAAAATCTCGGCAGGACGAAGAGGCTTTTCGGGCCAAAATCAATGCCAATCCAGCATGGAAAAAAGAATATGCCGGTGCCTGGGATGTGATCAAAAAAATCGTGCAAAAACAGTCACAGGTGGGAAGGCAGCGCTTCTACCAGGGGCAGTCGCTAAGTTCTCGTTATTTTAACCTCGCCTGGCAAATTGTGATGTACACGTCTGAGATCAAAAAGCCGGATACCGAGCGACTGGATGGCTATCACGATAGCCAACTGGAGCAGCTTCGCTACCGGTTATTCTCGCCAGCGCCAATTTACAACGATCTGGAGGAGGCAACCATGACCGGCATGCTGGAATTGGCCTTGTCCGAACTGGGGCCGAATGATCCGTATTTAAAAATTATTCTGGAAGGTCGACAACCCGCCGAGGTTGTCCGGGGCATGCTGGCAAATACCAAATTAAACGATGTCAAATTCCGCAAGTCACTGATTGAAGGTGGCCAGGAGGCAGTAGCCCAGAGCACGGATCCATTCATTGTCCTGGCGCGAAAATTGGAGCCGCTCCGGCGCAAGCAAATTGAAGATGATAAAAAAGAATTTCAAAGTGTGATGATGCCTGCCAGCGAAAAAATCGCCAAAGCCCGTTTTGCCGTTTATGGCAAAAGCATGGCTCCCGATGCGACCTTTACGCTGCGATTATCCTATGGCCAGGTGAAGGGCTATCCCATGAACGGCACGAAGGCACCTTACAAGACCACGCTTTATGGTCTTTATGACCGTTGCCTCGGCTTTGACCAGCAGGGAGCATTTGCCCTGCCCCAGCGCTTCTGGGATCGAAAGGATCAGCTCGATCTGGCCACGCCAGTCAATTTCGTCAGCACCTGTGATATTATTGGTGGTAATTCGGGTTCACCCGTGATCAATAAAAACGGCGAACTGGTGGGATTGATTTTTGATGGCAATATTGAAAGCCTGGTGGGCCGCTTTGTGTACGACGAAACGGCCAACCGAGCGGTTTCGGTCCACAGCGCTTATATTATCGAAGCCTTGCGCAAGCTGTACGATGCCGGCAAATTGGCGGACGAAATCGAAGGAAAATAGATTATGCCCGCCTAACGCTTAGATTACGTTAGCTGAGCGTTGCGCTATTTATTTTCCAATAGCAAGCAAAGTACCAAAACATTAGAGGCGCTAATTGAGCCAACATAAGCTGATGGAAATGGTTCCTTAGTCGCCAAAGTCAGTGGTCGATTGACAAATTGCAACGCAGGTAATTCGCGGACCAGGCTGGTAAACAAAAGACCTCAAAGGTCTATCACACCTTTGAGGTCTTTTTTTCGCTCCTATCCGGCCGGAGAAAATTCATTTCTTGATCCGAATCAAATGGAGCAGTGACCACTATTTCCCAAAGTAATAGATTCGAGTCAGCCATTTGGCGCTATCCGGCTCGCTCTGCGGGTCGGTGAGGTATTCCTCGATGACCGGCGGTTGCAGTTGCAATCCCTTCTGGCTCAAATACAGATCGCAGGCGATATGCGCTGGTCCAAGTTGTTCATAGGGACCATAATAGTCTACAACATAACCGGTGGTGGCTGGCAGCTCAATGATTGGTATTGCTTTCGGCCTGACTTTGATTCTTAGCGGAATCGCGGCGGCTACATTGGTGGTGCGATGCTGCTCATCCCATTCATAATAGAGCGCAGCCGGTGCGCCAGCCATTGGAACTCGATTTTTAGTCAGCATCTGCATGATAGCAGCATGGGATTGGGCAAAGAAGGACTGCAATTCATCGAAAGAAAGTTGCTTCTGAATGATGGCGTAGGTCGTGGCAGGAAATGGGACTTCGCGGACGGAATATTTTTTCACAGCCGTGTATTCATCTTCGCAAATCTGCTTCAACAGCACCAATCCCTGTTCGAAGTCTTTGCCCACCATTTTGTCCATGCTCATGAACAGGGAAAGGCTGTTCCATGGGATGGGGCTCTTGCCGTAGAATCCCCAGGTCACCTGCGTTTTGCCTTCGGCGTCGGCCAGTCGAACGTAACCATCGGCATGGCTTTCCCAGGGTTCTTTGAAGTGAAGATGATAGGCAATCTCCTCATTGTCTCTGAGGCCAGTATTGGTCATGGCGCCACTACCAACCGTGGTGCTGTTCCAGCTATAAGTGGATTGAACCGTGCCGTCAATTCCAGCCACGGAAACCTGCATGCTTGAATCCATTCGAGCCCAGGGTGACCATGCCTGCCAGTTGCGCCAAAATTTGACATGGCTAAAAACCAATGGCCTGGGAGCGTCTATTGTAATGGTGCGATCGACTTGAAAACTTTTGGGAGCTATCAAGCTGAGCACGGCGATAATGACGATCAGCGCCAGCAGGATCATACCAATAATTTTGAGAACTTTCATGGGTTTTCCTCCATCCAAAAGATATAAAAAAATAACCCTGCTTTCAGAAGCTGGGAAAGCGGGTGTTTTGCTTAATTGTACATCCAGCTATATGTTCGCAAAA
>JAPDQM010000099.1:0-14910 GCA_034505795.1 Candidatus Zhuqueibacterota bacterium
CCATATCGATTGATAAGCGCTGATGATCAGATCCAACCCCACGACGGCGGTCACATCGGCAAAGCTCTCATTGCCCATATTGCGATAGAGTTTTGGTCTGGCGTTATAAAGATCAAGCGAGGAAAAGAAGAAAAGATCGAGTTGGCCGTCGTTGTCGAAGTCAATCCAATTGGCTTGGAGGGCCGTATTTCTAGGAAAAATGATGCCAGACCTCGCTGTGATGTCGGTGAATGTCCCGTCGCCATTATTTTCGTACAATCGGGCCGATTGTTCATCAGCCACCATCACATCGATCCAGCCGTCATGGTTGAAATCGGCCCACCAGGCGCTGCCATCATGTTCCACAATGCCTGTTTGAGGGGCAATATCAGAGAACGTCTCGTTTCCATTGTTCAGATAAAAATGATTGGGCTGGTGATTGCCATTGATAACATACAGATCCAGCCAGCCATCGTTATTGACATCGATCCAATTGGCGCCATTGGTATCGCTTTCGCCTGCCACGCCTGCCGCTGCCGCCATTTCTTTGAATTGGCCATGGCCCAAATTTTTGAATAGCCAATTGGGCGGACTGCCTGCTCGGGCCGCATTTTCATCCGCTCGATAAACGTAAACGTCTATCAGACCATCGTTATTGAAATCGGCCCAGGCCATTCCTGGTGTGGTCAAAAAATGGTAGTTTCGGGTGAAATTGATGAAGCTATCCCGCTCGGTCTTTTTGAAGATTTGATTACCGAGCTTGTTTTCCACGCACAGCTCGAAAAGCCCATCATTATCGAAATCGAGCCAATGGGCGCTGTGGCTCCAGCGAAGATCCACCAGGCCGACCTGAGCTGTAATATCTTCAAAAGCGCCATTTTTCAAATTTCGATATAGCACATTGGGCTGATTATAGCCATTGCAGAGGAACAGATCGAGCCAGCCGTCATCGTTGTCATCCAACCAAATGGCATTGACGCTTTTGCCCGTGTGGGCGACCTTTGCCTGGATGGAAACATCAGTGAAGTGTGGGAGATACTGCTGCGCGTACGGAAAGTTCCTCTGATCAGAGGGTGAGGCGCTGGCGACGGTCAGAATACAAGAAAATGACCAGAGCAGCAAGAGCACCATTTCGAATCGTCTTTTGAGTATCGAGCGCATAGATTTCTGTAGGCTTATTTGGAGTTTGGTACTCTGTATTCCCTGGAAATATACTCAAAATAAATGGGATTGTAAAGAAAAATTTTCAAATTTATCATTTATGGGCATAGTTATTGCCAAATTTTTGCATGATGCAGAAATGGTTGTGTTAACTTTTTGCAAATTGAAAAGCTATGCTTGACATTCGACAAAAAAATTGTTATCTTAAAACTGCATGAATGGAGATAAATTTGTCCATGAAATGTCTGTCAAAACATATTTTGCTATCATGGTTCCTGTTCATGGGGCTGCTCTGGTTCGGATTAGCCCTGGGTCAGGAACAACCGGAAACTTCGGTTCCCCGCGATACAACCACAATTTCTGCGGCCAAAGATGTTGCCCCTGCTGCCAATTCAACTCGGGCGCCTTTTGCGGCTACAAAATCCGATGGTTGGACCGCTTCCAGAATCTTTGAAAAAATGCTCCTTCCAATCATTCTGGCTTTTGTCCTTTGGTTGATTCGGCAAGTTTATAAAAATGTTACAGAAAAATGGCTGAAGGAAATCGCTGATATCAAAAAACAGCTTACCCGGCTGGAGTTCCAATGTCTGCGCGAAGGGATTTACCGGGAGCTGGATCGCCATTTTGTTCACTGGACTGGCCTGGAAAACTGCGTGATTTTTACTGATGATGAAAAGCGGGTGGTGCGAATATTAAAGGCATTTACCCGAGAAGAAGTTCAACCCTGGCTGGCGCCGTATGATCAACTGATGCTCGGCATCTATTGGGATGTTTATACCAAAAATCGTTCGCAGGGCATCCAGCAAATCGATGCCATTCTTGCACAATCCGATGTGCCATCAGAGGTCCAGGCATCCTGCCATCTGCAAAAGGCTCGCATGATGGCGGAGGAGAATCAAAACAATTTTCATGCCATTTATCAGCTTCTTGAAACTGCCAGCAAATTGAATCCAGCAAACATTTCGATTCGATTCCTGGAAGCGAAATTGCGGAATGAGACGGGTGATTATAAAATCGCCGCCTCCATTCTGGAAGATATTCGGAAAATGCCTAACGCCGCGTCTTATCCAATCAATATCGACCTGACCCTGGCGGACGTTTGCATCAGCATGAAGGATTATAAAAAAGCCTTGAATCTGGTAGAAAATTATTTGATGTTTCATCCCTATCATGTCAAAAGCATCAAGTCCAAAGCCAGCATTTACTATTCTGATACGAGCCTCCCCGAGAGTGCCATCATACAATTTTGTAATCAGATTGAGGCCATTAATGTTGGCGATGATCCCGAACTGCATTATGCCGTAGCCTTGCTGGAATACCGATTGCACAAGTTTGCTGAAGCAGAAAAGCGGCTAAATTTGATTATCGTGAAGAAGCCTTCGTTTATTGACTATCGAAGCCTATTGGCCAATATCTATTTTGAATTAAATAACAAAGAAAAACTTCTCGAAACGCTGCGAGTGATGCGATCGCTGTTAACCAATCCCAATTCAAAACGACAGGTGGGTAGGATCATCCATAGCATCGAAACCGAAGGCATCGAAAAAGTTAGGCAAGCAGGTCAATTCAACATTTCGCTCAAATACCCTTAAAAAATCCTTGCTTTTTCCAAATTAATTTATTAAATATTTATCCTGAGCTATCGATTTGAGTGAGAGTAACATGAGTTACATGATGGTTATGAAAATAATGGGGGGACGACATGTCGCTTTTTAAATTGGACTCCAAAATTTATGGCGCGTGGCTGGTTGAAAAAGCCGCTAATGCGGCGGTGAATTGTCATTGTTCCATGATCGCAGACGACATTGACATAGAACCGGCTGATGCGTATGTAAATTGGAATAGTTCCGGCCGTCCATTGAAAAAAAAGATCGCCAGTCAATTAAAAAAGTCAGTACAAGAGTAATTTCTGGTAACCAGCAGGCTGTTAGGAAAATGTTGGAGGGAGGCACTGCTGTCGCTCTCAGAGGAGAGAGCGATGACAACTCGCGCGCGCTTCTGTTCCTGCCTCGAAAAGCGAATGCCTGAAATCGCAGCGCAGCCGCGCTGTGGAGGAATTTTTAAACGCAAAGTGATCGCTATGGCGGAACAACGTCTTTCATTATTCAAGATTGAACCCAAAATCTATGGCGCCTGGCAACCTTCGGCGAACTCGGTGGTGTTCATTCGTGAGTCAGATGCCGATAGAAAATTCTCGCTGGATCCGCAGTCGCCCGAGGTCAAAGTGACAACAACCCGGCGCAGCCGTAAATCCCGACGAACGTAGCTTTAGCTTGCGACTGTGCTACGTCCATTCTTCAATAATCGCTTGTTCGTATGGCGAAACCCTTATGTTGGGCTGGTGGTGGTTTTCTTTGTCCCCGGAAAATTGTCGGCTGGTGTTGGAGAGTAGCCGTTTAAGGTTGCTGGCTTCAATTTTCCATTCCGTGCCGATGCACCTAGCTTTTAGCTTGCCCGTTCGCAACAGATGCTCCAATTCACATCGATTCATCTTTAATATTTTTTGTGCTTCTCTCAGTGTTAGCAGTTCATGATCCAATAGCACACGCATCACATCCACCTCTTGATGTTCACCGAAATTCTGCATGATGTTTCTGGCTGATGATGCCCAATGAATCGCCACCAACATACCATAGTAACCAGATATTATTTGATCTTCAGATCGAGTGGTGTCTCTGAGCCGCGGCGGCAGCCATTTCTCTCAACTGCATGTTCGGGCTCAAAATGGTCAAGGGACAATTGGTGATCAATAATTTGAACAGCAAAAGCAACTTGCTGGTGGCTGGCAATAATGTCGCCCTGAAGCAAATTTTATTCCTCGATGAGTAGCAGAAGATAAAATTATCGTAAAGGGTTAGTAGAAGAAAAATATTGATGATGGATGCTGTATGCCACTGCGCCGATAACTCATCTATCGTCTTAGATCAGCACATAACCAGTGGAATTTGGCCAGGATGATACAACTCAGGGCTCTGGTTTTAATTCGATAATGGTGGCGCCCCAGCCGCCATAAGCCGGCGGTGCGTCGCCAAACCAGATCACTCGCGGGTGATTTTTCAGCACCTGGTGTACTGCCCATTTTAGCTTACTTTTGCCCTTGCCGTGAATGACGCGCAGGTTCACCAGCCCCAATTCCTGCGCATGGTTGATGAATTCTTCCATGACTTCCGGAATCTGCTCCGGGAAAAATCCATGCAGATCGAGGACATCGGTGACTTCAATAAATTCGGGGAGATTTTCATCATCTGGCTCGCTATCCAATTGATCTGGCGGCATATTATTCTTCATAGTAGATGGCTTCCGAATTGACACAACACTAAAACTTTTTTTTGATGCTACGCCAAATTGAATTTTGCCTTGTGCGGTGTCGAGTCTTTTGGGCTCATAACCATCGCAATTGCCCAGCATCGCCTCAGACTGATGCTGGTAGCAATCGCAATCTAAATCATCGGCGCTCTCTTGTTTGAGTAGTTCCGGAATGATCTTGCTGATGGCTCTTTTGATGAATAACGAGAGCCAATTTTAAGCTTCTGGCATCTGTTATTAATTAATTCAGCTATGTCTTGACCAATTTATACTGAAGGTCATATCTTCTTTCATGGCACTGGCGACTTTTGTTTGTTGTCACGATTATGGCCTCATAATAGTAAAAATTTGAGCCATTTTCAAGTAGTTTTTAACAGAAAATAATAGATCATGACCGTGTTTCGGAATATGTCTTTGAAAAAATATTAGCATCACCCGCTTAACCATTATGATGTTGTAGTGGTCTGAATTTCAACTTTCCAGAATTGCCCACTGTTGGTTTATGGATTGTCGTTATACCTCATTTTCTGGCTTCACAATTTCAAATTTCGACTAGTTCTCTGCTGCCAATTGGTGGAAGAAAATTCATGAATAATGCAGGTTAGCCAGTCGAATCCACATTTATGCAGTAAATCAGGAATTGTGGACGACCATGACCATTATGGGTTGCCTACCACCGGTGTCGGGTCACTGGTTAGCGGATTAACGTCAGTGCACCCTGACCGATAATTTTGCCATTGGCTTTGACATAGTACAGATATACTCCCGGTGGCTGATCGATACCATCCGCATTTCGGCCATCCCAGCGAAAATCCTGCTGGAGCGTGATCACTTTTTTGCCACGGACGTTAAAGATAGCGATCTCCCCCACGCTGCTGTTGAGTTCAGCGAAGTTGAATACCACAACATCGTTGTAGCCATCGTCATTTGGCGTGAATGGATTGGGGGTGGCGCCAGCATTCAATCCTTGAATTTCGAGGTTCACATTTGCTGTACGTACCAATTCAGTTGAACTCGTACCGATGATTTGCAATTGATAGCGCCCCGAATGCAGAAAAATCGCCGCAGTGATCGTTAATAGCGCGCGGGTATCGACATGAATCTGCGCGGGGGTTAAAGTGGCGCTAACACCGACCGGCAGACCCGACAGCGTCAAAGTGACGGGCTGATCGAATTGATTAATGGGTATAATTTGAACCTGACAATTGGCGCGTTCTCCGGCTTTGACCTGCAAGGTTTCCGGATGAACCTGAATCAGAAAATCGGGTACAGCCAAAATCTCCAGCAGCAGGATAGCCTCGCGCGTTAGTTCTTCGGTCGTTCCGACAAATCGTATAGGATAGTTACCTGGCGGCGTCGTCAGGCTGGTGAATAGATCTATATCCCAACCTCGTTCAAGAGGCGACTTATAATTGACTTTGGTTCCGGGAGGCAAATCCAAAATAGCCAGTGCGACGCTATCCGAGAATTCATTTTCAGGCAGAATGAGAATTCGGACGTCCACCGAAGCGCCCGCGACAATTTGGGCCTGGGTGGGTTCGAGCCGCAATTGGAAATCGCCCGGAGCGAGAATCTCTAAAAATACCGACTTCTGCGCCGTGGTAGCGCCACTTTGTCCCTGAATCACCAACGCGTACTTGCCCAATTGCGTCTGCCGCGATGTTTCGATGGTCAATATGGAACGGGTCTGGCGATCGATGGTGGGCGGAGCAAATGTAGCTCGTGCAGCGGCAGGAAGTCCGGAGATGGTGAGCATTACCGTCTGATCAAACGCAGCATCGGGCAGCAACCCAATCTCGAAGCGGGCCGTTTGCCCGGCATGAAGGCGCACCGAATCAGGGGTTGTTTTTAAGTGAAAGATTGCGGTCGGGTTGATCCGCAACCAAAATCGTTGATCGTGACTCACATGGGTTGCCTGGCCGGTGAACTGAAGGGGATAAAGACCGGGCGGGGTGTTAGCGGTAGTGATGATGGTCAGCGTTGAGACTTCTCCCGGCCGGATCGGGTTTGCGCTGAAGGTTGTGCTGGAGAATTCAGGCAAGCCAGTAACAGCCAAACGGACGGTATCGGCAAAGTTGGGGTCAGCCAAAAGCGAAATTTGAATCAATTGGGTGCCCCCTGGAAAGATGGTGGCACTGTCAGGCTGAACTACCAATTGAAAATCCGGAATCGGCCCTACCTGCAGAATTAGCGGGTGGCTGTGCTGCAACGTGCTCGATGCGCCAGTAATCTGCAGCGCATAAGTCCCAATCGGCGTTTGAGTACTGATATGTAATTTGAGCTCCGCCTGGGTGCCAGGCTGGATTGGATTAGGATCGATTGTGGCCTGGATGGTCGGTGGCAAATCCTGAATCCCCAGGCTGATCCATTCATTGAATCCCCCTTGTGGCTTAATCATAATTTTGACCGAAGCGATATCGCCAGCCAGCGCAGCCACCGTATCCGGTATGATGACCAATGAAAAATCGGGCGGGGGCATAACAACTGTCCGAGTTTCAGCCACGCCAGCAAAGATTTCTTCATTACCCAACCAATCATAGGCAGCAGCCTCAAATTCAAAAATATGGCCATATTCGCCAGTAAATATAGCCTGGGTGCCAGCGAATTTGTGGAGCCAGTCTTGCCAGGGGCCACTATTGTCACTGACCCTGACATCATACTGACCCGAAAGCCCCACGCCATTGCTGTCACTGGCCCCACCCCAACTTACCAGGAATTCGATCTGGCGACTGGTATCAATCGATGCTGCGCGTGTCCCCGACGGTGGGGTACGATCCAACCGGAAGGTTATCGAATTGGCGTCGCGCCAGAAACCCAATTGATCGATGACGCGGCCTCTTAGCAGATAAAGGCCATCCCGAGCCGAGGCCACAGGAATGGAAATCAGGACTCGTTGACTTAATCCCCCCGGTAGATTTTCAGTCACCACCATCGTATCCAGAGTCGCAATTTCCAGGATAATTTGGCGTGGATTGAATTCATCATAACAGACTTCGACCAGAACCTCCTTGATTGAGTCTGGCTGATACCAGTCCGGCGGATATTGGGGATTGACCAGCGACTGTTGCACATTTTTAGGCGGTGTCCGGTCCACCGTAAATTGACGAGTTTCCGAGGATTGGCTTTTTTCAAAACCATCCTTTGCGGTTACGCGCCAGTAGTAGGTTCCCTCGGCCAGGGGAATCGGATTTGGCCATTGCTGGGGTAAGGTAACCACAGTAAAGCAACAGACGCCACTACCCGGTTGGTATGGTGGTGCAGGTGAAAAACCTGAAGGATCGGATTGGCTGTCGAAGTAACCGCCGGGCGAATAATTTCGAAAAAGACTGTCGGTGGAAACTTCGACAATAAAATGTAGCGGTTCGTTAGGATCAGGATCCATCGGAATTTCAAACGAAAGCTGCGGGACATCGACATTCAAATAGGCCTGATGCTCCGGAGCCAAGAGTTTGGGGATTGCTGGTGGCGAGTTCAACTCGTCCACGCGAGCATAAATATCCCTTCCCTGACCAGCGGTGCGCGTATCTTCCCAGGTGTAGTACAGGAAACGTTCACTAAACGCCACTTTGGCGCCAAGTTGAAAATTGCTACCCGCATCCTGATTCACGCGGTAATTGGCGCCAATTGGATTTCCGGAACCATCGAGTAACTGGGCATAAATATCCAGGTGGCCATTACGGTCATCCTGCCAGACGACATTGAAATAATTATAAAATTTTGAATGGCTGATTCGGGCCATATTGCGCGTACTGGGGCCCTGATTGTCATTAATTTTGACCGGAACGGCCATCGGGGTACCATCAGCCTGAAAATGGCGAGCATACAGATCAGCATTGGTATCATCACCTTCGCTCCACACGACGCAAAAGCCACCCTGAGCGCCGAAGCTAACATCTGGCCATTGACAACGGTTTTTAGTGCCAGGCAAATTGATCTGAAAATTTATTCCCCGGCGCTGACCATCGGCAGCGAACCGCTGGCCAAAGATATCCCAACTGCCGGCCAGGGTATCCCACCAGACCACAACAAAATCGCCGCTGGAGTCGGTGGCGATTTTGGACCAGAGTTTTGAACTAAGGCGAGTATCATCACTAACCAGGAAATTGCTGCCAAGTGGCGTACCTTGAGAATCGTATCGCTGACCATAAATGACCCAATCACGACCGCTGTGCCGATGGCGCTGATCGTGCCAGGTGACAATAAAGCTACCATCAGGTTTGACGGCGAGAGCAGGACCGAATTGCCCATATCGCTCTGGATCATCCACGGGATCGTCGTTCACCCGAAAATTGGCCCCCTGCGGTTGTCCATAGTGATCGTAACGCTGACCATAAATATCAGCGGTTGGATTGCGATAATCGCGCCAGACGATGACCGCATTCCCTGAATCGTCCATATCGATGGTGGCTTCTTTATGGTCGACCGCAGCTAAATCATCATTGACTTTAAAATTTACACCAACAGATTCATGATTGCGGTCGTAACGCTGGGCATAAATATCCAAATGATTATTTCGGGGATCGACCCAGGTTACCCAGAAACCCTGATCTGAGCGGCCGGCGATATCGGTCTGGTTTTGTGATGCACTGCCGGGTCGGTCGTCATTCACTTGAAAATTGGTGCCAATTTTTTCTCCAACCGCATTGAGGCCCTGGCCAAAGATATCGAAATTTCCCTGGCGCCGATCTTCCCAGACCACGGTCAGGTTCTGGTTCGAATTGATGGCTACATGGGGATTGTACTGACCAAACGACCGCGCGGCCTGGTCCTCCACCTGAATGGGGCCACCCAAAGCCTGTCCATTGTTATCAAAGCGCTGGAGAAGAATATTTGCGTTCTGTTGATAAACCACATTAAAATTGCCTGCTGCCGCCACAGCCAGATCACAATTTCGGGTATCCTGAGCGCCACCAATGAGAAAGTTTGAACCAATGGCCTGGCCCTGATTGTTGAACCGTTGGCCATAAACGTAGATCAACGCGCCGGTTGAACTCTGAAAATCCTGCCAGATGACGACAAAACTCCCATCTGGCGCTAAATTGACGACAGCACTGGAGGCTTGAAACTGGGTTTGATCGTTGATTTTGAAATCGAGGCCAATGCGATTTCCCGCAGCGTCAAAACGCTGGCCATAGATATCTTCGATGCCACGACGATTATCCTGCCAGACGACCGCCCAGTCGCCAGCATTGTTCATGCTTACGCCGGCAAAGCGCGCCCTGGTGCTTGAATTGACTTTAATCGCTGCCCCAAGCTTCTGGCCATTCCTTGAAAACCGTTGGGCATAAACATCTTGTTGATTTCCGTGATGAAAGTCATCCCAAACAACGACAAATTCTCCAGTGGCGTGATTCAAACTGATTTCCGGATAGGCGACCTGACCCTGGCGCAGCGCGGGATCATCCACCTCGAAATTGCCACCCACCGGCTGTCCCTGGGAATCGTACATTTGACCGTAAATTGCCTCATGCTCAGCATGCTGCCAGACTACGATAAAATGCCCATCGGCTGCAACGGCTACCGCAGCATTGTGATGACCCGTTCGATTATTGGTATCGGTATTGATTTTAAAGTTTCCCCCTATGGCTTCTCCCATCGGATTGTAACGTTGGCCATAAATATCCCAGTTCCCATTACGAGCATCTTCCCAGACGACGACAGCATTCCCGGCGCCATCAATGCCTGCGTCAGCATTATTCTGGTCACAAAAGCCAGCATTTTCATTGACCTGAAAATCACTTTTTAGGGAGAAAAGTTTGGGCTGAGCCATAAGCCTGGTTGAAATGACGAAAAGCAGGTAGAATGAGAAAATGATCCGGGCAAAAGTTAATAAGAATTGCATATTTTTAAATAGTGTTTTCATTGACGATTACCTTTGTTTAAGTAATTTTGTTATTGATTTTGGATAGTGAATATCAGCGTGCGAGAATTATGAATACTCAATATAACTCCACGATATGAATCGATCATTTTGAAATGATTAACGCTTAATTGCCACAAGCCAGAATGCCGCCGTTTTTCTTATGGATATTCAATATAAATTTCCACTCGTCGATTCATCATTCGGCCTTCGGGCAAATCGTTGGTAATCAGTGGAGAATCCTGGCCCAAGCCCTCATAACTGATTTGAGCCGCGGGAATTCCCATGCGAACCAATTGATTGAAAATCGATTTCGCTCGTTTGAACGCCAGTTCTCGGTTGAATTCCGGCGTGCCAATAATGTCAGTGTACCCTTTTAATCGGATTCGGGCACCCGCGACAGCTTTAAATTTTTCGACGATCTGGGCCAATTTTTGCTGAAT
The DNA here is from genome assembly GCA_034505795.1 of Candidatus Zhuqueibacterota bacterium. Lineage (GTDB taxonomy): Bacteria > Zhuqueibacterota > Zhuqueibacteria > Thermofontimicrobiales > Thermofontimicrobiaceae > Thermofontimicrobium_A. Next base: position 10,750 of record JAPDQM010000099.1, read on the forward strand.
CTGCGGGGACGAGATGTCCACCTCTTCCCGAGCAAACTCGAACAAAATCAACCGAAATTTTTCCACCCGCTGACGTTGCGACAGCGTTTCAATCACTTGATAATTGGTCATAATTTTGCCAAGCGGCGATTGGCTAACCTGACCGAGGCGATCAACCAATTTGAGTTGGTAATTAAAATACGGCCGCATTGGAACCCGTTGGCCATTAGATTTGGTCCAATTCCAGGTGATCTGCGACGGCAGGTCGGTCTGACCACTCCATTGTCGCACCATGCTGCCCGCATCATCCAGAATGGCCAATTCCCAATGTTCCAGACCTGCTTCGGCAATTGTCCCTGTGGTGTGAAAAACACAAGCAGAATCCGAAAGTCGAGTTTGCGAGCTGCGTGTGATCATCGCCGCCAATATTTCTTCAGAACCGGGGTCTGGAACAATTTCCACCCGCTGATTCTCCTGGCGCCCCAGGTCGGTATCAGCCGAAGGATGGTCTGGCAAGCGCCGGGCCTCGACTCGGAGCTGAGCGGCCGGGATCTGCCAGGTTTGATACAGGTAGTCGCGTACCGCATTGGCACGCTGTCGCGCCAATTCGAGGTTTCCTTGCTCGCTATTGGCATTGCTGGTGTAACCGACGAGTGAAATTTTCAGTTGGGGGTGCTGTTGCAGTCGGCGGCCCAAAATATTCAACAAATCCCGATATTGCTGCAATGCCGTTTGACCCAATTCCTCGGTTGCGGCCAGGTCTTCGCTGGTTCTGGTCAAATGGTATCGTTCCGGTAACAGCCGAGCATCATTTTCATTGAAAAAGATATAATTTAAAATTGGATTTTCTTCGCGAATTTCTAAATATTCGATAATGTTCAGGCTGTCGATGGAACAATGAACAACCGACAGTAGCTGCGGCAATGGATTGATTTTCAAGATCAGCGGCAGGGTATGTGTAATGTTGCCGGCCACACCTTGAATTTCAAAACCACAGGCCGTTGCCGCAGCAGTCGCAGGGATGCTGAGCATCACTTCGGATAGAGCATCAGGCATCAGCGCCGTAGGGGTGATCTGGAAGTTTAAATTGGCGGGTAGATGCTGCAACGAAAGCTGAATCGGTCCGCGAAAGCCGTGACGACTACTGCTTTTTATTACGTAATGCACCTTTGCGCCAGGAAAAGCTCCGAACTTTTCCAACTGCAAGGGCTCGGTTTCTACCAGCGTTAACTCAAAATCCGGAGTTGGCGCACCAAATTCATAGCTGATGAAAAATTCATGGCTGCCACTCGAAATTTCGCTCAGCTCGTTCAACGGATAGTGATACGCATAATCTAAAATGAAATTGCTAAATTGATAGGCGACGCCGAAGGTCAGATTTTCCGGTGAATAACTGCCTCGCAAGGTCGCATGATACCGAGGAAAGCGATGTTCAGCGCCAATGGCAAAATAGGTTTCTGTTTGGTCCTGTTCCAGACTGATCAGCGGACTAATCCATGGATGGATATAGAAGAGGCCGGCATGCCATTGAAGCGGCATTTTCCAGACAGCATTTCCCAGCGCCACATTGGGCTGATTCAGATGATTCAAACTCAATCCAGCCAATAGTTGGGGAAAAATTTCGATCAGCGCGCCAATCCCCAAATTCAGATTTAAGGTGGATGTCTTTTGGTCGAATAGGGGGTCTGACACATCTTCCAATCGGAAGCGAGATTCATCATACGCCAGGCTTAACAATCCCATGTTCAACCCAATCGCTGCGCGATGTTTCCAGAATCGATAACTGTAGCCGAACTCCAGCAGATTTTGCTGTAGCAGATGGGCGTGAAAGCTTTGTCCCCGCAGGCTAAATGCGCCCAGGCTTGTCGAAGGATAAACAAACCCAACAGCGACGTTGCTAAAAGTGGTGCCGAGGCCAGTGTGCAATAATTGGTAGCCGGCCACGGCCTGTGCGTTTTCACGCCACGCATCAGCGGAAGGATTGACAAACCCAATCCGCAGATTAGGTGAGTGGGCAGCATTCACATCGATGAGATTTTGGGCAGTTGCGATCGCGCCGAGGAAAAGCCAACTGATCAGGAAGCACCGAATAATTTTGACTAAGATCATGGTTTAAACTCCGGTCTAAATGCTAAAAATCACAGAGTACATTTCGGACCTTGAATGATTAGGCCAACCCAAAGGTCCAGAATGGCATAAAGAAATCGGCATCAGTTTTGGATGAATAAGTCTGAAAGGTGTTTTAGGGTGCATTTTATTTTTTAAACGAATTTGAATGCGATTTTAATCCAGCGACACATCTCACCAATGGCAAAAAAGTACCAAGGGAGCCGATTTGCAATTGCCCTAGGAATTTATGATGCGCCGAACAATATCATCCACGTTCGATTGGCCACTGGCTCCGGAGTCGACCAGATGAGCGCCCATCTCTTTACCAAATTGCACACGGCTCTGACGCATAACGGCGAGGCCACCAATTACGAGGCATTGCAACAGCGGGTGGAACAGAATAGGTCAAAAAAATGAGCACATTAATGTTTGCATTCCATGTCCGTTGGTAATTGTATTTTGTCCGTGATCAGTTGTTTGAACAAAGGATTAAGAATAAATTATGAATCTGTCAGTTGATGGTTTGTTGACGATAACAAAGCATTTTATTTTCTGGCTTTTCAGCTATGGGACTTAAGGGATATAAGAGGCATTAGAAATAAATGGAATTTTTTTTGACAATCCTCAAAAATATTTTATATTGAAACCAACTGACATTCAACAATTTTAGACTTGTATCCGCACATGATTTGAAGCATGATGAACCTACAATGAATTATTCCAGGGGATGCTGATGATAGAATAAAAGGATTAACTTCATCTTCACCGCATAGAGCAAAATGAACAAGGATAATATTTTTTATGTTTTGAAAATACAAAAAAAATTGTTGCTTTTCTCCGTTTTAACTTGTATCTTCTTTGTGTAAACATTTGAAGGAGATTCATTATGGAAGTGCAGATTCAAAAATGGGGCAATAGCCTGGCGCTACGAATCCCAAAATCATTTGCCAAACAAATAAAAATAGAGCAAGGATCTTATGTTGATCTATCTGCTGTTGATGGAAAGCTCATTGCTAAGCCGCTAGAGGAGCACGAATATTCACTTGAACAACTCTTATCAGGGATAACAGATCAAAATATTCATGCTGAATTCGATACAGGAAAAGCCGTTGGAAAGGAAAGCTGGTAATGTCGGATCGCTATGTTCCTGATAGAGGTGACGTGATTTGGATTAGGCTGGATCCTCAAGCTGGGCACGAACAAGCTGGTCGACGTCCTGTGCTTGTTCTCTCTCCCGCTGCTTACAATGGCATAGTTGGTCTGGCAATTTTATGCCCCATAACCAATCAAATGAAAGGCTATCCCTTTGAAGTTGCAATTCCTTCTGATCTAAAGGTATCAGGTGTCATTTTGTCTGATCAAGCAAAATGCCTTGACTGGCAGGCAAGAAATGCTGAATTTATCTGCAAGCTTCCTGCCAAAATAACAACCGATGTTTTGAAAAAGCTCAGCACTTTAATTAGAATAAGCGACTCAGCTTAATAAATGAAAGGAGCCATCAACAGATGGATATTTTTTAAAATTTTTGCTCATTGAATTTTGAAATTTGTTTGTTATTTGTCTTTTGGATTTTGGAATTTACTCGAAGGGGTCTTAATATTTTCATTATTTTTCCAATAAATTGATTTTTTTTCTTGACAATTCACACAAAATATTTTATAGTGAAACCAACTAACATTCAACAATTATAAAATTTTAGCCATACACGATTTGAATCATGATGAAGCTACAATGAATTATTCCTGGGGACGCTGAGGACAGAATAAATGTATCAGCTGATGAGTTATTGATAAAATCCCATAATCCCTCTAATCCTAATCATAAATTAGCCTTCTCAAAAAGAATAACTTATTACAACCTTTTCACATGCTCCCAAAAATATTCCCTTGCATAATAAAATTTTTCTGCTATATTCTTACCCTTTAAAACCTACTCTCCCATAAAGTTAAAATCAATATTTGTCTAAGTAAATAATAATTCAAGAACCATAATAGCCAAATATGAATCTATCAGAATTTCTATTAACCCAATCCAATCAAAAACGAGCCTTTGAACAACGCCGTGCCAGAACCC
>JAPDQM010000100.1:0-14134 GCA_034505795.1 Candidatus Zhuqueibacterota bacterium
TCCAGCGATTGATGGTGGCGGAGAATGTTCAGATACTGGATGATGTACTTAAATAGGGCTGAATTTGACCAAAGTATGTTACTGGCAGGACACCCGATCATGAAAAAAATAAGCGGGTTCATCATATTTTTGTTGTTGCAAATTGGGTTTAGTCATCTGTCACCGCTCTGGGCGGCTGGCAGCACCGTGTCGCTGGAGGCGAAAGTCGATCGCAGCAAAATAACCATCGGCGACCTGATCCGATATTCGATTGTGGTAACCTATGGCGAGAAGGTGTCCGTAGAAATGCCGGAGCTGGGCGCCAACCTTGGCGCATTTGAGATTCGCGATTACAAAGACCAGGCTCCCACCAAACGAGATGGCGAAATGGTGCAACAGCGGGAGTATATTATTTCGACATACGATATTGGGAATTATGAGATACCACCGGTGACGGTGCGCTATATGCTGCCGAATGACACCACTCGCTATGAGTTGACGACCGAGAAGATCGCGATCACCGTTGAAAGCGTGAAACCGAGCCAGGCCGGTGATATTCGAGATATTAAGCCGCCGCTGGAAATCCCGCGCGATTGGAAACGAATGATTCGGTTTGCAGTGGCCGGCTTGCTGATTATCCTGATCGCCGCATTGGTCTTTTGGTATATCCGGCGGCTGCGGCAAGGCAAATCGTTGCTGCCGATACGTGAAAAACCCAAGCGGCCATCGCATGAGATTGCACTGGAGGAATTGGAGCAATTATTGAAATTGCAATTGTTGGAAAAAGGAGAATTCAAAGCGTTTTACAGCCGCATTTCTGAAATCATCCGTCGTTACATCGAGGGCCGCTATTTCATACCGGCGCTGGAAATGACGACAGGACAATTGATTGATACTATGCAACAGGCCGAGATTGAAACTGAAGCGGTTCGGTTGGTGGAAGATTTTTTGATGTCGTGCGATCTGGTCAAATTTGCCAAATACATCCCAATGCCGGCTGAAAATCAGCAGGCGATTGACCAGGCCTTTGAAATTGTCAATACAACCAAACTCATCCTCGAGCCAGAGACGGCAGCCTCTGAATTGGCCGCAGAGTTGCCAACTGAAGCATCTGCTCCGGCTGAAACTATTACGTCGGAAGCGAAGGAGGTGCAATAGCAAATGGTTCGTTTTGCCAATCCTGAGTTTTTAATCCTCCTGGCCATCGTGCCGTTGATGCTCATCTGGTATCTCAAACGTCAGGTGAAAGCCAGCGGTACTTTGCGCTTTTCCAATCTGGGGGTCATCAAGAATGTTGGCCGAACGCCTTCCAAGCGTTACCGCCACATACTTTTTGTATTACGCTTGCTGGTGATTTCGTTGCTGGTCATCGGTTTTGCTCGACCTCAATCCGGTGCCAAAGAGGAAAAAATTATTACCGAGGGGATTGATATTATTCTGGCCATGGATATTTCCAGCAGTATGCTGGCAGAAGACCTGGCGCAACATAAAAATCGGCTGGACGTAACCAAAGAGGTCGCTTCTCAATTCATCAAAGAACGCACCAACGATCGAATTGGAATGGTGGTATTTTCGGGCAAGAGTTTTACTCAATGTCCGCTGACGCTGGATTACGGCATTTTGCTGAATTTTTTAAAAGAAATTCATATTGGAATGATTGAAGACGGCACTGCGATTGGGATGGCCATTGCCAATTGTGTCAATCGATTACGGATGAGCAAAGCCAAAAGCAAGGTGGTTATCCTGCTGACGGATGGGCGAAACAATCGCGGGGAAATTGATCCCATCACGGCAGCACAGATCGCCAAAGCTCTCAACGTTAGAATTTATACCATTGGCGCTGGCAAGCATGGGGAAGCCATGTATCCGATTGACGATCCATTTTTAGGGCGCCGGTATGTGCCGATGAAGGTCGATATTGATGACGAAATGCTCACCAAGATCGCCAATATCACCGGTGGCAAATATTATCGGGCTACGGATAAGACCAGTCTGGAAAAGATATACCACGAAATCGGGCAGTTAGAGAAGACAAAAATTGAAGTGAAGGAATTCACTCGTTACACGGAGCTGTTTGTCAATTTTTTGGCATTGGCGCTGGCAGTGTTGCTGATAGAAATTATTCTAGCTAACACGCGTTTTCGCAAAATTCCGTGAGGCAGGATGGCAAAGGTAGGCGGTAGACAGACAAACGCTTGGAACTGATTTTCATTTTCTACAAATTCGACAGATGGCAGGTTATAGCTTATGTTTCGGTTCGATAATGTAATATATCTTCATCTTTTGTGGTTGATACCCATATTGATCGTTTTTTATGTAATGGTTTTTCGCTGGAAAAAGGCAGCGATGCAGCGATTTGGCAATTTGGAGCTAATCAAGAAATTGACCCAATCGATCAGCCGCCAGCGACAACTCTGGAAAATTTCGTTGCTGTTATTGGCGATTCTATTCATGATTTTGGCTTTGGCAAAGCCGCAGATCGGCACCAAGCTGGAAGAAGTGAAGCGAGAAGGCGTGGATATTTTGATCGCAATCGATGTGTCGCTATCGATGCAAGCCGAAGATATCAAGCCGAATCGGTTGGAAAAAGCCAAGCACATGGTCAGCAATTTGATCGATCTCTTCCAGGGTGACCGGGTGGGATTGATCGCCTTTGCCGGCGTGCCCTTTGTGCAGTGTCCTTTGACGCTGGATTACGGTGCTGCGAAGATGTTTCTGGAAATCATGGATACCAATTTGATCCCGCAGCCGGGCACGGCCATCGGTGCGGCTATCATGAAGGCGATGGAGACTTTTGACCAGCGAGAACGCAAGCACAAGGTACTCATTCTGATAACCGATGGCGAAGATCATGAAGGCGAGCCATTGAAAGCAGCCGAACTGGCCGAGAAAGATGGCGTGGTAATTCATACCGTCGGTATCGGTTCCGTGCAGGGTGTTCCGATTCCATTATATAATGAAAGCGGGCGCAATGTTGGTTTTAAGAAGGATCGGGATGACCAGGTGGTTACCAGCAAACTGGATGAAATTACGTTGGAGAAGATTGCGCTGCAAACTGGTGGCAAATACTACCGCGCCAGTGGTAGCGAAAGCGAGTTGAAGAAACTGTATGAAGAAATTTCGAAGATGGAAAAAAAGGAGTTGGCATCCCTGAAGTTCTCGCAATATGAAGACCGCTTCCAATACCTATTGATCATCAGTCTGGTGCTGCTGGTGGCAGAGGTTTTTATTCCTGAGCGCAGAAAAGTGAAAGAGGAATGGCATGGGAGATTTTAATATGAAAATTGTTCAGCGCTGGGGGGGCTGGCTAACTCTGGCGGTATTGTTCATGCCAGCTATGCTGAGTGCGCAATCGGCTCGGCAGCAAGTGCTGGAAGGCAACCGTCTGTACCTCCAGGAAAAGTACGATGAGGCCAATAATAAGTACCGCGATGCCCTGGTCAACAATCCAGAAAATCCCCTCATCCATTTCAATATCGGGAATGCGTTGTACAAAAAAAAGAACTATGAAGAATCGTTGAAAAATTATGAGAAGAGCCTGTCCCTCAATGATGTGTTGAAGCAATCCCAGAGCTATTACAATATGGGCAATGCACTTTACCGCATGGGAAAATTGCCAGAAAGCATCCTGGCTTACACGCAAGCGCTAAAACTCAATCCCGACGACCAGGATGCGAAATATAATTTGGAATTTGTCAGAGCTAAACTAAAGGAGCAGGCTCAAAAGCAGCCACAAAACAATCAGCAGCAGCAACAACAACAGCAGGATCAGCAAGAACAGCAGCAATCCCAGAGCAATGAAGATCAACAGCAACAAGAACAGCAAAAGCAAGAACAGCAAAAGCAAGAACAGCAGCAATCGGAGGAACAACAAACCCAACAGGAACAACAGCAGCCGGAGAAAAAAGACCAGTCCCAAATGAGCAAAGAGGAGGCCGAGCGTATTCTTAATGCTCTGAAAGAGGATGAAAAAGATCTGCAGAAAGAGAAGAAACCTGCCCGGGAGGCACGCGTTCGGGTACTTAAAGATTGGTAAGCCATGATTAGGTATCGCATGGTTAATCTTATCGTTGGGCTCCATGCGTGGTTTAGATGAATTCAAGAATCTTCTGATGGTCAGTTCGCCCAAAAAACGCCAGCCCGCTACTTGGAGATAATGATGATGATCGATAGTGAACGGCAAAGATGCGTTATACTGGCAATCGAATCATAGAGGTCATGATTTATGAAATGGCAAATGTTCTGCAAAATTTTCATATTCGTGTTTGTTATTGCAAACAGCATTAGTGTTGCCTGGAGCGCGGAAATCCAGATCACTACTTCCGTTGATCGGACGGTGATTGGCTTAAACCAGACATTTACGCTGGAGGTTGAACTCTCTGGCGATAAAGCCAATAAGGCAGGCGAACCCAAAATTCCTGATCTGAGCGCTTTTGCAACGTACATGGGCAGTTCTGGTACCTCTCAAAATATCCAGATCATTAATGGTCGCATGAGCGTTACGATCAGCTATTCGTTTACTTATATGACCACTCAGGTAGGCAAATTTACGATTCCACCAGCAACAGTTATTTTCAATGGCACTACCTATAGCTCTAATCCCATCGAAATTGAAGTGGTATCTTCCAGTTCCGGGCAACAGCCAAGAGCTGCCGCGCCAAGGCCGCAAACACCATCTATCGATCAGCCGCTTGAAGCCGGAACTGATGAAAATTTATTTTTAAGGGCGGCTGTTAGTAAGCGCCGGGTGTATGTGAATGAGCCGCTGGTGCTCTCTTTTAAGATTTATACACGGGTTACGGTGACCCAGTACGGCATCAATAAGCTACCCGAGGTGGCTGGATTTTGGGTTGAAGAATATCCGATGGGTAATCAACCACAGACTTATGAAGAGATTTACAATGGCAAGAAATATATCGTTGCGGAAATCAAACGTCAGGTGATGTTTCCCACTGCGGCGGGTACCAAGACGATCGGACCGATGCAGATCGAGTGCAACGTAAGAGTGCAAACCCAGCGCCGGTCCATTTTCGATAGTTTTTTTGATGACCCGTTTTTTGGCAGGTCGGTGACCAAAGCCATTGCGTCCAACCCGGTTACTATCGAGGTCATGCCGTTGCCGGAAAACGGCAAACCAGCCAATTTTTCGGGATTGGTAGGCCAGTTCAACCTATCGGCGAATGTGGACAAGCAGGCTGTAAAAACGAATGAAGCGATTTCGTTGGTTGTCAAAATATCGGGAAATGGCAATATCAAAATGGTACCCACGCCTACATTGGATGTGCCCCCAGATTTTGAAAAATATGAGCCCAAAATCTCCGAAAATATTAATCGGTCCGAGAGTGGAATCTCGGGCAACAAGACATTTGAATATGTGCTAATTCCTCGCTACCCTGGCTTACATCGCATCAAACCAATTTACTTTGCCTTTTTCGATCTGGTCAGCAAAACCTACAAAACGTTGAGTACTCCGGAATTCATGATTGATGTTCAAAAAGGCAGTGATGAATTTATGACGGTGACATCAGGCTTATCCAAAGAAGAAGTGAAACTGGTAGGTAGGGACATTCGATTCATTCAGTTAGCATCGCCCGAATTTGAGAAGATCGGATCACATTTTTATCGCCAATTCGGATTCCTGATGCTGTTTGTCGTGCCCCTACTGATGATCGTGGCTGCTGTTGCTTATCGCCAGCATCAGGATATGCTGACTGAAAATGTTGCTTATGCTCGCAGCCGACGAGCCAATCAGATCGCCATGAAGCGGTTGCATCGGGCTAAAAAGCTACTTTCAGAGAAAACTCAAAAAGCGTTTTATGCCGAAATTGCTAAATCGCTGATGGGATTTTTGGGCGATAAATTCAACATCTCCGCCGCAGGTATTATCACTGATCAGGTTGAGGAACTGATGAAGGCTCGAAATATCGATCCGCAGGTGATTCAGCAGTATCTCGCCTGTTTGCAGGTTTGCGACTACCAGCGATTTGCGCCGGCCACTGCCAGACTGGAAGAAATGACCAAATTTTTTGATCAGGCACGGGATGCCATAGTTGCACTGGAAAAAGTAGTTTGAAATGATTATGTTTTGAACGATGAAGAAACGTGAGGTAAGAATTAGCAAATGAGGGGATTGAAAATAGCCCTTTTTTCAATAGGGCTGGCTATTACGTTCATGGCCTTGGCATACGCCGATCATAACCAGTATCTTTTTGATCAGGCCAATCAATTATATCAACAAGAGCAATACCAGCAGGCCATTGACAAATATCTTGAAATCCGTAACAGCGGCTATGAAAGCTGGCAGTTGTACTACAACCTGGGAAATGCTTATTATAAAACCCGTGATCTGGGCCGAGCGATTTTAAATTATGAACGCGCGTTGAAATTAAATCCGAAAAATGAAGATATAAAATTCAATTTGGATTTGGCCAATCTTCAGGTAGTGGACAAGATTGTGGTGCCGCCACAGTTCTTTATGTTCAAAATTTTGTCGGATTTGAAAAATTTGTGGAGTTTGAAGACGCTGACCTTTCTCACGCTTTTTTTCTATTTGCTGCTCACAGGGCTAATTATCATGCGAATTTTGCTGCGGGATATTCGCGTTCAGCGGATAGTTCGGATTGCCTGGATTCCCGCACTGATTTTATTGCTGCTGGTTGGTACGATTTTTATTGTTCGAATTCATGAAGATAGCACCCTTCATTATGCTATCGTGCTGGTAGACAAAATCGATGTCCTCAGTTCGCCTGATGATCAGGGGACCGAATTATTTGCATTGCACCGCGGCGTCAAATTGCAAATCGAAGCATCACGTGCGGACTGGGCGAAGATCCGGCTTGCTGATGGCAAGATCGGCTGGATCAAAAAACAGGCCTTTGAAATTATCTAATTTGGCCACCAGCATTGTAACTCGCCCTTGCGGCCAACAGTTACACTATTTTTATTTCAATTCAATATCCATTTTGATGGTAGCACGCATTTGGCTCAAATCCGTCGACAATCACCCCATGAGCAATATCGGCTCAATCTGGAACAAGCGATGATTGTGGTCCTGTTGCTGTTTCTGATTCTATTTACTTTGTTTCCCAGAATCAAGCCGCGTCCGGCCACAAAAAGCGAAGGCTTTGGACCAGCTATTGTGGTCGAAGACATTCCTGTCACCCGCCAAGCTGGGGCGCGACAGCCGCCGCCGCGACCAGTGGTGCCCATTCCCAGCGAGGATGAATTCATTCCCGCTGATGTCACGATTGAAGATACGGAATTGGAGTTTGATTTGCCTGCGATTGGTCAAGGGGCAGGTGGACGGCGAACCATGCCCACGCTCCAACCAGAGATCATTCAACCGCGACCGATCTATGAGGTGATTCCTGAGTATTCTGAGGAACTGCAGAAGAAAGGTATCGAAGGCATCGTCAAGCTTCATTTGCACATCGATCGATTGGGGCGCGTCATCGATGTGCTTGAGCTTGAAAACACAACTGGCAGCTCGGCCTGCGCAAGCTCGGCACGGGAGGCAGCGTTCAAAGGCAGGTATATTCCGGCAAAACGAGATGGGGAGCCATCCGATATCTGGATCATTCGCACCTATTCTTTTGGTTTGCAGAAATAGACTATTGGTTTGTAAAAAAGGCCATTCAGAAATCGCGTGAAAGCTTGCAATTCTAAATAAATTTGATTTTAAAGGATGGAGCACCTCATGGAACAGGCAACAGCCACCAGATTACTTAGATTCCCAATTCTTGATTCAGCACCGCATCTGCAACGGGCAGTGGCCCCGTCCACATACTGCGAAAGCGTGGGACAGCAATCGGCAATCTTTGGTTTTGAGCGCGGAATATTTGAAGTCTGGGTTTATCCTTTTAAAATCGTGAGCGAACTCCAATTTTCAGTGGCTTTGCCAACTTACAATATGATGGTAAAGGGGCCTGATATTGCTCGGCGTATTATTGTTCGGCCTGAACTGACCACGCTCATCTACTCTCATGATCTTTTTACTATCCAGCAGCATCTATTTGCCCCAGTTTCAGCTCCTGGAGTTATTTTTTTATTCGAAATAGACTGTTACGCTCCACTGGAGCTTTGGATTAGCTTCCAGCCCAATCTCATTCCCATGTGGCCCGCAGGATTGGGCGGACAGTACACCCTCTGGCTCGATGAAATACAAGCCTATTATATTGGTGAGGGCACGAAAAAATTTGCCGCCTTGATCGGATCCCCAGGCGCCCAAAAGCTTTCCACCACTCCCGGCCATCAATTGCCCGATGAACCACTGAAAATGGTGCTATCCATCTCGCCGCAGCAGGCCGCAGAGAATTTTTTCCCAATTGTCGTGGCCGGTTCCATTCAGGGCAAAGATGACGCGCTTAAGCAATACCATCATCTAATCAGCACAATTCGTGAACACTACCAGCAGAGCGTTGCTCATTATCAGAGTCTGGATGCCCAGTCCCTTACGGTTATTACACCCAATGCGGAAATCAATCAGGCGTTTCAATGGGCTAGAGTCTCGCTGGATAAAGGATTGGTCGCCAATCCGCAGCTTGGCAAAGGGCTGATTGCCGGCTATGGCGTCTCGGGTAAAACCCATCGACCCGGATTTGCCTGGTTCTTCGGTGGCGATACCTGTTATAATGCTTTGGCTATCAATTGTTACGGCAATTTCGAACTGACTCGTACGGCCCTGTCCCTGCTTCGCGACAATCAGAGGGCCGATGGCAAAATTCCACATGAACTCACCCAGAGCGCGGCCTTGCTACATTGGTTCGAGGACTATCCTTATGGGTTCTATCACGCTGAGACCACGGCTTTTTATATTGTGGCAATGACCGATTATCTGCTACGTAGCGGCGATCTGGAATTCATTCGAATAAGCTGGCCATCATTAAAAAAAGCCTATCAATATTGCCTGTCAGCCGATGAAGATGGAGATGGCTTGATGGAAAACAGCGCAGCCGGATTGGCCGCGATGGAAGTGGGCGCGTTATTGCAAAAGAATCGGGTTGACATCTATCTGGCCACAATCTGGCTGCAAGCGCTTCGCTGCCTGATGCGACTGGCTGAGGTGATGGCAGACGAGTCGCTCCAGCGTGAATGCTCGGCCCATTTTGAGAAAGGGTATCAATCGTTTCTGGATATTTTTGTTGACCCGGAGCATCTGCAACTGGCTTTCGCATGGCTAACAGATGGCACCATGCACCGAGAGACCACGGTGTGGCAGGCGCTGCCGCAATTTTTTCAACTGATCGAACCAGATAGTGTCTCCACTACCCCCCAGGAATTGGCAAGCGCCAATATGTCTACCGATTGGGGAGTACGAGGCGTTTCGCAACAAAGCCGTCATTATGATCCCATTAGCTACAATACTGGCGCAGTCTGGCCCTTTACCACTGGTTTTGTGGCCACGGCCCAATATCGTCACCACCAGGCCATCAACGGTTGGCACAATCTGCTGGCCAATGCTCGCATGACCTGGCTGGATGCACTGGGCTGGCAGACCGAGCTCCTTTCTGGCGAATTTTATCGTCCGGTAACGACCTCAGTGCCACATCAACTTTTTTCGGCGGCGGGCATTATCAATCCCCTGGTGTTAGGTTTGTTTGGGCTGGAGAGCGATGCCCTGCAGCAGGAGATCCATTTTTCGCCCCATTTGCCTTATGAGTGGCAGGAATTGCAGATTGGCAATTATCGTTGTGGTGACCATCGATTCGATTTCTCGCTCAGCCGCACCCTGCAGTCTATGAAATTAGTCTTGCAGCATCATGGCCCCGGGACCTATCGGATTGCATTTTCGCCGGCATTGGCCTTGGGTTCGACCATCGAACGGGTTCTGGTTAATCAGCGCGCTCATGATTTTCATTGCCATTCTTCGCGTTATGATGTGCATTGTGAAGTCACCACCGATGTGGCAGAGCGGCTGGAAATTCAAATCGACTATCGCCCTGGCATCGAATTTGACATTCTGCTGTCTCCGTTGGAAGTCGGCGCTCGTTCCTCAGCGCTGAAATTGATCGACTTTGAATTGAAGGAAAAGCGGCTGACGTTGATTCTTGAAGGACGTAATGGGATGGAATATCATATCCCCATCCGCACTGGCTTACCAATTCTCCGCGCGGAAGGTGGCGAACTAGAATCCATGCCCCCGGCTGAATGGCGTTTGAATTTGAAATTTGATGGCCAATATTCAGATAATTGCTATCAGCGGAAAATGATTCATATCTATCTAGCTTGAGAGCGGGATAATTCACTGCGAGAGGCTTTTGGAAGACTGCCGGCAAATAGATCCATATAACATTTTTTATTTATCCGTTTCGCTGGTCACTTAACTACCTTGTGTCCGCCCGGAAATAGCCACTGACCGGTGGCTCACTAATTTAGTGTCGATTAAGTTCCAATGAATTGTGGTTCTCTGCAGCTAAGCGATCGGTCAGTTTCTCTACGTTTCGGACAGACGCAACTTAGCTTCCCAATCAGTGCCTAATTGCCTGAATACCTAATCACCCAATTACCCAATTACCCAATTACCCAATTACCTAAATCTCCAATCATCTTGCCAACCTTCGAATCTCCCCCTCTCGTTCCGTAATCCCGATTTGATCGAAATACACCAGAATTGGCGTGGCGAATTTTCGGGTGCTGTTGATCATCTCTCGAAACTCACCCAGCCGAATCTCGCCATGCTGTTTCAGATAATTTACCAGAATTTCCTGGGCTTTGTCGATATGCGTTTTATGAAAAATGGCTGGCTTCTCATAATATTTGATTTCCACCAGCACGCCCAATTCGATCAAGCCCGTCACCACGTCGAGAATATCTTTCGGTTTGCCTGCCACTTCGGTCACGATTTCATCCCAGCCTGGGGTCACGTATTCGGTTTTTAGATAAATCTGCTCGACTTGATTTTTGATCTCCTGCTGTTTGGGAGTGAATCGAATCTCATGGCCTGTCAGAAAAATTTTTTCATCTTTACTGGTCACGCTATTTTCTCGCAGCAAGGTTTCCAGAATGGCGTCGAATAGCACGCTGCTCATTTTGCCGAACAATCGTTCTCGCAACTCCGATTTTTTTATGCCCCAGAGCATGGGATGCTCCTGATGAAATTTTTTTAGAAAATCGAGGATCGCACTCCGTGCACCCTGAAAGTGCGCCGCATGAATCACCGCCCATTCTGGCTTTTCATTGATGACAGTAACTCGATCTCGCTGCCGCAACGTTTCCAGCACCTGGCTGATGGCTTCGGGCGCCAGCGATAACTCCTGCGCCAAACTCGAAACCGTCTTCAACGCATATTCATTTTTAAGCAAATACTGTTCGACAATCACATGCGGATCCGCCTTTTCCAACAACGCCAATCGCTGCAATTCCTGTTCGGGCAAATATTTCAGCTTGGGCGGGTGTACCTCGACAATCGTGCCGCCGCCAATCGTTTGAGCAGGGGAGAAGCTGCGGATCACATAACGATCACCGTAGTCTGCCATATATGGAGCTTCCAACCGAAATTGAACGAACGTCGATTCACCAGGGAACAACTCCTGTTTTTCCAGTAACACGGCTCGGGCAATGATTTCGCCCGTGCCCAGGTGCAAGCGAATCCGATCTCGATTCTTCAATGGATGGGGGCTTGATTTCAGTAGATTCAATCTGGCGTTCAGCATGTAGGTCGGCTGGTAATAGCCAGGTTTCGCCAGCATATTGCCCCGCTCGATTTCCTCCTTTTCGATATCCATCAGATTGATGGCGGCCCGCTCGCCCGTCACGCATTGCTCCAGCGTCTTATTGTGCACCTGCACGCGACGGACTCGCAATTGTCGCTGCTGTGGCAACAGCTCCACGGTATCGCCAGTTTTACAGGAGCCAGACAGCACCGTGCCAGCGATCACCGTGCCGCTGCCTTTCATGGTAAACACCCGATCGACCCAGAGGCGGAACACGCCTTTATCGGGTCGGGCGTCAAACTGCTGCGCCAGCGAGAGAATCAGATTCTTCAATTCAGCGATCCCCTGGCCAGTAACATTGGAAACGGGAATGATGGGCGCTCCCTCCAGAAACGTCCCTTTCACCAATTCTTTGATTTCTTCGATGACCAGTTCCAGCCAATCTGGTTCGACCATATCGATCTTGGTCACCACGATGAGGCCTTTGTTCACGCCCAGAAGTTGCAGGATTTCAAAATGCTCCTGCGTCTGGGGCATGATGCCATCGTCCGCCGCAATGACCAGAAGTACCATGTCAATTGTGCTGACGCCTGCTGCCATGTTTTTGACGAATTTTTCATGACCAGGCACATCGATGAACGTGATGTTATCGCCCAGAAACGCAAAGCCCAGGTCGATGGTCATCTCCCGCTCTTTTTCCTCTTTGAGCCGATCGGGATCAGTCCCTGTCAGTGCTTTGACGAGTGATGATTTGCCGTGGTCGATATGACCTGCCGTGCCGATGATGATGTGACGCATAGTTGATCCTGAATTTAATCTGATTCCATCGCTCCAAGCGATGGAATCAGTATGCAAGGATTACCTTTATTTACCTATTGATCGAGATTTTTAAAATTTCTTGTTGACTTTAATATCACTTTTTATTATTTTAAACTCACCAATCAGGAACATAGATCATGGAAGGCTTCTTTAAAGAACTATCAAAACACTATCTGAACATCGCTGCTGCGATTTTGATTTCTTTATTAATCGCACTGGTCGTTAAAGAGCCAGGCATCAATTTTATCAGAATAACAATCGGTGCCATACTCTATTTTTTACTGATTCTGTTTTCAATACTTTTATACAGCTTGAGCACTAAACTTAAAAAGAAAGATGGTGATGAAAATGCTTAGTGATCCCGTTATTGTTGCTTTCTTGGCGGTTGGTATTATTGCTACTATCGGCTTTTTCTTTTCAATTTTTTTGGTTAGATATTTGAATAAATCAAAAAAGCAATAATGAAAAGAAAAATCAAACCATCATCAGAGATGAATATTACCTCTTTTATTGCTCGCCAGAGAGCCAATGTATTTCTAATTACCCATCTTGGAAACATGCTATGGGCTGGTGATCCCAAACTCGCTGTGGCTGAAAACAAGCTGCGCTGGTTAATTCCGATCATGTACACCGTCCCCAAACACATCGTCAAGCAGGTCGGTAACTTAGCCATGGATGTCGATACTGGCGAGATAATTCTTCGTGAATCCAATCCCTCCACCATAGCGGAAATTGACCAATATGTCCAGCATATCTTCGAGACTACTACTCAAAATTTCTCACTTTAAACAAGAGCTAAGCAATAGTTGACTTCCCGACTTTTTAGAGCTTGAGCATAAACTTTTAGCCCGAGAAACAAAAGTTCTATGGAAGGTGGATGATGTTAATAAAATGCCTGCTTGCTAAAGGCAGGGATTCACACTGATAAAAAGAAGAAAATCCGCGAAGATCATTTTTATCCGCGTCATCCAGTTCCATTTTCTCACTGTTGGGCAAATTTCTGTCCCTGCATCCGTTCCACAATCCGCCAATTCAATTCCGCTTCTGATAAGTCAGGATGATTCTGCCGTTCCGTCAGCCGAATTGAATCCAGAGCAAATTGATAGGCTTGAAATGCCATTTCCAATCGTTTGATTGGCCCCCTGTTTCGCCAGGCTTCGATCTGTTTGCGATCCAGCGGTTCCAGCCGATCGCTAAATTCTCTGGATTCAGAGACAAAATTTTCTTTACTGGATTTCACTGTTTTGTATTAAATTTATTGTTAATTTTAATTCAGCCAGCCTTATTCTTGTCGAGAAAACCTTAGTAGCCAGTGACAGGCAATAATATCATTAAACCTTATTTACCGCCTATGATAAAAAAACTGACTAATCAACCCACCTCAAGTTGGCTCGGTTTCTAAATAAGGTCATAAGGTTTAGACGGAATAAATATCCTTGGGCTACTAAGGTTGTTCAGTGCAATTATTCAATATTCCATCATACTGGATTTGCTATATTATATCGGACACGGAGTTAAGTTAGAGCGTATAATATCAAACTAACTAACCAAGGAATGTCCCAATGAGTATCATAAAAACCAGGCGCCGATACACCAGAGAATTCAAGTTAGACGCGATTCAACTAGTTGCTAACCGAGATGGTAAGATCGCCCAGGTGGCTGAAAGTCTGGGGATTCATCCTAAC
>JAPDQM010000101.1:0-14016 GCA_034505795.1 Candidatus Zhuqueibacterota bacterium
AGTGGTGCTGGTTGAGAAAGATACTCGATCAACCGCCATTTCTATTGGCTTTCCCATTGAGGTCCTGCGGGGCGATGATGATTATTATGCGCTCTGGATCGCCAATTCCTGGCTCGGCGAACATCGCAATTCCAGTAGCCATTTATATCAGGTTATTCGTGAATCCCGCGGCATGAATTATGGGGATTACTCGTACATCGAATGCTTCCCAATGGGTTGGGCCAGGCAATTTCCGCCAGCCAATGTGGGACGTCGGCAGCAGATTTTCGAAATCTGGATTCGGCCTGTGCAAAACGAAGCGGCTCATTTTGCCCTCCGCGCAGCGATTCGGGAGCTGCAAAAGCTGGTTGACAACGGCATGACGCAGGAAGATTTTGAACTGACCAAAAAATTTCTCAAAAAATACTATCTCCATTATGCGCCGACCACAGAAATGAGATTGGGCTATAAACTGGATGATGAATTTTATGGCATTCCGGATCACTTAAAAAAGCTGCCGGAGATGCTGGATAGACTCACGCTGGCCGATGTGAATGCCGCAATCAAGAAACATCTGCAATATCAAAATTTGCAGATTGCCATGATCACGCAAAATGCCGAGACTCTGAAGCAAGCATTAATCACCAATGCCACCAGTCCCATGAAATATGCCACCCCCAAGCCGCCAGAGGTATTGGAAGAAGATAAGCACATCGAGACCTATCCGCTAAATATCAAGCCCGATAACGTGAAAATTTTTCGGGTGGATGAGATGTTCGTGCGGTAATGGATTAAAGAATTTGGACGGGTAGGCACCGCGATTGGAATCTATATCATGAACGGCTAACCGGGTCGCTGGAGGAGCGGCCTGGTTTGTTGAGAAATTGATAAGGGATTAAAAAAACCGCCAGCTTGATCGACTGGCGGTTTTCATGATAGAGGTAAAAAATGAGTTGGTGCTTAATTTTCTGCAATCCTCGAACGCCTAATGGTTGATACAAGTTAAGGACCAACGAATTCAATCTTCAAGCTAATAACTTCGACACTTTCCGCACCGGTTATGGGCCCATCGACTACAAATTGCGGGTACTGGCTGGCAATGGTTTGATAGTGATGTAGTTGTATCTGCGCCAGCCCAGCCGGTAGGTAGAACAAGCCGGCGTCCCGGAAACTCACATGGGCCGGACCGGCTTCATCGGCCACCACCTTATATCGACCGGCATTGGCATCTTCCGGATAACGCAAATTGCCAGTTGCATCTTTGATTAAGATAAAAAAACTTTCGTTTTTCTGAGCATCCCCGCTATCGTACCACACCGTAGCCCGCACCCGGTAATGACCGCTCCGTTCCACTTGAAATGTGCCGGCATTGTCAATTACCGATGGCACCGTTGGATGAAATGCGCAGACTTTGGCCATCAGATCAACCAAGAAAGGAGTGACCTGGGGCAGCACGGGAGATGCCATAACATAGAGTGTTTCCGCCACTGCTGATTGGCCAGCGGCATTGTAGGCCGTAGCCGTGATGATTCGTCGGCCTGGTGATTGGAAGATCACCTCAGCCTTTCCGTTCAAGCCTGGGTTGGGGACATAGTCCACGTCCACACGCACAGCGTTCTGGCTATGCCATTCCACAGTGACTGGCATTCCCACCTGGACGCTATCTGCAACCGCCAGCGCCACAATTGGCAATTGCGGTCGTCGCGGCGGATTGACGACGACTGTATCTCTGGTAACGGTGGTCAGGCCAGCTTCACCATAGGCAGTTGCAGTAATTATTTTTTGTCCCGGCGTCTGAAACATGATTTCCTCGGTCCCGCTCGACGCTCGCAGCCCAATGCCATGGTCGATAATGATATAGAGCGCATCGCTGCTCCAGTTGAGCCGGATTGGCTCGCCGAACTCGGCTTCGGCTGGCGTTGCTTGAAACGACAACTGGGGCGCTAACCGGGGACGAGTTGGCCTTTCATAGATAAAAATACTATCGACTACACTTGACGTGGCATATTGATTTGTGGCTCGAGCGGTAATGGTTCGCCATCCTGCGGAACGAAATGCGACTTCGCGGCGTCCGCTGAGCCCAGGGTTTTCGATGTAATCGATATCCACCCGATCGGCATTTTTCGATTCCCATGAAATCACCACAGCTTCATTCACCTCAGCCGAGTCGGGCACCAGCAACACCATTTCCGGAAGCTGCGGCTGCTCCAATTTTTCCAGGCGGAGATTTTCAATAATAATGCTATCCACTGGAATTTCAACCGCCAGATGGATCAATCGATAGCCTGGTTTTTCCGTTTTGAGGAAATAGCCACCGGCTTCCAGCACAAATGTTTTTTCCCGCGAAAACGTCACACCGATCAATTCATTCTGAGCATTGGTCAACGTCGTTAGCGCCGAATCCTGGTCTACCGTAATGAGCAATTGTCCTTTGTTGGAAGGCAGCCTTTTCAGCAAGGCTTCGACATAAACCGATTGGGCTGCGCCGACTGCAACGCTTTGGGTGAATATTTCAAACCCATCTTTCTGGATTCTCAACGAATGAATCCCCGAGTCAATATTCTTTTTCGTTAGCGTCGTGAATCCAAGAAATTGTCCATTCAAATAAACTCGAGCGCTGTCAATAGGCTGCCCACGCTCATCAGTCGCGGCTACGAAAAGATGGCCAGCACCGCTATCGCCATCAGGATTTTGTCCGGGCGCTGTTGGCAGCGGTGCTTTGCTACATGCGCTCAAAATAGTTAGCAATAGGAGTAAAATAGTTGTGTATCTGTTGCAGTTCATGGATCCCTCACCGATGTTAATTCACCAGGAATTTGAAATTGAAATAGAACATTAAACCGCTCACCCAGCGATCATTGCCTGTCAGAGAGCTCAGTCGAGAAAATGTATATCCTAAATATCCCTCCATAAACTTCCACTTGATTGAAGGGCCCGCAGCAAGTCCCATCACCTTCATTGTCCACTGATCCGTTCGGGACAAAAACTCCCATCCCGAAAAAGCGCCAGCTTTTACCTCGAAAAAGTGTTGTGGATACATGCTGACCGAAGCCATCACCAACGCATCCCCGCGGTCGCCATACAATCCACGTCGACTCCAGGGGGTGAAACCGCCCTCAAGCTCGAAGGCCCAGTACTGCCGTTTCAATGAAAGCCCGATGCAGGGCACCGACAGATCCCAGGGAGCGCCAGCGGTCCAGGTCAAAATGCCGGTTCTCACTTCCCAATCGAAATAGCTGATTTCCAATTTAGTTTCTACCACCGAATCCCGAGGAGCAAGCTGCGTTTTTAAGCTCTCCTGAATGGCCGCCAGCAGATCACCCTGTTGCGATTTGAAATTCGCAAGCATTTTGCGCAATGAATCATTCGCCGCCTGCAATTCTGAGATATCCGCCCGCATCTTAAACGGGTCTGGTTTTTTAGGCGACCAAACCACCTTCACCCCGCGAATGGGTTCATCAGTGATGCCGATTTCACCCCAACCATAGCGTTGGCGAAGCTGTAATGCGCGTTCCAGTTTTTTGGCTTGATCAAACGCTGAGGATAGCTGCGGCTCTTGTGGCAAGGATTTCCATTTGATACGATCGGCAGCACCCAAAAACATCACTTCGATATCGTTTCGTTGCATTAAACTGTCAACAAATGCCAGTGCCTTCTTATCGATCGTCCGATCCATTAAATCAGCACTGCCCGGCAAAAACGTTTGAATCCAGATGGCGCCCGACTGTTGACCGAACACCACACCGGTTCCGCCGATGATACCACATATAAATATTATCAAAAAAAGCTTCCTCGTTTTCATCTTCCCATCCTCTGCTGCTTGTGATGTCAACCATGTTGTCTTTTCCCCAACTCGACGAGGCCTCGAAGAACCCTTACGATAGCTTCTGCATTGGAATCGCAAGGGATCTGTTGCTCAGTCGCCATGCAATTTGAATGCCAAAAATCGATCATAAACAATATTGATGAAAATATAGTATCTTGCATCTTCACGTTTCTTTAATATTCGGCGGTTCGCACTTACATAAATGTATTTTGATGAGACATGCAACCGTAACTGAAACAATTTTGAGGCTACCTGACGCCTCGTGAAAGACTGGAACGATTCATCAGTCGGATCGTTGAACCACTAAACTTCGATGGCATACGGGACTGAGCACAAGTGACTTACCAGGAGAAATTGGCCAAATTCCGCTGGATCAATGAGCAGAGTATCATTCAGCATGGTTTGCCGTGGTCTCGATATTTACTTATGTCCGCTGATGATCCGGGACGCCAACAGGTCCAACAACAGATCATAGTCGAATCCAGGATACAGTATATTCTGAAAAAATTGGACCATGAGTTAGCAGAATTGGATGTACCGAATCAGAAGGCGGTGGACTTTCAAGTCTACGGGTCGTATTATTGGCGGCTGCGGTTTTTGGCCGATATCGGCCTTTCCGGTGAGCGCTATGGCATTGGCCCACTGATTAGAAAATTGGCGCTCAATCAGCTCGAAGATGGATCGTTTATGATCGGATATCATGCCAGGAAATGCCAGACCATTACGATGGTCTGCGTTACGGCGCAATTGGCTTATTGCTTGAGCCAATTGGATGGCGTTGTCTCGCGGGCGTTTCTGGCTGCTTGCGATCATTTACTGGCCACTCAACGCGCAGACGGCGGCTGGCATTGTGGTTCAACTCCTTGCATGAGCAAATGCCGTGCTGAAAGGTCAAGTTGTTTCGGGGCAACCATTACTGCTCTCATGGCGCTCGGGCAGATCCCCAAAAAACCCTGGGCTGCTATCCAACCGGCAATTGACTTCTGCCTCCGCCGTCTGGAAACAGTGACCAAGCCATATTGCGACTTCGACCAGCCACATGCCTTTTGCCCAAACAAGCTTCGCTATCCGCCGCACCATACCGGAGGAGATATCATCAATATCATAAGGAGCCTGTCGCTCTTTCCGGATTTGGTTGCTCCCGATGTGCTGCAACCATTGCTCGCTGCTGTGATTGAGAGATGGGATGGCCATCGATGGTTAGCTGCTGAAAAGGAAATTCCGGATTGGGCAACATTTAATTTTAGTCAGAAAGGCCAGCCATCGGATTGGCTGACGGCGTTGGTGTTATGTGCAATCAAGCGAATTGACTCTGTTTCAAGCATCTAACACCCAAAATGCAGATGGTACCGCGGGTATGCTTCGCTGGTTTAAATACTGTCTATTTCAGCCATCAACTCACTTGTGTCATATTTTTTGCT
Source organism: Candidatus Zhuqueibacterota bacterium (assembly GCA_034505795.1). Taxonomy (GTDB): domain Bacteria; phylum Zhuqueibacterota; class Zhuqueibacteria; order Thermofontimicrobiales; family Thermofontimicrobiaceae; genus Thermofontimicrobium_A. The sequence goes on from JAPDQM010000101.1 coordinate 5,227, forward strand.
TGACATTGAGCGAGAAATTCATATATTGTAGGCATAAAATTTTATGATCAGCGCTGGCGATGGGCAATAGAATGATTACAAAAACGGAAGGGAGGAGCTTCAGTTCCAGCAACTGATGGGGGCATTGCGAACAAAAACTTTAAATTGGAGCGCACGGGACAATGGTCTATTTTGCTGCTGCAAGTTTAATTGTGGCGATGATTGGTCTGTCGATACTTCTCTTTGCTTCATTTGCTCCCAAACCGGATCAGCCGGCTTCCGATGGATTCATTATCAAGGGATTTCGGAAAATCCGCGCCCGGCAAGAAAAAGAGATCGAGGAAAAGCCCGAAGAGGATAAACCAAGCCCCCAATTCATACTGCTGCTCAAAACCATCATCATTGGCGAAGCAGTCGGGCTATTTTTCCTCACCCTCACCAGCAATCCAACAAAATATCAGATCTTATTTGTCAATTCCATTATTTTGTTCGGTGCATCCTTTTTCTGCTCGGTACTCACCCTGTTCAATGTCTGGCTAAAAAAACAGACGAATATCCAGTTTCGAATCATCCTGCAGGTCGTTACCCTCATCCTGGGAATCATTCTCATGAACCAGGCTTTCAAAGGGATTGCGATTACGCCGGATGAGTTTTTTTTAAAAATCGTCTACAATAGCTATTTTCTCACTGTCGTTGTCGCGATTACCACCATGCTACTCAATGTCGTCGGTGGCAATAAATCCAAAACGCCGGAATTTAATTTTAGCAATTACCTGCTCGTGGTTGTCGTTGCTGGGCTGGTAATTGGCACATTTTTGTATTACCTTTCTGCTCATGTCTGAAGAATAGGATAAGCAACACGGGTCACCTACAACCAAAGGAAAGGAATGGTCTTATGAAACAAGCACCAGTTCGATTGGCAGCCGGGCTGCTCAGCCTGGCATTTGTAATGGTTCTTTTCAATGATAATGCATTAGCGCAGAAGCGATTCGAAGGTTTTTGGGAGCAACAATCCACTCGTTCGTCCAATCTCCGCGGCCAGCCGCCTTCTGTCATCGAAAATGAAAAAGTCTTCTATAAACCCGGCAAGATGAAACTAGATAATTTGAGCACCGGCAAAATTATGATCATCCGCCTCGACAAAGAATTGATGTGGAATCTTGATAGTAAAAACAAAACTTATAGCGAAATGACCTTTGCTGAGATGGAGCAAAGCATGGCGCAGGCCCAATCGGCGATGAAAGAACAAATGAACCAGATGGACCCTGAACAGCGAAAGATGATGGAAAAAATGATGGGCAAAAAAATGAGCGACATGTTTGGCTCAGAGGGGGGAATGGAAATAAGCCTAAAACGCAGTGGCAAAAAACAGCAAATCATGGGATACGAGTGCGAACAGGTCTTCATGTACATGAACAATGAGCCGTTACTGGAAATGTGGATGACCGAAAAATACGACCTGGGGACCGAATTTCTCGAATTATACCATCGCATGGGCCTGATGAAAGGAAAACTTTCCGATGACGCCAGGAAAATACATGGTATTTCCTTGCTCACGAAAACAGCTTTTGACACAGGGATGGGCAAATTGGAGACCACTACAAAAGTCACCAGGATTGTCCCGACATCGGTATCGGATAGCGAATTTGAAGTGCCCAGAGGTTATACCAAGCAGAAACTGGGATTCGACTTTGATGAGTAGCTCCCCTTTAAAAGGGAAAATTCACCGCAGGCCAGTTCATGCATCATTCGGTTTGATGGCATGTCTGCAAACCGAATGGCAACGCTATCAAAGCCATCTATTATTAAGAACGAAGGGCGGTCTAAGCAACCGCCCTTTACTATATTGGCTCGAAAAACGAAAAATGTTTGCTAAACGAATTATGGTAAATTTCCCCCCTCAGACAGCATCAGCCCCTTTCGATCAGCTACTCGCACCCATCCACCTCCATAGCTATGAGCGTCAGGCATTTTCGGCGGCTAATAAAATCGCACCTACGATGCCAGCATCATTTTTCAATTCAGCCTTAACCACCCGCAGGCTTTTGGCAATCGGTTTCAGCACCACACTTTTAGTAACTGCCTGTATTCGGTCAATGAATTCCTGTCCAGCATCGGCCACGCCGCCGCCAATGATCACAATTTCGGGATCAATGATATGAACCATGCTGGCAATGCCGGCACCGAGGTAATCGCATGTTTCCATAATGGTCTGCTTGGCTAATTCCTCATTCAAAGCAGCTTTTTGAAAAATCAATTCCGTGGACAATTCCTCGATTTCATAAACCACGCCGGTGCGTTTTAATTTACGACGATAACGTTCCACCATAGCCGGCGCCGAAGCGTATGCTTCAAGGCAACCGAAATTGCCACAGTTGCAAGGCTTGCCACCAAATTCAATAATGATGTGCCCCACTTCTGCCGCACTGGAATGAATGCCGCGATAGACCTGATTATCAATAATAATTCCACCGCCAATACCTGTGCCCAGCGTCAGACAGAGGATAGTTCGATATTTGCGGCCGGCGCCTTTGCGTGCCTCAGCCAGCGCCATCAAATTGGCGTCATTATCGGCCCAGGTTGGAATTTTGAATTTGGCTTCAAAATTTTTTTTGATCGGCGCATCAGTCCAGTGAGGAATATTTGGCGTGCTGCCGATGAGCTGCCCCTTTGGAAAATCGATGCTGCCAGGGGTTCCCACACCGATGGCAGCGATTTGCTCCCCCCGCGCCTTCGCCTCTTGCAGCAGTTCCTCAAAAGCCGAGAACATGTTATCGAAAATCACTGCCTGTGGTTGGTCGGCTAATGATGGCCTGCTATGTCTATAAACAATATCCCCGTTGCTCGTGCCCAATGCATATTTCAAATTGGTTCCCCCCAAATCGAATCCTGCATAAACACTCATCCATTCCACCTATTATTTGGTTCCTATGTTGCTGGTTGGTTAAGCACCTCGCCGTGGCCTGCGGCGCTGAGATTCACCTTCGATCCCGAGAATCACCTGTATCGTTCAGCAGTTTCAAGCAAATCCAGGGCCTGTCTGAAAGGAACACGGCCAAAGCCTAATCGTTTTCTGACCCCTTGAAAACTAAAAAGGGCATAAATGTAACGGAATTTTTTTTCTAAATCAAGTTTTTTTTCAGTGACAGTAAAATTCACCCACCGCCTGGATCGGCATTAATTCGCCTCCAATTTGATCAATTGGTTTCTCAATTCAAAAGGATCGGCCTCAGCCTGTTGGCCGCGTACCTGGCGGCTCAATGTATGAAATAGTTTTTTCAAAATGCGATAGCGAGTGATGTGATGAGGAATGCCAGACTTGCGTCGTGCTTCTTGTAACTGAACGAATGGTGCGACGATTTCCGAGAGCCTGGTCTGGCTGCCAGCTTCTTTGAGATAAACCCAGGCCGCATGCAGTGCCGCACCCAATGCTGCTCCTTCGCCCTGAATGGGTACTACTTCGGTTTCAAAAATATCAGCAATGGTTTGGCACCAGACTTCCGATTGTGATAATCCACCAGTCAATCGGATCTCTTTCGCTGTGACTGGCATCCGTTGAAAACCATCATACAGGTTTAGAATATGGCCTTCCAGCACGGCTCGACACAAATAGTCCGGCCGAAAATCATCCAAACCAAAGCCAAAATAAAGCGGCGCAGCCAGCGGGACATCGGGCGTGCGCTCGCCGGCATACCAGGGAATGAGCAGCCGACCGCCGCAACCAGCAGGAACCGCAGCAACGATTTCGGAAAAACGCTGATGCGATAGTTGAAATTGTTGCAGCACCGCATTATAGCCATTGGCCAGATTGGAAACACACAATAACGGCAAGTGATGGCCGGTGCTATCACAAAAGGCCGCGATTTCACCCAATGGATCGATGAATGCTTGTTCCATAAACGTATACGCCGTGCCACTCGTCCCCAGGCTGATGGTCACAATGCCCGGCTCCACATTGCCAGTGCCAACGGCGCCGTACATGTTATCGCCGCAGCCAGCATCGATCTGGCATTCGGGATCGAATCCGTACCTGGATACTAAAGCCGGCGATATTTTCCCGATGAATTGATCCGATGGCAATACCGGAGGCAGCTTTTGGTGCAATTTAGGAGAGATCGCCGCTAACACCTTCTGCGACCATGATTTTCGAGCAGGATGCCAGAGGGCCATTCCCGATGTGTCACCAGGTTCCATCACTCGTACACCGTTATTTTTGCCGCCAGTAAGAAACCAATTGATAAAGTTGTGAACCAGGAAGAAGGTGCTGGTGGCTTCGAAGGCTTCGGGTTCGTGACGGGCGAGATGAAAGATCTTCGCCGCAGTATACCCCGTGCGCTGGGTATTGCCAACTTCCGCGATCATTTTGTCAACGCCGCCAATCGCTCTGGTGAGGAGTTCGCATTCTTCGGCTGTGGAAAAATCATTCCAGAGTTTGCTACGGGAACGGGATAAATTGCCCGCGGCATCCAGGCAGACCAGGCCGTGTTGTTGGCCAGATACCGAAATCGCCTTGATGTCCGACAGCGAAACTGATGATTTTTTCAAGCGCGTAAACAGCATTTCGAGAGCATCCAACCACATCTGTGGGTCGGATTCTGAGACCCCCTCGCCTAAACCCTGGATGACCCCATTTAAGGTATGATATTGCGGCAGGTCTTTGTCATAATTGATGCTATCGGTGTAGATAACGTCGGTTTGCTCCAGGTCGATAAGAACTAATTTGCAGCTCTGAGTCGAACAATCGATACCGGCAAAAAGTCGCTGTGCCATTTTCCTCCCTCATTAAAAAATTGGTTGTTCAGCTACGATTTCCCTTTGCCACAAATACGGCATATTTAAGATTTTCTAAACCAGCGAGTGCGCGCATGCAGGCCCATTGAACTGTCTGAAATCAAGGTTGCTACCATTTGAGTCAATATTCAATTTTGCAATTTTCAAAGCACCCCCAAAGCCTAATTCATGAATGAAAATCATTGACTGCCTGATAAGCAATTGCTCAGCATTGGCTCCAAACCGAACATCATTCGTTGCAGCGGATCAACTTCGATCCGGGGCAGTGAAAGCCATAGCCTCTTAATTTCCCCCATCGTCGATCATCAGATAGCCTATCAACAGCGAGGTATCCGGCTCGTGGTCTCAATCGCTTCACCCTTGGCGGCAGACCTGCCAGACCGTCATTTTTTGTCGCCAAAAGTAAATGTCTGACGATAGGTCTTTTCGCCTTCTGCCGGATCGCTGGGCGGAAAATTTCGCCAGCCTTTCACCCGACTGATGATGCAGCTCTCCATGCGAGGACTATTCACCGTGGATGAGACAATTGCTGCACTGGTGACAATACCTTCCGGGTTGATCGTGAAGCGAACCACGACTTTCCCTTTTGCCGTGGGATCGTATTTTAGCTCCTGCTTGTAGCAATCCTGGATCGCTCGGGTATGTGATTGGACAACATTCAATACGTCCTGAGCGGTTCGGGTCCGTCGAACGGTAAATAGCTCGGCTAACCGCTGCTGCTCGCTGGATGGAACCGCTTCAAATTGAACATTTCGATTAATATCTTCAGATTTTGCCTCGGCGATGGGCGCAATATTTTCGATCATCTGCCTCGTTTCGGTCTCGGTGGTAACCCGACCACCACGAAGATCCGTCTGTTCCCCGGCCTCGCCGCCGCCGTCAGCGCTCTGCCGAACCTTGCGCAAGTACCCACTGCTACCATAACGCGGGACCTCAATGGTGCTCAATTTTTCCAGCACCTTTTCCAGGTGGGACGAATTTTCGGATGCATATTCCAGCAGATCGTCGACATATTCACGATCCACAGTTCTGGCTTCGCGTGAGATCAAGCCTAATAGTCCCACCGAGTTCACCTGCCGGTCTAATTCAGCCTGGGGCACTCCGCGACCGCTGCCGGCAGTCGTTTTTCTGGTCTCAGCCAAAAATTCCCGAGATGGTAATTGAGCCGCCGCCATACCACCGCCGCCGGTGCCTTCGCTAACAGTCCCTGCTTCGCCAAGAGCGGGAATGTTTTTGATGCTTTCGAGGATGTTATTGGTGTAAACATCCATCCATTTTCCCAGGCCGGTAATCACCTTACTATCGATTCTATTCTGATAAATATTGCTGGCGTCAAAAGAATAAGTGGTGGTTGCGGAACCACCTTTCAACAGTAACCGCGCATAATGCTCCTGAATTTTATTAATTGCGCTGGCATCAAAAGCGGTCGGCAGCATTTTTTTGAGAACATAGAGCGCAGCCAGATTGAGCAGAATCGAACTGAGTAATATCAATAAAAATGTCTTATCAATTGACCGCAGAACTTTTTTCTTAAATTCAGTCGGAAATTTTTCGATTTTATATGGAACTCGAACCTCCGGTTTGGACATGGCGTCATCCTCAATGAAGGTGACGCTGGTGTCGATTTCTTCGATGTAGTTCTTCACGCCAATCTCCATAGGCTAAAACAGTATTCATTTCATTCAAAGTTGGGATATAATATATAGGATTATCATTAAAAGTCAAGCATAAAAAAATTGTTAATAAAAAATTATCTTCTATGAGATTTCTACCCGCTGCATGACATGCTAAAAACGACAGAATAGCATCGCCCTGATCGCTGGCGACGCATTTTGCGGCAATTTAGCTTAGCCGACTAAAGGCCAATGACTAAAACAAAAAAACTAAATATTTCTCTTGCATTTTACATTAAAAAAATTATCTTATAACCTTGCAAAAAATGATATGAACAAATGAGATCACGATCAAAGCGGAGGAAAAAGATGAATATTGGCATTCCTAAGGAAACCCTCGCTGAAGAAAGACGCATTTCCCTCACGCCGCAGGGTGTATATTCGCTGGTGAAAGAGGGCAATACCGTTTACATCGAAAAAGGTGCGGGCAAAGATGGACGCTTTTCCGATGAAGACTTTCAACAAATGGGCGGAGAGATCGTCTTTTCGCGGCAGGAAGTTTTCCAGCGGTCGGATTTGGTCATCAAAGTGATGCCACCTACGGAACACGAGGCCCAATTTCTCAAAGAAGGACAGATGATTTTTTCCTTCTTGCTATTGGGGCTGCAGACCAAAGGAGCCATTGACCAAATGATCAAGAACAAAGTAACGGCAATTGGCACAGAACTTATCGAAATAGCCCCGCGCTATCGGCCGTTGCTGGTAGCCATGGGTGAAATTGCGGGCAATATGATGCCGCAGATAGCCGGTCGATTTCTACAATGCGATAACGGTGGGCGAGGAATTGCTATTGGTGGTTTTCCAGGAATTCCACCAGCGACCATTGTGATTCTGGGCGCGGGACATCTGGGATATCACACAGCCAAAGCTTTTGTCGGACTCGGGGCACAGGTGGTTGTTTTGGATGAAGACATCGCCCGGCTACGTTATATCAACAACGAACTGAAAGGCAACGTCATTACGGCCATCGCCAATCACTATTCGATCGAGCGAGCATTGCAATTTGCCGACGTCTTCATCGGTGCGGTATATCAGCCCAATCAACGCACACCAGTGGTAATTACCGAAGATCAGTTAAAATTGATGAAACGCGGTGCGTTGATCATCGATGCAGCCATTGACCATGGCGGCTGCGTCGCCACCAGTCGCCCAACCACACATTCGGATCCAGTTTTTGTGAAAGATGGTGTGCTACACTATTGCGTACCAAACATCCCTTCGGTGGTTGCTCGAACGGCCTCGCGAGCTATGAACAATATTGTGCTCCCATTGATTTCATCAATTGCCCGAGATGGTATCGAGAAGACATGTCGCAGCAATCGCATTCTGAATTCTGGTATTTATATTCATAACGGCAAATGCACCAACAAAGCAGTGGCCAGTCTTTTTGATCTGAAGTATGAACCTTTTAAATGTGAATAGTTAAGAATCAAATAGAGAGAGTCATAGCTATGAAATGGATGGAAGATTATAAGCAGAAATTGACCACAGCCGAAGATGCAATTCGAATTATTGAGAGCGGGAATCGAATTTATATCTCTGGAAATGCCGCCGCGCCTTACCATGTGGTCCGGGCTCTGGCGGCCCACAAGGACGACTATAACGATGTGGATGTCGTTCATGTCCTCCTGTTGGGGGATGATCCCTTATCAGCTCCGGGCATGGAAGGCCATTTCCGACATAAATCGCTATTTGTCGGTCCGGCTGACCGCAAGGCAGTGAATGAGGGCAAAGCCGATTATTTTCCAATTTTTCTTTATGAAATCCCGGCGCTGTTCGTGCACGGCTCCCTGCCATTGGACGTAGCCATCGTGCAGACATCTCCGCCTGATGCACATGGATTTCTCTCGTTCGGTGTTGAAGACCTCGCCACAAAGGGCGCAGCAGAAAATGCCAAAAAGCTGATTATTCAAATCAACGACAAAATGCCGCGCACGTTGGGTGATTGTTTCATTCATGTTTCCAAAGCGACCAAAATCGTGGAAACATCGGAGGATTTGCCAACGTTGGAAATCACGCCGCCGACCGCCGTTGAAAAGCGAATCGGTGAATACATTGCTGATCTAGTAGAAGATGGCTCAACGTTGCAATTGGGCATCGGTGGCATTCCGAATGCCGCGCTTAGCGCCATGGATACCAAAAAAGATCTCGGCATCCATACGGAGATGGTCTCTGATGGCATCATGGAGGGAATCGAAAAAGGATTCATCACTGGCGCTCGAAAGACGCTACATAACGGCAAAGTTGTGGCGACTTTCTTGCTCGGATCAAAACGGCTTTATGAATTCGCCCACAATAACCCACTATTTGAAATGCATCCCGTGGACTATTGCAACGATCCGTTCAT
>JAPDQM010000102.1:0-13942 GCA_034505795.1 Candidatus Zhuqueibacterota bacterium
TTTTCGATAGCAGCCAGAGGTTAGTGAACAGATATTTCGTCTCCTTCGTCGCCAGGGCATCCACCACTCGAATATGTTTCACGACTACGCCAGATTCGAAGGTCATGCAGGCATCGTAGAGCGCAGCAATGGCCTGGTCGATCTGCTGGCTGGTCAGCGAATCGGAATTGAATGCCGCCTGTGCTGCGTCAATGGCCGACTGGAGGATGGCTTTGGAGCCGATAGCAAATTGTCCCTCATCCATCCCTTCGATGGAATTGTTGAACAGCGCATTGGCGTCCTGTATTGCCTGTGCCAGTTCCTGGCGATCTCCTGCAATCATGACAGTCTCCTGGTTGGAGGGGATGTTTTGGTGGAAATCTTTGACAGAACCAATTAACTGGCCCCACGCTATTAATGCTGAAAGAGAGATCAGATTCGTTAATTTTTTTGTCATCAATGCATAATCCTATGCTTCAATTTTCTCCAACGAATTGAAACAACCCAACGGATGAAATCATAACAATAAATCTGTTGGGCATTCTTAATCCAACAATTTTTATCATTTTCAATTTTAGCGCAACAAAATCATTTTCTTCACCTGCAAAAAGTCTCCAGCCTTCATCCGATAAAAATAAATTCCAGACACCAGGTTCATGCCATCGAATTCGATCATGTAGCTCCCAGGATTTTGCTGCTCATTGATCAGCGATTGAATTTTTTCACCTAACAAATTATAGATAGCGATTTCAACTTTTTCTGCCTGGGCCATTTGATAGCGAATTTGAGTTTTAGAATTGAAGGGATTGGGAAAATTTTGTTCAAGGAAAAATTGTCCAGGCAACTCCCGCTCATCATTTTTTACAATTCCGCTCAGCGTTTGATCCTCTGGCTGCTTGCCTTCATCGAAGTAATGCCAGCTCGAGCCATACTCGATCACGGGATTGGGCGCCAGCGCTCTGATGTCAATTAGCAGATCCGATGGGTCGGCTTCGGCTTGATGAATTTCCACGGCCAGCACATTCGTGCCATTTTTCAGCAGCTTGATTTGATCCGTCGTAAGCGTAATGGCTTTGAAACCACTCGAAGCGTCTGTTGCCCAGGTTTCATAAGTCAATTCTCCAAAAGGCAGATTGACTCGGCCGACTTCCTGGCCATTCAAATAAAGGGCAACGCCGTTATCATATTTTAGAATAAGCGAAAAATAACTGATCGAGCTGGCATTTTCCAGATTGAACTCGTACCTCAGATAGGCGGTGCGAACATTGGCCAGTTGAGTAACGACCTCACTGCTACCAAAGCCCAGCGGCGCTGTTCCAATTTTCCATGCAGAAACATCATAGCTCAAGTCCATCCAATGGATCGGTGCGCCAAGCGTATCGATGGAAAACGACACGACGGCCGAGGTATCCATCGCATTGCCGTACTGATCTTCGGCTCGGAAGTAAAAGGTATAGCTTTGTCCATGCTTGCCTTTGATGGTCGTTGCATGTCGGGTGATGCCCTGGCCATATTCGAATTCAAAGGGCATCTGGCGAAATGGCTGATTGACAGTACTGTACCGCAATGAGGCTGGTTCATTGGTGATCGCTTCCAGCGTCACGGTCGAATAGTGGGAAATAAAAGGGCTCGCTGGCAATTTCGTGAAATGCGGCGGCAAGGAATCGACCGTGACCAGGGCATACATATCAGGCAGATCCGACTCGAACAGGGTAAATGGATCATCAAAGAATTTGAGAAAATCAGGTACGCTGGGATGACCAGGATAGGGGGCATAATGATGACCTGCATGGGCATTGCGCCAGACTGCTGCATAAGCCAGATTTTTCGCCGTGGAATCGTTCTTGATGGGATTGAGCAGGATGCGGGTGAACCAGTCATGAATATCGATGGTCTCCCGACCCGTCTCGGTCAGGGCTGCGATCTTATTGCGTTCCCTCGCCAGCTCGACGACGTCTCGAAGCCTTCTCATAAATTGAGCCTGCGCATTGCTGGTGATGGAGCCAGACAGATATTGATCGGTTCCCAGCACATCCACGTAATCATTGCCAGGGTAGCGATCCAGATAGTGCGCTTTGTCGGAAAAATTATCAGGGGAGTAGGCGTAGAGCAGATTATGGACATTCAGTGAATCTCTAAGATGGGAAACCGTGAACCGCCACAACGCCATAAATTCCTCTCGGGTGCAATGATCAGCGCCCCACCAGAACCAACTCCCGATGTTTTCATGATAGGGACGAAAGATCACAGGGATGGATTGTCCCTGGGTACCACGCAACCGTTTCATGTACCTGGCGATGCGTTGCAGCTTTTCCCGATACAAATCGTGGTACTGTCCGCCAGGCAGCAGGGTGGCGACGATTCTTTCATTTTTCACATCGGCCGCATAGAAGCCTCGATTCTGCGGATCGAGCTGATGCCATTCCATGGTATTGACGCCTCCTCGTTCGAAAGCAGAGGTCATACGATATTTTAAACGGGCGACATCCTGATTCTCCGCCACGCCACTGATGCCCCAACCATACACCGCAGGATAGGAGCCGCAAACATCTTTCACATCCGATCGATCATCATCATTGGTCCAGCCGACGCCGTAGCCTGTGGCGTCCTGCATCCCGAATAGCAGATTGGTTTTGGCCAGCTTATCGAGATTCAAAAATAGATATTTGGTCTCTTTCGTCGCCCGATCATCAACTATATCCAGTGGAAAATCTTTGACCACAGCACCTGTCTCGAACGTCACACAGGCGTCGTATAAATTCCACACCATTGCATCGACAGCGTCCTGCGAGGCGGGCAGGGAGTCATAGAGCGCCTGGGCGGAATCAATGGCTGTTTTGAAAATCGCTTTGGAGCCCAGGGCAAACTCGCCTTCTGAGGTTCCTTCGATAGAATGCTGGAACAACGCATTGGCAGCCTTGAGCGCTGCTTTCAATTCCGATAGATCGGCCACGATATCCGCCTGGTCGCCGATTTTCAAATCGTCGAAATAAACCGTGCCCGAGGCTGACGACGTGCTTCCGCCATCCAGGTACATGTAAATCCGATCGATCAAATTTGCTCCTGGATTTTCAATTTTAAAAGTGATGGTGTACCACTCATTATCATCCGCCAGTTGCTGTTTGAGCCATGCCACTTCGGTTTGATTATAGACGGGTTTGAAAATCAGCATGGACTTCGTATCAGATTTGACTTTCACGCTGATCCGTGGATGTTGAGAAATATCGATCAGCGGCGGCGAGAAATTAAAATTATCCCATTCCCAACTGCTGGCGGTGCGATGGTAGTCGATTTTGAGAACGCCATCGGTTTCGGTCAGGGTATAGGTGCGCTGGTGATCGGCAGGGACCTCCCAGCCTGTAAGCTGATTGTCGTTGAAATCTTCCACAAGACCAGTGACCTGCGCCGAGGTGATTTGGGCGAGAAGCAACATAAAGATTGAGAGAAGCAATTTTGGTTTCATGATGATGTGATTTCTTAAAATTTATTTCCAAGGGATGATAAGACGCCAACGGAATTTTTTCTTCAAAATTGAGATTGATACCACTATCTGCCTGAGTTTGTGCTGTATGTCATATCTGCATATTTTAATAAAGCGCTCCATATCGAGCAAATAAACCCAGGCAGGTAGAAATAACAGAAAGGAAAGTTTTCGATCAAGTATTAACTATTTATTTTGGCGATGATCTGACGTATTTATTTTTTATACCCTGTCCTGAATTATCCTTTGATCCTCACACTGTCGCAATATGCTCCACCCAAGCAAGTAATCTGGTCTATTTCTTCTTGGCTATTTTTTTGAGCCGATTTGAGCGCTTTTCTGAGTTACTTTGGAGATAACCGGAGTGCGAAGAGCGCACGTCTTCAATTGAGATGAAGGCATTCGGCTCAATCGAGAGTGCCAGGTTGATAAATTCGTTCACTTTTTTTCGAGCAATGACCGAGAAAATAATATGCACCGGACCACTGGCGCCCCGACCTTTCAGCGTTGTCACCCCATAGCCTTCATTGCGCAGTTCCGTGGGCAGCAGTTGCAATGAACTGGTCGAGATAATCCTTACGATCTGAAAACCCAAAGCCAGTCTGGATTCCAGCCACAGGCCAATATAATTGCCCGTGGCGAAACCTGCGCCATACGCAATGTAGCAAATCACATTGGTGAGATTTTGCATCACTTTGCTCACGGCCGCCAACCAGATGATGACCTCAAAAAAACCCAATAGCGGCGCCAGCCACCGATTGCCGCGTGCCAGCAGAACCACTCGCACAGTGCCAATCGAGACGTCGATGATTCGAGCGAAGAAAATCAGCAATGGGATGATCACGTATGCTGTCATCTGTTCAGACATCATTTGCCTCTAACTCGTTCTGGCCAATTTCAAACCTGTGGCTCGCTGGATCCCCAACCGAATAAGGATCCAGAGCACATAGCACTCCACCGCAAAGGGCAAAAAACCCAGAAAACCCGCCGCCGGCATTTCAAATATTTTGGGATGCTGCAAAAAGGGCAGGATGTAAATCCATTTGGTGGTGGCCCAATAATTCCAGAATTCCCAAAGCAAACCACAAATGGCACCACTGAGAAACAGCGACAGCAGTTTACTCAATTGGCCCGTGCGCAGATCCCCAAACAAAGAGTGTTGACCTAAAAATAAATTTAAGGGATCGATTACAAAGATAAACCCCATCCAGACCAGGCCAAATAAATAGGCGGCAAATCTCGCTGGCAGAACAAGCGGCACAATGAGGAACAGCATTCCGATGAACATCCAGACATAACGAGTCGTGTTGGAAATAACAAATCGCCTCGTTTTCACTTTAGCAAAGATTTTCAATTCATCGATCACTTCACTGGTCAACAAGACACCGGGGAAAATAGTAATGAAGGACCAGACGTAACCGAGCATTCTCAGCGCCATGTTTTCGGGCAGATTGAGATAAACCCAGTTTCTTAAATGTAAATTGTAGCCTTCAAAGATTAACCAGCACGCCAATGAGACCGGGAGCATGATCAGAAAACTCTGGCGACGATGCAACAGATAGGAATTGCCACCTATTTTCTCAAGCAACGCATCGATGAACAAGATGTATCCGGTCCAGACAATCGGTGTGAAAAAATTTTTAACAAATTTGACATCCAAAATTAATAGAATTTCCGCAACAACGATGATGAGCAAACCAAGCCAGCCGAAGCGAGGAAATTTTGCGTTAGATTTCGTTTCCTGCATATTACAGCTCCAACAGAATTTTGGGACAAATTTAAATGATGTCAAAATGATTGGCCTTTGCCATTGCTAACGAATATATTAATTTCAAACCAAAAATGCAATATCCAAAATAAAATATCAGCCGATCTCAATTGTCTTGGTCATTTCCGCCCCGAAAGTAGTCCCAATAACTGCTACATGGACAATTGATTCGAGAAATGAATTCTTGACTTTGAAAAAAATAATTGATACTTTTGGCATCCGATTGCCTGATTTTCTGTTCAAAGCCCTATGTAGTTTGGTGGGTGGACTTTTGGGATCTCAGAAGCGAACTGTCTCAGAATTTAACATTTTATTTTTAGATACCGTTAGTTCTGAGTGCAACTTTAAGGTTTAAACAAATAATATAGCATTTCAACTAACGAATTTGATCATAAACGCCAATTGGAGGTACTTCACATGAACGAAATCATAGATCTTCGTAGCGACACCGTCACCAAGCCTTCACCAGAAATGCGACGCGCCATGGCCGAAGCCGAAGTGGGCGATGACGTCTTTGGCGATGATCCCACTGTCAATCGATTGCAAGAAAAAGTAGCTGCGCTCCTGGGCAAAGAAGCCGCGTTATTCACGCCGTCCGGCACCATGGCCAATATCATCTCTATCCTGGCCCATACCCAGCCTGGTGATGAAGTCATCGTTGAACGGGAATCCCATACATTCAACTATGAAGTGGCCGGAGCAGCGGTGATTGGTGGCATCCAACTGCATCCCATCCCCGGTCGCCGCGGGATTCTGGAACCGCAGCAAATTGTTCAAAGCATCCGCCATCACGATGTCCACGTTCCCCCTACGCGATTGATTTGTCTGGAAAACACGCACAATCGCGGGGGCGGGTCGATCTATCCGCTTCGCACCATTCAGGCCATCCACCAGATCGCGCGGCAGCATGGACTCAAAATGCACCTTGATGGAGCCCGCCTGTTCAACGCCTGTGTCGCGACCGGCATTGAACCACAAGAATATGCCCGCTGTTTCGATTCGGTCATGTTTTGCTTCTCCAAAGGGCTGGGCGCGCCCATTGGGTCGATTGTCGCTGGTGACAAAATTTTTATTGAACGAGCACATCGCTTTCGCAAAATGCTTGGGGGAGGCATGCGCCAGGTGGGCATTCTGGCTGCAGCCGCACTGTTCGCATTGGAACACAACGTGGATCGCTTAGCCGAGGATCACGAACATGCGAAGATGCTGGCAAGAGGGCTGGCGAAAATCAAGGGGTTCCATATCGATCCCGATCTTGTTGAAACCAACATCGTCATCTTTGATGTTGCCCTTTCTCAAAAGACGGCAGCCGAAGTGATTGCGAAGTTTGCCGATCGCGGCATCTGGCTGGTGCCATTTGGCCCCACGCTGGTTCGAGCCGTAACCCACCTCAATGTTGCCCGAGCTGACATCGAGAAGGCTATAGCTGTTGCCAATGAACTATTCAGTTGATCGCCGATGGTGATTCTTGCGCATACTGAACCGTCCCGTTGTCATGAGTAACTGTTAAGCTCAATACAAACTGACAGGTGCGGTATAATGCTTGGTTCGTTTTTTTGCACCCAGAAATGAAGGGTCTCATAATTCATAATTCAATAATTCATTCCAGCATGCTTTCATTCAAAAGCACGGTTTGGGAATTCTATTTTCTGCAATTTTCCACTATATGAGCCCACTTAAAAAAAACTTGACCGTCCGCCAAGTGGGGGACAAATTTGGGCTAATTTATTTTATTGAAGTTCAAATTAACAGAATTAGCGTTTTTTAGAGCGCACTCATTACTTGCTATTGCTGAATATTTCAGCGCCGAAACAGCGAGACAATCGCATAAAGAATGTAAGTAATGACCAGCCCCAACGCGCTGATGAAAATAGCCAGGTACAAAATGGGTAGGAAAACAAAAATATAACGCGAAGCAGTAGCGATAATGACTTCGGGATTTTTGACCAGCGGATACGTTATCATATTCAACAACACCAGTGAACCTAAAAAAATGGAAAGCGGATACCAAAGATTTTGAAAGTCAGAAGCAGACGGTGATAGATGATTGGCAATGCCCAACATCAGAAACAAAAACAGATATAGCTTCCAGTCGCGCAGCATTTCGGGTGAGAAGACAACATCCACGAGATGGCTGAAGAACTCATAAGCGCTGCTGCCAAACAGAAGGTAGCTGCGCCATTCCAGGGCATTGTCGATATTCAGATAATGAATTTGTGGCACATCCGGGGCAAAGAGAGAAAAATCCGGGAAAATGAAGGAACTGATAAGGTAAATCACCGCCGAGCCGCCGAAAAACGGCGCAATGGCAATCAGGGTGTTGCCGATAACTGCCTGGTAAAAATTGTCATCTTTGTAGCCATGATGCACATAACCCATCGAGCCAGTCTCTGGATCAGGCTTGAATAGCTTCACATCGATGATGCGGTGATTGGCGATGAGCGCGACCAGAAAATGGCTCAGTTCATGGATAGGGGTGCCAATCCACGCGGTAGTCAGCAACGCGCGCCAGCCGCCAATATCGTAAAGCCTTCGGTTCTGTTCTTTCGCCAGCAGGTTCAAAATGATGCAGCAAAAAATAATCGGAAAAAACAGTCCCAGGATGATCTTGAAGGTAATAATAATGACCTGGCTAATGTAGCTAAAAATCGTCTCGCGAATTTTCAATCTCCCGTTACGATAATTCAAGGTAATTCTGGCACTAAGGGGCGGACTATCGAATGCTCATTGGCTTGGTGACCTTGTGAATAGCTCTTGTTTAGATTCCGATCATTTCTTTAAATTCCGCTTCACTCAGTATCTTGATTCCTAGTTCTCGAGCGCGATCCGCTTTGGAACCTGGAGCCTTGCCCACAACCACGAAATCAGTTTTCTTGCTGACCGATGAAGTTGCTCGTCCTCCTAGCGAAGTCACCAATTTTTCGGCCTCGGTGCGCGAGAAAGATTCCAATTCCCCGGTAAACACAAACACCTTGCCAGCCAGCAGATCCCCAACCTTTTCTTCCGCCTGCTGAATGGTTATTCCCGCCTGCAATAACCGATCGATGGTCGCCAGATTTTTCGGCTCACTAAAAAATTGCACGATGCTCTGAGCGCTCTGGGGCCCGATTTCATAAATAGTCAATAGTTCTTCATACGTGGCCTGATTGAGATTGTCAAGCGTTTTAAAATGTTTGGCCAGGAGTTCAGCCGTATGTTCCCCCACGAAACGAATGCCCAGGCTGTAGATAAATTTGGGCAGCGGAATGCGCTTGCTTTTCTCCAGCGCATCAAGAATATTTTGAGCCGATTTATCGCCCATCCGATCGAGCTGCGCCCATTGCTCTTTTGACAGGGCATATAGATCTGCGACGTTGGCCACCAGGCCTTTTTCCACCAATTGTTCGATCAATTTATCGCCCAGCCCTTCAATATCCATGGCCGTGCGACTGGCAAAATGGCGAATTTGCTGCTTCAATTGAGCGGGGCAGGACAGATTCTGACAACGATGGGCCGCTTCTCCGGGCAGACGAACCACATGACCGCCACAAACCGGGCAGGTGTTGGGCAATTGGTATGGCCTTTCAGTACCGGTACGACGACTGGTCACCACTTTGACGATCTCCGGAATCACATCGCCCGCTCGTTGCACTACCACCCAATCGCCGATCCGCACATCTTTTTTATCGACTTCATCCTGATTGTGCAGGGTCGCTCGGCTGACTTCGACCCCGCCCACGCGAACCGGTTTCATGATCGCCACCGGTGTCAGCGTTCCCGTACGGCCTACTTGCGCTTTGATGTCCAGAATCTGGGTAATTTCCTGCCGGGCCGGAAATTTGTAGGCAATGGCCCAGCGGGGACTGCGGGTCTTCATGCCGATTGTTTCCCGCTGCGCCAGGCGATTCACTTTTATGACCATGCCATCGATCTCAAAGGGCAATTGATCACGCTGTTGACCGAGTTCTTCGTAAAATCGAAAAATCTCCGTCAAGCTGCGACAGAGGCGACGCTCAGGAGCAGCTTTCAATCCCCATTGGGTAATCACCTCCAAAAATTGCCAATGCGTCTCAAAATCGAACCCAACCACCTGGCCCACGCTATGACAAAAAATATCCAACGGCCGGGAAGCGGTAATGCGAGGATCCAACTGACGCAACGAACCAGCCGCAGCATTGCGGGGATTCGCAAACAACGTTTCGCCGTTGGCCTCGCGCTGCCGATTGAGTTCCTCGAACGCTTTGATAGGAATGACCACCTCTCCACGTAACTCCAACCGCTGCGGCGCAGGCAGGGATCGCTCAATCAATTTCAGCGGTATGCTTTTGATGGTTTTCAAATTCTGAGTAATATTTTCGCCCACATAGCCATCCCCCCGTGTCGAACCCTGCACAAAGCGACCGGCCTCGTAAATCAACTCCACGGCCAGGCCATCGAACTTTGGTTCGACCACATACTCCACTGGTTCTCCGGGGGCCAACAATCGCCGGAGCCGAGCATCGAACTCCTTCACTTCGGCTTCATCAAACGCATTATCCAGGCTCAGCATCGGTATGGTATGGGCTACGCTCTCGAATGCCTCCAGCGGCGCGGCACCCACCCGTTGCGTTGGCGAATCGGGCGTGATCAACGCGGGATACTGTTGCTCCAGCAATTGCAATTCACGCAGCAATCGATCATATTCCGCATCCGAAATTTCAGGATCGTCCAGCACGTAATAACGATAATTATGGTAGTTGATCTCATCGCGAAGTTGTTGAATGCGTTGTTGAGCTACGTCCTGTGTCATAGCGAATCCCCTGGCTTATTGAATCCTTTGTTCAACCTTTGATAACTCCCATGGGTTTCAATTTGGCCACTTTTTTGGAAATACCAGCGCCCACCACGGCATTGACCACCTCCGAGACATCTTTGTACGCCTCGGGCATCTCCTCCAC
This sequence comes from Candidatus Zhuqueibacterota bacterium, assembly GCA_034505795.1. Taxonomy (GTDB): domain Bacteria; phylum Zhuqueibacterota; class Zhuqueibacteria; order Thermofontimicrobiales; family Thermofontimicrobiaceae; genus Thermofontimicrobium_A. Next base: position 10,145 of record JAPDQM010000102.1, read on the forward strand.
CATTGTTGCCCGACTGGCCGCCATGGCAATGATGCCCTGGTCCTCCAACTCACGGTGAATCGCCCGGCCTTTTGCTTCTCGCTTGGCTTTTTCGCGGCTCAAGCGACGACCTGCACCGTGACAGGTGGAGCCGAATGTTTGCTCCATCGCCTGCTGGGTACCAATAAGCACGTAGGAGCAGCGCCCCATATCGCCCGGAATTAGCACCGGCTGGCCAATATCACGATAGATGAGTGGTAACTCGGGACGGCCTGGGCCAAAGGCCCGGGTGGCCCCTTTGCGATGAACGCAGAATTTTCGTTCCTGGCCACCAATGATATGGGTTTCGATTTTGGCAATATTATGGGCCACTTCATAAAGCGTATCGAAGCGGACCTGATTGGGCGACAGATGCAGCGTCTTGGTAAACGCCTCTTTCACCCAATGCGAAATAACCTGCCGATTGGCAAAGGCATAATTTACGGCGCAGACCATCGCCGCAAAATAGCGCTGGCCTTCTGGAGAATTAATCGGAGCACTGCAAAGCTGGCGATCACGCAGCTCAATCCCATATTTCTGCGATGCTTGAAGCATCACACGAATGAAATCGTCGCACACCTGATAGCCAAAACCGCGAGAACCGGTATGAATCGTCACCGTAACCTGGCCTTTGAACAAACCCAGTCGTTGCGCCAATTCCTCATCATAGATTTCGTCGACGTATTGAATTTCCACAAAATGGTTGCCCGAGCCAAGCGTGCCCAACTGCGGTCGCCCGCGAGTAATTGCCTTTTCAGAAACCACTGACGGGTCAGCACCTTCCATCTGGCCGCCTTCTTCAATTTTTTGCAGATCGCTCGCCTCACCGTAGCCATGCTCGATTGCCCAAAGAGCGCCTTTTTTCATCACCTGTTTTAGCTCGCTATCGGTTACTTTTAGTTCACCTTTTGAACCCACACCAGTAGGAATGTAGTTGAACAAGCCAACCACCAGATCATGGATCTTGGCCTGGATCGCTTGTTTATCCAGCGCCGTAGTCAGAAGACGAACGCCGCAATTGATATCGTAGCCCACGCCGCCCGGGGATATCACCCCGCTGTCCAGCTCAAACGCAGCGACGCCACCAATAGGAAAGCCGTAGCCCCAATGAATATCGGGCATGGCCATGGAGTAGTTCACAATGCCAGGCAAATAGGTTACATTTTGCACCTGCAGCGGGCTATTGTCGGTGCGAATCTCTTGGATCATTTTCTCCGAAGCGTAAATGCGGCCGGGCACATTCATCTGATCCTCTTTGGGGATCTCCCAGAGAAAATCATGCACCTTTTTTATTTTGATATCGCTCATTGTGATCACCTAAACATGAAGCGTTCAACGCCAACTCCCCCAGTCACTTTTATTAAATGTCAAAAACAATTTTCGTTTCCCATTGATCTTTGATCTTTTTGACTTGCAGATCATGAAAGGTTACTGCCTTGATCTCCGTATGAAACGGATGCTTATGAGGATTGAATTTTTCCCCCAACACCGTAGCCGAAAGCTCATGCTCGCTGAAATGCTCTATCTCAAATTGACAATAGACCCTGGATTCTGTTACGAACAGATAATTGAGTTCTGAAAGCCAGTTGACCAGTAGTTCTTCCAGATCCATGCCAGAAACCTCGATAATATCCGATAATTGTGGCGTGATCTTGCTGGCATCGGTGATAATATCAAACATAGCATAGGCGGAATTGGCAAATAATTCTGGTAGCGAGCACCCCCGCACTTTGATTTGGACATCACCCGTATGTTCCAGTCGCGTGTATTTAGGAGTCGCATGAGAGTCGTTCATAAAATCCCTTTCAATAATGTTGGCATTGATTTCTCTGCTGAGATCGATTGAAAGCTATTTTTTGACTTCGTTCTTATGCGAGAATAGTTTGATTCCTCGGAGCTTAACCATGATTGACTTTGCGGTTAAAGATAATTATTTTTCATCAAAATTGCAATACTTATTCAATTGTAAATGGAAATTCTTTGGGACGTATAACGCACAATTCGAGGTAATTACTCGTTCGAACCTATCTCAGCAAGTCAGCGGTTCAACCATCGGATGAATGCAGCGCCAGTCTGAGCGTGATTCTGTTGCGCCATGCGTCTTTGCCTGTCTTTTGCTTCCATTTTGGTCGTTGCCCTGCCGAGTTCAAAGAAATTTGAAATGGCCACCCCAGAAGAACGATCGCAATCAGTCGATGAGTATGCAGAACATGCCTTTTCCAAAATAATTGCTCCGCGCGTCCCGTTTCTCTATGGCTAAAGCTTATTCAGATTCATAATATTTTTTTAATAATCTACTTGATTTTTTACTTTTAATTAGTTATCTTTAGTCAGGAAACAGCAGATAGCAAGAAATAATGTGTTGCCTGAAAAAACGGTAGCAGCGACATTGTGGCATAACTCTTTGAATCAGGGTACTCATCGTGTCTCATCATTTTGCGCTGACAATCTGATAGTGAATTGCCTTTGGCATTTTTGACATATATTTGCCACGGGCATTTTTTTTGCAATACCTGCCGGGTGAAGGTATATCTAACACAAAAGATTTCCTCAGCCAATAAAATAGCGATGGACCAATTGGAGGACGATGATGTACGCGGTGATAATGGCTGGTGGTATTGGCACCAGATTCTGGCCTCGCAGTCGCTTTGAACTGCCGAAGCAATTCTTAAATATCCTTGACAATCGAACCTTGATTCAGGCAACTTACGATCGGTTGCATTGCATAATTCCTCGACAGCAAATTTTTGTCGTAACTACGGAAGCGCAAAGCCAGCAGGTCAGAACGCAGCTTCCGCAACTGCCAGCGGAAAATTTGATTGTCGAGCCCAAAGGCAAAAACACAGCTCCTTGCATCGGCCTGGCCGCTGTCATGTTAAAGCGTATCGATCCTGAAGCCGTGATGGTGGTATTGCCATCGGATCATCGAATTCAGCGAGAAGAGCAATTTTACTCCGTTCTCAGGAGCGCCGAGCAATTTGCACTGAAAACCGATAGTTTGATCACGCTGGGAATTCGACCAACGTATGCTTCAACCGGTTATGGTTACATCCAGTTGAACGGACAGGTGGATGAGATCAATGGAATCCCAATTTTCAAAGTCAAGACCTTTGCCGAGAAGCCCGATGCAACCACAGCCACCCGGTTTATTGAAAGCGGCGATTTTCTCTGGAACAGCGGCATGTTCATCTGGCGGGTCAGTGCCATTTTACATGCTATCGAGGAGTTGCTGCCCGAGCTTTACGACAGCCTGATGGAAATCGAAAAGCATTTGGGCGAACCGATTCAGGATGAGGTCATCAAAAAAGTCTTTTGTCAGATTAAGAGCATCTCGATTGACTATGGGGTGATGGAGCAATCGAAAAACGTCTATGTGCTCAAGGGCGATTTCGATTGGAACGATGTCGGAAGCTGGGATGAGGTCTATAAAATTTCAGATAAAGATGAAAATAGGAACGTCATTATCGGTAACCATTTTGCCAAAGACAGCCAGGGTTGTTACATCGATTCACCACATCGCTTCATTGCCACGTTGGGGGTGGAAGACCTCATCATCGTCGATGCGGGCGATGCATTGCTCATCTGTCGTCGCGATCACGCGCAACGGGTGAAAGATCTGGTTGAAGCATTGAAACGAAAAAATCTTGAACAATTTCTATAGCGCAGACACCATGAAGACAAGAAACATCCTGGAGGGGCTGGAGAACCTGATTCAGAGTTTATCCATTGACCTCCGCTATGAAAAGGGCGATTTTGCCGGCGGCTTGTGTCGCATCTCCA
>JAPDQM010000103.1:0-13575 GCA_034505795.1 Candidatus Zhuqueibacterota bacterium
CCACAGCCCCCCATCATGGGCGGGAATAATTGCTGCAATTCCAATTCCTGGCCGTTTACATATATTCCCAAAGTTTTTTACACTGTATTGACTAAATATTGTGAGTCCCGACTCTCTGAATCCAACACAAATATTGCCTGATTGGTCTTCGCAGACCGTATGACCAAAGCTGGAAGGGGAACCTTCTAGTTTACCATAAGAGATAAATTTGTTATCTTTCAATTGGATCAGGCCAGCATCACCAGCAAACCACAAACTCCCTTCGTTATCTTCCAATAGTGATAAAAAATGACTATTATGTGTCGGTAATCCGTTCTCGACGGCAAGCCTATCAACACGACCATGAGAGTATCTGAAGATGCCATTTTGTACTGAACCGCACCAAAGATTTCCATGGCGATCCTCGATGATATCTCTAATATAAGAAAAATTGCGGAATTCAGGGAATGGAGCATTGGGATCAAGATTGTACAACATCCCTTTTCGAAAAGTTAGAATTATTCCAGCTTCCACACCTAAAACAATTTCTCCTGAACGTTTCTCACATAAAGAGGATATATTGTAAGGCAAATTGATTTCAATTATGGACCCATTTGTGATCATATTCAGACCAGAACCTGAATTTCCGATAAACAAATTGCCATCGCTGTCTTCAAAAAGTGCTTGAATATTATTTCCACAAAGCCCATCATCTATTGTGTAATTGATAAACTGACCATTCCTAAAGCGACTCAAGCCATTCTGAGTGCCCGCCCATATAATACCATCTTTCCCGACAATGATTTTATTGACGAAATTATGCGCCAGCCCGTCCGTAGTGTCATAGGTTGTAAACTTGAATCCATCAAAACGACTGATACCACCGCCACCAGTCGCCAACCATAAGTTTCCATTTGCATCCTCGGCAATGTCCAGGATAAAGTTGCTTTTCAAACCAGGATGCTTGCTTTTATCATAAAGCATGAACTCGACGCCATCGAATCGCACCAGCCCTTCTTGAGTGCCAATCCAGATGTAGCCTCGGGAATCCTGAAATACTTTTTTCAATGAATTCATGGGCAAGCCATCTTTAGCCGTATAAACTTTAATGTCGTATTGGGTGATGCGTTTATGGGGATCCAGGGCGTAAAGCTGCGGCGCAAGAATGATATAGAACACGAAAAAAAGAAAAGTCGCTAATCGGGGATTGATGGTTGATAATCGATTCATAGTCGGCTCGCATTCTTTGGGAATATATTAACCATATCGCCGCAAAAAATCAAGGAAATTTTTAAAAATGGCGAAAATAAATAATAGATACAGCTTTAATGCGCTGCAAAAAATCGGGAACTCATATCCTAAAAATCCCTTGAATTTAATTCAAAAATGTATTACTTTAGCTATCAAGAATATTTTAACTGGCAAGGATCAATGAGATGAATAAATATTTTGGCATTTTGCTGCTAATGATTTTCGCAATGGCCAGCGTCACTGTGGCTAGCGATTATCAGCCCCGGCCATTTATCGCTGCGGCTTGGGGTAACGCTAATGGTGAATTTGCTCTCAGTTTAGAAGCTGAAGGGAATTGTCCGCAGGCACTTGCGGTGGCTGAGGATGGCAGCATCGCTATCCTTGATGCAGTGAACCGCCGGGTGCAATTCTATTCGCGTGCGGGAAAATGGCTTGGAGCAATTGGTATTATATCCGGTGCATTTGATATTCAGCTCCGAAATCAGGAAGTGCGGGTGTTAGCCCCTTTCGACCAGTTTGTTTCTCGCTATCGCCGCGATGGCCAGTTGATCGAGAAAATTGCAATCAACCCCAAAATCCAGATGATCGACGGCTTGGGTGGCAGTGAAGACGGGATAGTGGTTCGGACGATCGAGCAGATGCAATATTCTCTCACGCCAAATCAAGCTCAGCAAATCCAATCGGCGCGATCCGGAAGCAGCACTCGCATCCCTGGCGTGAGAATTAGAACCCAATGGATCGACTCGCATCGGGGAAACCTGACCATAGAACAGGAAGCGTCCCGAAAAATTCAAACCGTTACCATTACGACTCAGGATGAGCTTGGTTCACTTGTGTTTCTGGATAGCGATCGGAGTGGTAATTTCTATGTGCGGGAAGAATTGTTCTCACCCGACGGTAAGCCCTATTTTGAAGTGGTAAAATTCGATGGCAATGGTACCTTGTTAGCAACGATTAAAATTGAGCATGAAAATCTTGTGATGCCATTCAAGCCGATTACGATTGACCAATACGGAAACATCTATTTTTTGAAAATCAGCGCCGATGGCTTTTTGGTGATCCAGTGGCAGGAAAGATAAACGCCTGGGGCATGGGGTTTGGTGCGTGGCGCAGGCGGGGCAAAGGGCGGTTGAACTTATGATAATAGAAAATAATGCGAGCGAAATATCATGAAGAAATTTCATGGAGTAATTTTAATTTTGATTTTTGGCTGCAGTGCACTGAATGCCCAGATCACACGGGAAAAAATCATCACCAATGCCAAGCCGTATATCGAAGTGCAGTGGTATTGCTCGGAGAAAAATATCGATCATCCCGAATATCTGCAGTATGGCAACCAGCCGTGTGATTTTTCGGTGGGCTGGCAGACGGGTGAAGCCTATTCGTACGGCGGCAATGATGATGTTTCCACCTTTTTGGATCGTATCGCCCGAGGCGATGGTGCGGGATCGCATCTGACACATTACAACGCGGCTGGGGGCACGCCCTGGTGGGCCACCGGCATCGATTGCTCGGCGTTCGTCTCCCGTTGTTGGGAGATTTCCCGGCAAAGCACCCGAACGTTGCCCAATTTTTCCACTGAAATTGCGCGAACGGATCTCCTGTCTGGAGATATTTTGAACAAACCCGCCAGTCACGTCCGGCTATTTGATAAGCGCGCGGCCGATGGCCGGCCGATTGTTTATGAAGCTTCAGGCAGCGCCACCAAATGCGTCTATCGAGCAGTAGACTGGGGCGATTATACCCCGCTGCGATTCAATGAATTGATGATCCCGGCGCCGCAGTTTCGAGTCGAAAATCCGGGCAATCGCCAGATCAAAATAAGCTGGAATGCCGTGAACCATGCCACGCACTATCAGATTTACTTTAGCACGGATGGCACGACGTTTTCGGACATGGGCGAAACGACTGAACTTTCGCGAACTTTTAGTGACCTGTCTGAAGGCAAAATTTACTATTTTCAGGTCATCGGCACCAATGATCAGGGCGAGCTGGGAATTATGAGCGAAGTGCTGGCGGCACGAGTTTCAGCGCAGCCATCGTCCGTTTTGGTGGTCAATGGTTTTGATCGCATGTCCACCGGTAGCAATACCAAAAATTATGTAGTGCCTTATGCCAAAGCACTGGCCAAATTGGGCCTAAATTTCGATTCGTGTTCCAATGAGGTCGTAGCTCAAAATCAAATCAATTTGAAAAATTATGCTATCGTTATCTGGCTGTTGGGAGAAGAGTCCACGGCCAATCAAACGTTTTCCAGCCAGGAACAGACAGTGGTGCGAAGCTATCTGGAAAATGGTGGCAATCTTTTTGTCTCAGGTGCTGAGATCGGCTGGGATCTGGATTATTACAATAATGGCCGCTCGTTCTACCAGAATTATCTCAAAGCGAAATACGTCACTGACGATGCTAATGTCTATCAGTGCAGCGGGGTTCCCGGGACGATTTTCGAAGGATTGGCGGGCATTACGTTCGATGATGGCAATCATGGCACCTATAATGTGGATTATCCCGATGGCATGGAGGCAATGGGCGGCAGCCGCGTGTGTCTGAATTATGATGGCACCAGCTACCATGCAGCGATTCAGTATGAGGGGATTTTTGGTGCCAGCTCGAGGCCTGGCAAACTGGTGCATTTGGGATTTCCATTTGAAACTATTTATCCCGAGTCCGATCGGGATCGTGTGATGGAGCGGGTAATCAACTTCTTCGGTCGGAGGACTGCTGCTGCAAATAGCGAGCAGCCCGCACAAATCCATTTTACACTCTGCCAGAACTATCCCAATCCTTTCAATTCGGTCACAGTCATCAGTTATCAGTTGCCAGCAAGCTGTCGGGTGGAGCTGGGTATTTTTAATTTGCTGGGCGAGAAAGTGAGAACGCTAATTGATGATATTCAAACGGAGGGCTGGCATCAGCTCTCATGGGATGGCACGAATAATCGCGGCGAGGCCCTCGCCAGTGGCGTCTATCTCTACCAATTGCGAATCGAAAATCATTTGGAAATGCGGCGGATGATGCTGTTAAAATAATGGCATGGCGCATGGGGCAAGGTGCCAGAAGTAAGGGCATTTCTATGCTTTTGCGCCATGCTCTTCTCACGTATTGTGAACTTGTGGAGGTAGTATGGAATGTAAGAATTATCAGGCGAATTTAACTCAGTGCAATTGCAGTTATGAACCGTGCAGCCGCAAGGGCTTTTGTTGTGAATGTCTGGCCTATCATCGTCGCGCGGGGGAATTGCCCGCGTGCTATTTCCCGAATCAAGTGGAGCGAACCTACGATCGGTCGATTGAACGATTCATCAAGGTTCAGCAGCGATAACTTACCTGGTGATGCAAGGAGACGAAATCCTGGAGTCCTGGAGTCAGGGACTGTTGGTTATTCATTGAACGAATGGAATGTGGATATGCGTAATTCAAAAATCGAAAAATACATCATGACAATTTCGCTGTTGCTGGGTTGGATCACTCTTTGTTTGGCGCAATTACCGATGGCTGTGCCTGACACGGTAACTCGGATTATTCAACAGACTCAGCAAAAATATTGTCCCGATAAACGGATCGCTCGTTTTGAAGTTGCTGCCCGGTTTGATGGACAGAAAATTGTGCTAACGGGCGAGACGCTTTCTCATGAGGGAAAGACGGAATTGATTTCCCGGTTACGAGAAGAAACGAATTTTCCCATTGAAGATAGCCTGCTGACATTGCCGGATCCAGCCCTGGGCAAGAATACCTACGGCCTGATTTGCGTGAGCGTGGGGCAATTGCGCCGTCATCCCGATGTAATTTATGAGATCATCAGTCAGGCCCTGCTGGGAACGGAAGTGAGAATTTTGAAAATCGAAGACAGGTTTTGGGCTTACTGCCAATTGGATGACGGCTACCTGGGCTGGATGATGCTCAGTTCGATCAAGGTGGGCGATAGTGCCTTCGTGGCGCAATGGCGACAAAGCGATCGGTTGATTGTTACCTCCAATTATGGTCAGATCTGGGCGGAACGAAAAGAGCAGACAATTTCGGTGAGCGATGTCGTGCGTGGCAATTTGTTGCTCAATCTTGGCCAGAAGCGAGGCTGGAATCGGGTGCAATTGCCTGATGGCCGATCTGGCTATATTCGATCGAATTTGGTAATGGAGGAGAAAAAGTATTTTGCCCGCAGCCAACCCACGCCATCCGCTCTGGTGAATCTTGCTTTTCAATTCATCGGTATTCCCTATTTGTGGGGTGGCCGTTCCACCAAGGGCTTCGATTGTTCTGGTTTTACGCAGACGCTTTACCAATTGCATGGCCTCAGCTTGCCGCGCGATGCCAATATGCAAGTTAAAATCGGCCATGCAGTTGCATTGGATGATTCGCTGCAAAATTTAAAGACCGGCGATCTGCTGTTCTTCGGTCGTGATTTGGATCACATCACCCATGTCGGGATGTACATTGGCAAGGGAAAATTCATTCATGCCGATGGATGGGTTCATATCAACAGTTTTAATCCAACGGATGAAGATTATAGCCGGTATCGACGTCGGGGATTGCAGGCAGCGAGAAGGATATTGACCGGTGATTAGCGCCCCTTCGCTGCAAGCTGATGACAAAGCCACTCCCATCGAATTGATGTCGTCTCCGATCACCAGATTGTGGTCTGTCTGGCGGCGGATTTTTTAAAATTTCAGTTCTCTGGGATTTCTCCGCTAATTGGCGGAGAGCAGGCCTTGCCAAAAAATAGATGGGTGCACTCTAAAAACCGTTAATTCAGCTATTTTTTCTAGTTCCGCCAATTTGCTTCAATAAAATTAATTAGCCTAAATTAGCGAAATTCGCGGTCAAGGGCTTTTTAAAGTGAACTCATAGATCATTTAAAAACCAATTTCCAAGGGGTCAAAATATGAATTGGACTCGAAAAGAATTTCTCCGCGCCAGCGGCAGAGCCATTATCGGTCTTGGCGCACTAAACGCTGGTATGCTACCCTTAACTCAATCATGCGCTCAAAAAAGTTCAAGTGGAGGAACCATGTTAGAATACAAAATCAAGCAGCTAAATTTAACTCACACCTGGACCATTTCTCGGAACTCCTCTGATGTGAAAAACAATGTCTTTGTCAAATACACTCGTAATGGAGTCTTCGGTATTGGCGAAGCAGCGCCGAATATTCGCTACAATGAAACACCGGAGAGTACCATTGAGGTGATTCAAAAGGCGATCCCGGTTATCGAAAAATTCGATCCCTGGCATTTTGTGGACCTGGGTTATGCCATCCGGGGATTGGTCGAGGAACAAACCGCGGCCAAGTGCGCCATCGATATTGCTATTATGGATTGGGTGGGCAAGAGTCTGGGCGTGCCACTGTACAAGTATCTTGGATTAAACAAAAGCAAAACTCCCATCACGACCTTTAGCATTGGCATCGATACGCCAGCAGTGATGCAGCAAAAAATTCGAGAAGCTGAGCACTATCCCGTATTGAAAATTAAAGTAGGGCGGAACAATGACGAAGAGATAATGAATGCAGTACGAGCCGTGACTGACAAGCCGCTGCGAGTGGATGCCAACGAGGGATGGAAGACCAAAGAAGAGGCGCTGGAAAAAATTCTCTGGCTGGAAAAGCTGGGCGTGGAGTTCATCGAACAGCCCCTACCGGCTGCCATGCTGGAAGAGACGCGCTGGCTGCGGGAACGGGTGCATATCCCTATCATTGCGGATGAGGCGGTCAAAAAAGCGGCGGATATACCGACCCTGGCCACGGCCTATGATGGCATAAATATCAAATTGATGAAGAGTGCCGGCATACAAGAGGCGTTGCGGATGATCTGGATGGCGCGCTCGCTGGGCATGAAAATTATGCTTGGCTGCATGATCGAAAGCAGTTGCGCGATTGCTGCCGCAGCGCACATCAGTCCGCTGGTGGATTTTGCGGATCTGGATGGAAACCTATTGATTTCGAACGATCCCTTTAAAGCCGTGACAGTGGACCGGGGACGGCTGATTTTGTCAGATGAACCGGGACTGGGATTAAAAGGGGAATTTTAACGTAGCTTCGGAGCCGTGGCGCGCGCCCCTACTGGGCCGCGCCACGTGAGATTTCGTGCAAGTATTTCAATAGCAAAAGACCGAACCCTTTTTTTTATTCAAACAAAAATCTTCTTGACATTCTTAGAAAATTTGTTATTTTTAACATAGATTCTTGCTGACCCAATTTCGCTTCTAAGATCAGATTCTTATCATCTCTTTAATTCATTCAAATCATCCATCTGCTAAAGGAGGGTATGATGGCTGAGTACCCCAAGACTATTAAGTTAAAAGATGAATCACAGGTTGTTTTGAGGCTGCTGACCGAAGACGACCTGGATCGGCTATTGGAATTCTATCGGACGATTCCTGAAGCGGATCGGCTTTTTCTACGTACAGATGTTACTGACAAGCGGAACGTGGAACTGCGCTTCGGGCGGTTGGATTATGATACAGTGTATCCGATTTTGGCTTTGAGCGATGACAAGATTATTGGCATCGGCACCCTGTTTCGCGCCGAATTCGGCTGGAAGCGCAATCTCGGTGAGGTACGGGTGTTAATTGCACCGGATTTCCAGCGCAAGGGATTGGCCACTATTTTTATTCGCGAGCTATTTTTTCATGCGTTGAAAATGAAAATTTACAAGCTCCAGGCCGAGATGATTGAGGGCCAGGATTCGGCCATTGCGGCTTTCGAGCGATTGGGCTTTCGCCGAGAAGCCACACTCAAAAAGCATGTCACCGATATTCGGGGTCGGCGAAGAGACCTGGTGATTATGACTCTCGATATCGAGGATTTTTGGTATCTTATTGAGGATTTCGTCGAGGGTAAGGATTTTCGCATTCATTAACCCGTACAGGAAAGGAGGCTTAGGATGGTTCGAAAGCCAAATATCATCAAAGGGATTCCGGCATTGCTGGTACGAGCGCTGCCGACAATTTTCTACTTTGGCCGGTATGCTGGCGAAAAAATACCTGCAAACGCCAGGGCGATCGTTAAGAGTCATATCAATTACCTGACTCGAGCAATTCAGGAGACGGCAAAAGTATTACAGGAAAGTGAACTGGAATCCATTGCCGCCCAGGTTGCGGCATTGGCCACTATTCATCCATCTCAGATTGAGCCAGAGGTTTATCGCCTCTCGGCACTGCTTTCCGGTATTTTTTCTCGATACAAAGAGGTCGCCAGGACAAAGCTGGACGAGAATGAAATGTTCAAAGACATGGTCATCGATCTCTTTCGGGCGACGGCTCAGCGGCCGCATATTGCGATCGTCGATAACAACAATGAATTGGAATGGACCGATAAGCTTGCCACGACGCTACGCTCCAGTTGTTATTACGAAACGGATACCACACGGCCATTGGCTGAAAACTTTAGTGACGTGATGCTATTAAGCGATTTTATTCTGTTTGCATCAGCGACGCCGCAAAGCATCCATGAGGACGCAGCGTGCTTGAAAAATTACCACAAACCGGGCCTTATTCTGGGCACGCTGAAAAAAGATGAGAAGCTGGATCAGCAAACGATCCGCAACGGCGCCTGGCTGCGAAGCCGCGGCTACGATGTGCTATTCAAACTATTCTCGCCGCTGCGGTTATTTACATCGATTGATAAAATTTATATTCGGTTTTTGTTGCAACAATAAATGAGGCAGCTATTGCACACCATTCAAGTTGTTAATCAGTTAAACCTAAACTTAAAATTCAGATTGCGGAGGAATACTTCTTATGACCGGGGCAAAGCTGATTTGTGTTCTAGGCACCATCGTCGGCATCATTTTAATTAGCTTTCCATCAGTAATACCAATGAGTGGCCAGATTGCCTCTATCGTTTCGGCCGCCAGTGCATTATTGATAGCCATTTCCTCATATTTTTTTGCCTTTTTAAATCAGGGTGATAAGCTCGAAAAAATGGAAAAACGGTATCAGCATAACCTTGGTGTTTTGCAATCCCAACTTGAGGAATCTGGCCTTGATTTTTTTATCAAGCAATATGCTGAGGATTTGATCGAAATTCGGTTGATACAAGACACATTAACGGATATTTTTGAGTATACTCAAATGGATCCAATCAATGGGGAGGCGATAAAGCAAGCCTTACTCGGCATTAGAAGACTTCACTTCAAAGGCTTTCTCTCAAAAGCTGGAGAACTGCTTTATGCAGGAGGCCATCTGGAACTTTTGGATAAATTTTTATCACACCTTGAATCAATACTCCAATCACATAAAGAGATTCCAGAATCACTGAGTAAGGAAATTCAACATTTGCGAATTATCAGAGAGGCTGGGAGGAAAAAACTTGCTTAAATAGCGCATCATGACACAGATTTCCGTCCAAAATAATGGGAGAAACTTAGAGGTGAAATATGACCCTCTGTTTTTTAGATCACCATTTTTTGGCTCATAACGGTGTGGCATACTTCAAGGATGTTGAGATGAATTTCACAAGAATTAAAGAATAAAATCTAACTTAGGGGATGCTACAATGTGTTCTCACAAATCTATTTTTTTAAAACAAACGTTTTCATCGGTAATGATGATACTTATTTTTGTCACTCTGAACTGTGATCCCCTGGTAGAACGCTTCGAGGATGTCGAAAATGCGATCTGGTATGCTGCCAAAAAGCAAACGACGCCTCCCAGCAATGCTGATACGATAATGGTGATGAGTTGGAATATTCGCTTTGGCATCGGTCGGGCACCCTGGTTTGGCGATAGCTGTGGCGATCAGGTCATCTATTCAGAGGATGAAGTGCTCATTAATTTAAGAGGAATTGCAGATAAAATCAACGAGCTGCAACCCGACATCCTGCTTTTGCAGGAGGTGGATGTTCAGTCGAAAAAATCAGGCTATGTCGATGAGCTGCAATGGTTGCTGGATCATACCTATTTCAATTACGGAGTTTATGCTTCGTATTGGCAGGTGCAATTTGTGCCCAGTGATGGCTTGGGACGTATCAATATGGGCAATGCCATCCTATCTCGCTGGAAAATTAGCGAAGCCGTGCGCATTCCGCTGCCGCTACGTGGCGATCAGGATGCCCTGACCAAATATTTCTACTTGCGCCATAATATTTTAAAAACCAAAATCGATCTGCCTGGCGTCGATAATTTTTATGCAGTCAATGTCCACATCGAGGCATTTTCAACCGACGATACCAAAAAGATCCAGGTGGATCTTTTCAAAGACGAGCTCGACAAACTTGCTGGCTCAGGAAAAGCTTTTGTGGCAGGCGGCGATCTGAATTTGCTGCCTCCTGGCTCGGATTCCACGGATTATTGTGATGAAGATAAATGTCCCGGCGAGTCATTTCACGGGCCAAACGACCATCCCCAGCATAAAGAGGGCAGCAACTACACGCCTGAGATGACCTGGTTGCAAGGTCTGTACGATAGCTACCAATGCTCTGTGCCATTGGCTGAATATTTAAAAGACCAACGGCGCTATTTCACTCACACCACCAATCCAAATAGCTTTTGGGACCGGAAGCTGGACTACCTTTTTACGAATTATAAATGGGTGCCTGGTTCAGAGGTCACGCACCAGGATATTCTCGATCTGTCCGATCATGCTCCGGTGAGCGCCAGATGGGAGGTGCCGAAATGAAGAATTTAATCATTTTCAATCTTGCAAAGGTTTTCGACCTTTGCAAGGTTATACTGATAATCCTTTGTACTGTTAGTACGCTATTCACTGGCGAGCCAAATGAAACCGACTGGCGCCACTGGTCTTCCGGATCCGCCTATCTCTTGCCAGCGGGCAGATGGGAGGTTGGTGTGTTTCAGTCGCTTCGCTATGGCTACTCAGCGTCCCTGGAGTTATCGACACATCCATTAGCGTTTTTGGTGATGCCCAATTTCAATGTGAAATGGTCGCATGGTTGCTACAGGGGTTTCAACCTATCGACACGACATAGCGGCTATTATCCCACACCTTTGCTACGGAATATAGCCAGAAAAGGAACTGGCGGCATCATCTCGCCCGAATTCCATATTCCGCACCTCGTTTCCATCTACAATGAAGTGCTGATTTCAAAATCCATTGCCAAAGGTCATCTGTTTACGGGCAAAGCCGGGTTCTGCCTCGCCATCAAATCTGGCAAACTTGATGAGCGAACCACCATCGATCTGCCACTGGTTTTTCCCCGATTGAATGTCTTTTACCAGGGCTATGGTTTTCGCGGCGGGTGCAACGTAGAGGGTAAGCTGGTCAGCCGCTGGAATTATTTAGCGGATGCAGATCTATTCTATTATCCCAGCGGCGATGAAAAAATAGCGTTTGAACACAAGGGATTATTGCTCTGGACCAAAAACCAGCGGTTTCAATTGTGCTTTGGGTATAAGCTGACTTATGGAGAATATCCATTTGGAACCCAGTGGCATTTGTTGGGTCCGCTGTTTGATTTGGTGTGGGCGTGGCAAAAGAATTAACAATCATACCTTCAATAACAACCGTTCAGTCGCCGCGCCATAGCGTGTTTTTGAAGAAGTATTTTTATTGATGGATTCACCCCGTCGGTTGATAGCGCTTTTCATCGTTGGCAGGCAGTCAGCGAAGGCCAAAATTTTGCTTGCATTCTAGCAATGAAAATATTATATTTCATCGGAACTTCGCTGTCGCTGATTCGTCTAATTAATGGCCTTTGGGGACGAAATTGGCTTCGACGGGGGTCGAGGGGTTACGGATGGCATACCGAGGTCCTGGTTCCTCGTTAATCTGCCGGGAAAAAAATTAAACGCAGACAATTATGCGTATGCAATGGCTGCCTAATTAATAGGCAACCCGCACGGATGGAGTAACGCCCATCAGACTCTATCTGTTGCGTCGCAATTGATGGGATAGTCCTTCATCTCGCCCGAGGGTGAGGGGCGAAAATTTATCGGGCTGGCCTGTCAGCCGCCTGGTCGATTGTGCGGCCACAGGCGAGATCAAACAGCCGACTAAGTATGTAGAAGTCTGTAAAACCGGGCCTTCGGACGCGGGTTCGACTCCCGCCGTCTCCACCAATTGTCGGGCAAAACTCAGTTTTGCCCGATTTTTTTTATGGCGCTGGCCACAATATTGGCCACGCGACTGCGCATCGAAATGATCTCCCCTTTGTCATTCGGATGAACCCGATTGGTCAGGAAGATCACAATTGTCTCAGTTTCAGGATCAATCCAGATGGAAGTGCCGGTATAGCCGGTATGACCATAAGCGCGAGGCCCAAACAGATCGCCGCCATTGGTCGAATAACCCGAATTTAAATCCCATCCCAATCCCCGTCCCGCAAATGCAGCTTCGGGGAATACCTCAGTCATTCTCGCCACGGTCAACGGGCTCAAAATCCGCTTGCCATTGAACTCGCCCCGGTTGAGCATCATCTGGGCGAAAATTGCCAGGTCATCAATTGTGGAAAATAGGCCGGCATTGCCGGAAATCCCGCCCTGCAATCGGGCCAGCGGATCATGAACCACTCCGATCAAAGGCTGGCCATCGACCACTTCGGTGGGAACGCAGCGTTCACGATAGCGCTCGGGAGGAGTATAAAACGTATGTTCCATTTTCAGTGGTTTGAAAATGTGCTGCTCCGAAAAGGTGGCGATGGTTTGACCGGTAATTTTATGAATGATATAGGCCAGGGTGATGAAGCCCAGACAGCTATAGTGGAACTCTTTTCCGGCCGGCGCTAGTTTTTTCAAAACGCCGATGTATTTGACCAACGAATCGGTGGGGCAGGGCGTGCCAAATCTGGCAGCGACCTCCCGGGCATTGGTATAAGGTGGCAGCCCGGAGGTGTGCGTTAACAGGTGCCAAATCCGGGCATCTTCGCCGGCAGCCCCGTCAGTGTCGACATAGGGCGAAAATTCCGGCACAAAGTCTTTGACCCGATCCATTAGCCGAATCTTCCCCTGCTCCACCAAAATCATTACCGAGGTGGCGGTGGCGATTGGTTTGGTGATGGATGCAAGGTCGAAAATCATATCCGATGTCATGGGGCGGCGTTCGGGAACCCACTGGCAATTGCCGTAGGCTTCCCGCAGCACAATTTTGCCCTGTCTGGCAACCAGCAGCACCGCGCCAGGGAAATCCTTACGTTCGATGGCTGCGCCAATGATCTGGGGCAGAAGCTGCAATCGTTCCGTAGACATGCCCACTTCTTCTGGTCGAGCCCAAGGCAGCGGCTGTGCCAGAGTGGGTAGCTGGAACCAAAGAAGACACAGGCTCATGATCAAAGCGGTTCGGAACATGGTACTAAAACCTCCTGCAGGATGAGTTGCTAATTTGGGCCATGGGGCTTGCGAATCCAATGAATTATATGAAATGCTTAACAAATAGTCAATAGATATTTTCCAAAAACG
>JAPDQM010000104.1:0-13564 GCA_034505795.1 Candidatus Zhuqueibacterota bacterium
GGACGAAGCTGATGTCTTTCACACACGATTCGCTCGCAATGACGGCTCACCAGCTATTTCAAGCCCCGCTTCTCCAATAAGGCATCGATTTTGGGTTCGGCGCCACGGAAGCGCTTGTACAATACCATCGGATCTTCCGTGCCTCCCTTTGCCAGGATATTTTCGCGAAATGCTTTGGCAGTCGTTTGATCGAACAGGCTGGTCTCTTTGAACGCCTGGAACGCATCCGAATCCAGCACCTCGGCCCAGATGTAGCTGTAATAGCCCGCGGAGTAGCCACCCGCAAAAATATGTCGAAAATAGGGGCTGCGGTAGCGCGTTACAATTTCAGGGATCAAGCCAATTTTTTTCATCGATCCATTTTCAAAAGCGATAGGATCGACCGCAGCGGTATCCGTCAACGTGTGCCAATCCATATCCAGAAACGAGGCGGCCAGATATTCTACCGTGGCAAAGCCTTGATTGAATTTGCTGGAATTTTTGATCTTCTCGATCAAGTCATCCGGAATCGGTTCGCCAGTCTCGAAATGTCTGGCATACATTTTCAGCACTTCGGGCTCGGATGCCCAATTTTCCATAATCTGAGAGGGCAGCTCCACGAAATCCCGGGCCACATTAGTCCCTGAGAGCCGCTGATAGGTGCAGTTGGACAGCAAACCATGCAGCGCATGACCAAATTCATGGAACAGGGTGGAGACTTCTTCGAAGCTTAAAAGCGATGGCTTGTCCGCCGTGGGCTTGGAAAAGTTGCCCACATTGCAGATCACCGGCGTGATCATTTTTCCGTTTAATTTGTGCTGCTGCCGATATTCACTCATCCACGCGCCGCCTCGCTTGCTGGCCCGCGGAAAATAGTCCACAAACAAAATCGCCACATGGGAGCCATCCGCTTCCTTGACCTCGAATACTTTCACATCTGGATGATAGGTGGGAATATCCTTTCGCTCATTGAACGTGATGCCATACAATTTATTGGCAACCATGAACACACCGTCGATCACATTCTCCAGCTTGAAATAGGGCCGCAGCATCTCCTCATCGAGATCGTATTTTGCCTTCTTCACTTTTTCAGCATAGAACCACCAATCCCAGGGTTCCAATTTAAAGTTATTGCCCTCGGCAAAAATCATGGATTGCAATTCCTGGGCTTCTTTTTGGGCCATGTTCAGCGCTGGCACCCAGAGCTGATTCAATAAATCATATACCGCGGCAGGGGTTTTCGCCATGTTTTCTTCCAGCACAAAATCGGCATGAGTCTTGTAGCCCAGCAGATTGGCCTTTTTCACGCGCAAGGCGGCAATCCTGGCCAAAATTTTCTTATTATCAAATTCATTATTATTGTCCCCCCGATGGATATAGGCCTTGAACATCTTTTCCCGCAGATCTCGCTTTTCCGAATATTGCAGGAACGGGATGAGGCTGGGCTTGTGCAGCGTGAAAACCCATCTGCCTGCTTTGCTCCGTTCTTTGGCGGCTTCGGCGGCCGCTGTTTTCACATTATCCGGCAATCCTGCCAGATCAGCTTCCTGATCGATGACCAGTTCGAAATTGTTATCCTCCTTAAGTACATTATCGCCGAATTGCAGCGACAGCACCGAAAGCTCCTCATTGATCTTTCTCAATTCTGCTTTGGCCGCCTCATCCAGATCAGCGCCCCCGCGGATGAAATCCTTATAATATTTTTCCAGCAACATGCTTTGCTCCGCATTGAGATCGAGCTGATCTTTCTGTGAATAAATCGCCTTGATTTTTTTAAATAGCTTTTCGTTCAACAGCATATCATCCTGATGTTTGGATAACATCGGCGCAACCTTTTTAGCGATGCTCTGCAGGCTATCATTGGTATTGGCTGAGGTCATGTTGAAAAAAACATTGCTGACTTTCGTGAGCAATGCGCCGCTATTATCCAGCGCCACGACGGTATTTTCAAAGGTAGGTGCTTCGGTGCTCGTCACAATCGCCTCGATTTCCTGCTGGTGCTGTTTCATTCCCTCCTCAAAAGCAGGCAGGTAATGTTCCTCTTTGATTCGATCGAACGGCGGCGTTTCATACGGCGTTTTCCATTCGGTGAAAAAGGGATTTTGAAATGTTTTAGAGCAGGACCAGAGTAAGATTCCAGATTCTAACATTAAAAGCAGAGCCATTTTCATCATTCGCTTTCTCCTTAGGTTATTTTATTTAATCAATGAGATTAAAGATTAAAAAAATGGAAAATAAAACATGTTTTTACTAAAGCAATGTCTTTCAGGTCATTTTAATAATATAATCTTCTCAATTTCGGACAGGATATCTTTTAGTGTGGGTTCCGGACATGCAATCACTGTATCTGTGCTCAAATGTTTGTGATGAGGAAATGATGAAAGCTGCGGATAATGTGGAGTGTTATCGTATCTAAAAATTAATCTCTGATCTTGAGAATAATGAAATGAATAAGTATATCGTACAATTTTGCCTTCCATTAGATTTACATATTCGCGAAAATTGAGAATTGAATTATCGATGAAATACAAGCGGGCCTTAAAAAAACCTTCAAATGAAGTTCGAATGTCCTCTTCATATTCCCACGATTGAATTATTGGATTGGCGACGATTAGGTTTTTTTGTTGTAGGAAGTAATCAATTATACTCAATCCTTAATTCCTTAATATCGTTCATCCGATCGTTTATGCTCATCAGTATTTGATATTCTCCTGCCCAATCTATAAAGTCATCTCGGTCATCAGTTTTGCCAGCTTGATATTGCTGAAAAAATTCGGAAGAAGACATGTTATATTGAAGCTCAAACTTACGAAGCTTTTCCTGGGTTCGCTTTAATGCGTGCTCGATAATTTTCTTTTCTCTATCGAGAGCTTCTTCAACTATTCTATTTATTTTTTTTCTTGAAATAGCAGAGTCATAATGTATCGCAAGTTGAGACATAGTCAATACCTCTACTTAAAATTGAAAATCGATGTGAAAAATTTATAATACAAAAATTTGCTCCCAAATTTTTTCTTGGCAAGAAAAACTGAAATCTAATCAACTACCTATGCAAATTTTAAGTACTTAAATATACAATATGAAACAGTCATTTGCAAGGAAATTTTCATCATTTATTTCTTCCGATCACATTTCCAGCCTTGTCGATCTCAAACCCCTGGCCTTTGATATTCAATTCTGGTTTTTCAAAGATAATGACTTGAGCAATTCCGCCCATAAAATTGGCAGCAAAGTCATATTGTGGCTCAATCACAATTGCTCCACTCTTATCGATGTAGCCGTATTTTCCGTTGATCCGAACCGCAGCCAGTCCCTCACAAAAACTTTCCGCATGTTCAAACTGTGGATTAATGACAAACTTGCCCTTTTTATCGATATAGCCATACTTGCCATTCAATCGAACCAGTGCCAATCCATCAGTAAATCGATCAACTTCATCAAATTGGTATTCAATAACAAGGTTACCTTGATAATCAACAAATCCCCACTTTTCATTGAGCTCCACGGCAGCCAATCCTTCGGAGAAACCGTAAGCCCGATCGTATTTGTAGTCGAGCGCAATATCCCTGTCAAGCTTGCTGACAAATGCCCACTTTTGATTGTTTTGCACTGGCGCATATCCCTCGTTAAAATTTAAGGCGTAGGTGAATTTGGCTTTCATAAACGGTTTTCCCAGCGGATCAATAAATCCCCACTTATCATTGATTTTTACCACTGCCACACCATCTTTAAACGAAGTGATCTGGTCGAACTGGGGTTCAATAATAAAATTTCCCGTTGTGTCAATGAAGCCCCATTTATCACCAATTTTTACTCCAGCTAATTTTTCCTCAAACGGCCAGGCCATATCAAATTTAGCGTCAATAACCATTTCACCCTGTCGATTCACGTAGCCGTATTTTCCGTCTAAATTTTTCGGTCGTAATGAAAATTGATTCAAATAATAGAATAGTTCATAAGGATAACTGTTGGTGATAACCTCCCGTCCTGTTTTGGCATTAACGTATTTGATCTTTTTTACTGGTACAGCCTGAAGCTGTGTCTGGACCTTAAACCAACCATCCATGACAGCATTCTGCTCATGCTTGAGATTAATAATCGACTGATCATCAAAGCTGAATTTATTCAAATTTTTAGCCAGCGAATCGACAGCAATTATGTCATCATCAACTTTTATTCCTTCCGATGTGAAAGTGATGATGATTTCCGATCGGTACGGTTTTTGAATTTTTTCATGTTGGGTTGATTTTTTAGAAACGTTCTGCTGCGGATTTGCTGATGCTTCCTCCTGAGAATGACCAGAATCGATCTCCTGTTCGACTTGTTGATTAAAAACTTGATACTCCAGGCCATCGATATTTTGAATTTTGTCGTCTGGCCAATTCGATAGTTGGGGGGCTGGTGAATTTGTTTGTTGAGAATTGACCTGTGCATCAGTCAGGGCAAAACCACCGACAGCGATTAAAATGATAATAGCAACAATAGACCAAATCAACGGTTGCTGTTTGAAATTGACAATCATGGCTAATCTCCGTTTCAAATCTTTTTTGCTTTCAATAATGCTAACCGTGACAGGCAACCAAAACTTTGTAGTCATGGTTTCCAATAACGAAATAATCGTCTGCCCATACGCTTGCGATTGAGCGGCACCGATGCGATTCAACGCCATCTCATCACAGGCCAGTTCTCGATCCATTCTCATGCGATAAAAAGCAAACCAGATCATTGGATTGAACCAGTGGATGATTTGCAAAATAGTTGTCAAACATGAAACCAGCACATCTTTTCGTTTGTAATGGGCCAGCTCATGGAGCAGGATGTGCTTGATCTGGTCAGCCGTCATCTGCTGGGCGAAATTGATGGGCACTAAGATTTTTGGCTTAAAAATACCGAATAAAACTGGAATTCGGATTCCTTCCATTTCAATTAATGCCATCGGTCGAGTGATTTTCATCTGCTTTTTACAGGTTTCGAGCAATTGAAAAAGCGAGTGACTCGATAAAATTGATTGCAGTCGAATCTTTCGCCATAGTTTGAAATTGCAGATAAATGTATAAAACAGGATTGTGATTAATCCCAGCAGCCACACCAGCGCCAATATTTCTTTTGTTGAAACACCAAAACTTTGCTGGGTTGGTAAAACTTCGGTTTCAATTTGAAATGATGTGGCTGGGACATTGAAATTCGTCGGTTCGATAGTCCGAGTTGAAATATATTCGGCGGGATTCGGCGGTTGTAGGGAATGGATATTTTGCGCTGGTACCAGATTAAATATGCTTAAGCGACTTTCGATATCGAATGGCAATATTAGCCGAATGATGAGCAGCAACCAGAGTCCATACTGCCATCGGGCAGACAACTTTCGCCCCAGTAAAAACTGGATGATCAAAATAAGAGCGACCAGAACGCTGGCTTTCAGCGATGTTTTGAATAGCCATTCAGCCAATGAAACGAGAGAATCGAGATAGGGTATCATTTTGCCTTTCCTTTGGTTTCTAAAATCTGTCTTAATTCATCAATCTCCTGTTTTGTGAGATGTTGTTCTTCAAGAAAGGCCGCTAACATGGGTTTCAGCGAGCCATTGTAAACTTTTTTTAATAGGCTCTCACGTTCCGACCGGGCGCATTCCTCTCTGGAAACCAGCGGCTAAATAATTAGTGCTGAAAAATTTGATTTCCATGGCCAAAAATCTGCACCAAAAACGGGAATTCCAATCCATCCAATTCAGCAATATTCGCAGAACATTCAAAATCATTCTGCCATCTATCTACTTGGTATAACCGTTATTTTGGCAATTTTTCAGCAATCATCCCAAAATTACTCTTGCAAATTTGCCAGCAATATTGTAAATTGCCTTCCTTCAAATTTCAAATAACCTCAACATCCGGAGCCAGTATATCTGATGAAAGAATTCGACTCAATTCTCCGCAGCGTCGACCCGATCAGTACAAGAGCGAAGCAACCCATTTTTAAGGGGCGCAACACCTCACCAGGAAAGGTTTTTCGATTAGAGCCGAAAATATGGTTACAAACATCTGCTTAACAGATGAATGCTGACCAATAAATAGGTTCCGTCGATCGTTGGTATTGTTGAAATACGAAAAAATGGATATCTCTTTCGATTTTAGACAGCATTGGAAAAATCCTATGCCCAATTTTGTACCGTTACCTAAAAGAGGATAAATGGCATGTCAATAAGAGCGACTTTATTAATCGGTTTCTATTTAATTTCGGCTTCTCTTTGCAGCGCCGGACACCAGGATTTCAATGGCTCCTGGGAACTGGTGCCGCAAAAGAGCGCCGCTATCCCATTATACCGAACCCTGCTCATTAGCTTTCAGGTCAGCGATAGCCAGGTGACCGTGATTCAGAAGTGGGGCACCCGGCTGCGAGATGCCTTTTCCGATACCGTCCGGCTGATTACTGACGGCAGGAAAGTGCTGCTGCCTCTCCAGCATCAGGTGGCGCCGACCAGTGTGTTTCTCGGAGTCAGAAATCTGCCCGGCGTGCAACGCGAAATGTCTGGCACCTGGAATGCCGATGGTACGGTGCTGACCATTCACGAACGGTTGCCCATCGGCAATTCGCAGGGCCAAAGCGAAATCCGGGCCACGCATACCTATACCCTTTCGCTACCTGCGCAGATCATCACTTACAACGTGACTCGTGCTTCTCGCAAAAAGGACGACGGCCTCTCCTACACATTAAAGCGAGCCGGCAGTCGCCAGGCCTATTTCATGCGGCTGGAAGACGACTGGGCCATCGATGGCAAACTGCCACAACAGGCATTGCTCATCTCCATGCAGGGTTTGGCCAATAGCAATGGCCCCAACTTGTATTTCATCTATCCGGAAAAATGGGATTTTCGCTACACTCCCGGCCTGTTCGATTTTTTGCAAAACGAACGCTATTTTTCATTCAAAGAGCTGCGCACCCCAGAACAGGTGCTGGCCACGTTTCGCGATCATGTCACAGGCTACGTCGTCTGGGACAAGGCGGTGCGCACCTCGCTGATTGTGGCTTTTACGGTCGCTGGCCTGGAGCAAGCGGCTGTGGTGAGCGAAGAGCTGATTCCACTGGTCGAAAAATTCGGCTTGAAACCAGTGGCTGATTTCCGGGGCCAATTTACCGGCCAATCGGATTATCAGATTTATCGCTGGGCCAAAGAGCAATATTGGGATCGCTGCAATAAGGAATATATCGTCTGGCTGGGCGGTGAACACGGCAATATCATGAAGCCCGGCGTGGCCGATTGGGGCATTCACAACAAAATGTTCTTTAACGATCTTTGTGCTAACCAATCGATTCCCGAAGAATATCAACTCACCAATGAATTACTTTCAGAGATGAAGCCATACGGTTTCGCCTTTGGCTGGCATTCGTATAAAAAAGACCTGGAGGAGGAATGGGTGCGTTTGACTTCCAGCTATGCCTTGCGAGTTGAAGGATTGCATAGCCTGCCCAACATGAGCTTTAGTTCCCAGGTGTCGGCAACACCGGGATTTGTTTTTAAAAATAATCACAATCTGGTTCCTGCCAAAACCTACCGACCGAAGAGAAAAGTCTATATCACCTGCATCCAGACCGATGGCATTGGCCTGGGCGCGTGGAACCAGCCAGGCCGAGGCGAAATTCCGTATGCCTGGGAGGTGTCCATGAACTATTCCTGGCTGGCACCAGTGATGCTGGAATATTTCTATTCCCAGGCAACCCCCAATGATTACTTCATTGGCTGCCTGGGTGGGCCGGGCTATGTCTATCCCAAAGCCGTGCCCAAGCAGCACCTGCCCAAAATGGTCGAACTGGCTTATGATCTGATGAAACGGCTGGATCTCAACGTCTTCGAAATCATGGATTACTCCGAAGGCGTGATGGTTGAGGGCAATTCGGACCTCACCCGGGACGTGGTCGATGCGTTTTACCGCGGCATGCCCGACGCCATTGGCTTTGTCAACGGCTATGTCCAGTCGCACACCTTCACCGTCCGGGACAAGCGCCCGTTGATTTCTTATGATTATTACCTGGCGCCGGAGGCTACCGAAGAACAGGTGGCAGCCGATCTGGAAGAATTGGCCCAGCTAAACCGAAATCGCCCCTATTTTCTGCTGATGCACGTTCGTCAGTACAGCAATGTCAAGCGGGTTAAATCCATCCTCAGCCGTTTGGGCTCGGAATTTGAAGTCGTGCCGCTGGATATTTTCTTGAAGCTGGCCGGCGAGCAGCCCACATTCCGAGAGCGGTTTCGGGAATAGCAATTCAGGCGCGCAAAGCAGTTCTAAATATCGTCGATTTATTTGCCTGGCGATGCTAGTCGTTTCACAGGAATTAGGAGGCGCTAAAAGAATAATCCATTTTAAGATTCGTGACTATTTCTTTCAGTGAAAATCTTTTTCTTCCATCACGCTGATTATTTTTTCAGAAGCTTGGAGGAGATTCTGTAACTGTACCAACGATCGTAGGATCCCCACCGACCTTTGAACAGCAGGAATTAAACAATAAGCGCCTGCCAAACGAACCTACCAACTTATCGCCATCGCCCGTGAACGGCCGGCGCGATACGATTTCGATTACCACCGCCACGGGCTCTGTACTATCTTTATGTTTTACGAGCCAGTTGAAGGGTGCTTCGCTACTGAATCAACAGCATCTTTTTTGCCATTGAAAATTGACCGGCCGTCAAGCGATACACATAAATCCCCGAGGCTACCTTTCTGCCCTGTGCATCCAATCCATCCCATACGATGGATTTCAGTCCGGCTTCTTGAAATTCATCCACCAGCATCCTCATTTCATGTCCCTGAAGATTGTAGACTTTCAATAAAACCTGACAGGGAATCGGAAGCTGATAGCAAATCGCAGTTGCAGGATTGAAGGGATTGGGATAATTCTGATTGAGCCTGAATTCCAGCGGCAGTTGTTCTTCGACGTCAACCGAAATAGTGACCGAATTGAATCGCCATACATGGATGATTAGCCGGCCTTCTAACTCCCGCACAAATTCAGTCACATAAAGCAGCCTGTTTTGTGGATCACACGTCGCTGAAAAAATTTCCTGATCCTTGCCCAAAAAGATGTCTCTGGAAAATCGTAACGCCGCATACGGCTGAGGCTCATAACTATTCATTTGACCTCTGGCAACTTTTGCGAGATCATCGGGGTTATAGAAAATGATCATCGGCTGTTTAACGTGAGCGCGCCAGCCTTTGCCATCGGGATCTGTTTCCCAAAAATCAGGATAGGGCACATCGGCGATGACCCAATCATGGCGCATCTGTTCACCGTGGTAGCCGTACCAGTTATGCCCCAACGCCTTATTACCGATGATGACGACGGCCTGTTGTTGTTCTGCCGTTAACCACAATGCCTCCCGCCAATCATCGCTGTGTTTATAGCCATCAATGGCATTGGGGAAATTGTAATCATCCACGCCTTCCACTGAGCCATATTCGAGGAGCGTGGTAATTGGCAAGGCGCTATTAGCTGCCGGCGGAGTCGACCCCACTCGAGAAAACGCATACATCGTGGGACCAAGTCCGCTTAAACCACCCTCGCGGTATCTTCCTGTAATAAGATTTCGGCCCGAGGAATTGGCGTCAGCCCAGGATTGCGGCGCAGAAAACAGCCAATCGCTGATCATGGCATCTATCGGCGGCTGAGCAGCATTCCCCACATACCAGGCGCCATACTTCGTACTTCCTGATAAATTTGTGGCGTCGCAACAACTGATACACACATGTTTTTCGCCGGTGACCGTATAATAATAGCTCCAGGCACTGTACAGCCGCTTTTCTTCCGGTACATATTCCAACGCGGAGCGCCAAACATCGATAAAGTTCCAGTTGTTCACATTGAACGGTCGGATATTTACTGGCTGAGTGAGGATGGCAGACTGATTGAGCTGCTCAACATTCTTTTGAGATGAAATATTCGGAATTGGGATATTGACTTCACCCACCAGTCCATTCTCCGGCTGATTGAGATTGGAAATGAACAGTGAACCGGGAAAACCATCAGTCGCGCCACTTTGTCCGCCATCGCCATCACGATAGTAAGCAATGGCGTCGCCGCCCCAGCTAAAATCCTCCGGCAAAGCGAATGCTCCGAGATACTCGAAACCAGAAGGACTGATTAAGCTGCCTGCCCCCTGGTAAGACTGTGTTGTTGCTGTTGCGGTTTTTGATGGCACGCTTTCATTCCCCGCTGCATCCAGCGCAGTTACCGAAAAACCATACTGTTTCGCAGGCTCAAGGAAAACGCAGGTATATTCATTGGATCGGGAGTAGCCTTCGATGGCGCCATTCATATAAATCAGGTATTCCACAACTGCTACATTATCTGAAGCCGGATTCCAGCTTAATTGAATTTTGGAATCAGAGACAGCTCTTGCTGCCAACCCCGTGGGAGCATCTGGCGCAAGAATATCTGCATCCGAAAACAGCTCAATCTTATCACAAACTAAAAATTGTTTTTGATAGGTAGAAAACCATTCCACGGAGATGTTAATGTTTACCAGCGAATAGGTAGCATCAGTTTTATGAACGCCGGTATCGGTAATATTAAAAACCGTCTGTGCAAACGAATGCGGCTGAATCTCCGAATAGGTGTAACGATAATCGCTGAAGCTGCGCATGGTGTACCAATTGCCATCCGGTGTGACATCATCGGGCTCATCATCATCGGTAAAACTTATCCTTGCTGTAAAAAAGAATGCTTCATCAGAATTGTTGTACCAGGTAACGACAATCCGCTCCCCTACTGAAAATTTGCGCGACGTGCCACGAATGCCGCGATAATCATCATACTCCCCTATCTCCGAATTGACGATCAAGCCGCCATTTCCCAGGGAGGTATAGCTGAGGTTGTTGCTTTTCAAGACGGTAGTCCAGCCTGTCAGTCCAAAAGTAGTTGTTGATGCAGAGCTGCCATACTTAACGAGAAGGATTCTCTGGGCGCGGCTAAGAAGCGGACAGAAGAAAATGATGGTGATAAATACTGTAGAAAAGATATGTTTTCTCATGTTATGCTCATCCATTGATCTTTTTCAAGTTTAGGGTCATTATCCAGGTTGATAAGCTTTAGCCTTTCAAGCTGAAGGGAAAATGAAAGATTTTTCTCATAATATCTGCGGCAAAATTGCTGCTAAATAAAAATAATGGGGTTCACATTCCTGGCTAACAGCCTAAGATACTATCGCCTAAGCAACCTGAGCAATTACAGTTTCTAATTTTTATCCTACGTTTCGAGCTTTCTTAAACTGCGGTGAAACTCACAATATATCACTTTACCAATAGCATCTTCTTCGTTTCCGAAAAATTGTCGCTGTTGATCTGGTAAAAATAAATTCCCGACACTACTTTTCTTCCCCGTTCATCCATTCCATCCCAGATAATTGATTTTATTCCCGCCGTCTGAAATTCATTCACCAGCGTCTTGATCTCCTGTCCCTGAGGATTGTATATTTTCAACACTACCTGACAAGGGATTGGAAGTTGGTAGCGGATCGCTGTTTGCGGATTAAAAGGATTGGGGAAGTTTTGGTGTAATACAAAAATTTCTGGAATTGGCGCAGAAGCTTCGTCTATTCCTACCCCGCCCGTTAGTTTCACAGAAATCGGCCGGCTATAAAGCGTCAATTTATTGGCAAGGGTGCTGGTTATTCTACAGACATAAGCTCCTTGATCGGCTGGCGTAGCTGAAGAAATCGTATACGAGCTGCTACTCGCTCCTGGAATATCTACATCATTCTTCATCCATTGATATTGATTAGCCGTGCCGCCGACAGTCACCGAAATCATTAAGCTTGCGCCCTGATCAATCGTGGTATCCTGCCGCACCCCTACGCTATCCTGTGGGGAATAGCTAAAACTGGTCACAAATAAATTCGGTTCAATATCTTCGAAAGTAAATTTATTGTATTGGACTTGAAGGTCGACTAAGCTGGTATCCGGCGAGAGATCCGGCAATTCTGTTAATTGATTACTAAATACAATCAGGGTTTTTAATTTTGTCAGATTTCTAAATTCAGTTGGAATCGCACCGGTCAGTTGATTGATGTTGAGATACAACTGATTCAAGTTTATCAGATTGCCAATTTCCTTTGGAACAGGCCCCGATAGTTGATTGGAGCTCAGATCTAAACGCTCAAGGCTGGTTAGATGGTCAATCCAGTTGGGAATTGCGCCAGTAAATTTGTTAAAAGCAAGATTCAGATTTGTGAGTTTGGTTAGATTTTGGATTTCCGGGGGAATCGTTCCCGTCAATTGATTGGAGTAAAAACTGAGGATCTCTAACCGGGTTAAATTGCCAATTTGGGTTGGAATGGAGCCTGATAGTTGATTGACATTTAATAACAAGGTATGCAAGTTTACCAGATTGAATAATTCGATTGGTATGGTCCCGGATAGCTGATTTTGATTGAGCTGCAATGATTCCAAATTAGTTAGATTTCCGATCGCCATGGGAATTGACCCGGATAGTTTATTGACACTGAGCGTTAATGCTTGTAGATTGGTCAAATTTCCGATTGTCGCTGGAATTGATCCGGAAAGCTGATTATTGCTTAGCAGCAATTGGTTGAGGTTGAGCATATTTCCAATTTCAACTGGAATAGAGCCTGAAAGCCGATTGTTGCTTAATCTCAAGAGTCTTAGCTGGCTCAAATTGCCTATCTCAGATGGAATTGAACCTGTCAACTGATTGTTCAGCAGATACAATTCTTTCAAATTTATCAGATTTCCAATTTCAGCAGGGATTGGACCTGAAAGTTGATTCGAAGTAAAAGTCAAAATTTCCAATTTAGCGAGATTACCGATTTCAGGTGGTATGAAGCCAGTTAATTGATTAAAGCTGATATTCAGCTTTTTCAATTCACGTAGATTGCCAATCTCGGGCGGAAGTGAATCTGATAACTGATTCACATAAAGGTACAGCTCCATTAGTGCCGTCAGATGGCCAATTTCACGGGGGATTTTTCCGACTAAATTATTGTCGCCCAAATTGACACTGATCACCCGCTGGTTCGAAACTGTAATGCCATACCAGGTGGGAACCCGCCCGGTCAGCCAGTTGGTCTTATTTGTCCAGTTTGCTCCGTTGGTACTATTATACAGCGCAACCAAAGCCAGCGAATCCTGCGCTAGCACCTGTGCCAATACTTTTTGATTTGTCCCTGCAAAAAAGCAGAGGCACAAAGCCAATAAAATAGTAAATATTTGTCTCATGGTAATTCTCCCTTTATGAATTTCTTTCAGAACAATGATATTGGTTTGTTATTTTGGAGAATAGGGATGGAGGTGTAGGGGTATAGGGTATAGGGTATAGGGTATAGGGTATAAGGTATAGAGATTGAGGAACATCTCAACCTATGACCTCATCCCCCTATTCCCTATACCCCTATGCCCCTATGCCCCTATACCCCTATACCCCTATACTTTATCCTCCAACAACTCACTCCAACAGCACCATTTTCCGTACTGCCCTATAGCTCCCCATTTGAATCCGACAAAAATAGACTCCCGAAGCCAATCCTTTCGCATCAAATTGAACCTGATGTAGACCTGGCTGGAAATATCCATTCGTCAATTGC
>JAPDQM010000105.1:0-13460 GCA_034505795.1 Candidatus Zhuqueibacterota bacterium
CGTCTTTAATGGATATCAGTAGCCATCAATTTTCAGTATTTCCATTTTGGGTTGGAAACATCTAAAAGCGCGAAATTCGATTTTGCAGAAAAAACTCGCTGGTCGCTTGACTCCAGGATCTTGCCACTGATTTTGCCTTGAAGCAAACGTTCAGTCAGCATATAGCTGGGGTATTAGCCGTTCTGTATAATATTCCTTGAATTTTTGGCTTTTATTTCTTATCTTGATTTTGTTTTAAGGGTCGCTAATAAGCGAGGCTGTTTTTCTATGCCGCAGTTTAGTCGGTGTAAGTGGGGACCCGCCATAACCAAGGCTGGTGCAGGAAATTACATTCTTGCGTGAGGTTCAATTATGAAAAAGTGGATTGTAATGTCACTAATTTTGTTTTTAGTGACATTGATCACCGTGCCAGCGGTATTTCTGATCTTTGGTTTTCAGGGCACACCGCTGGTGACATCGGGCAGGAAACTCAGTTACGACGATGTTGAGCGAGTGAAGCGGCTCTTGCGAGACAATGATCCCCGACACCTTAAAACTCGAACTGCCAGACAGATCACTCTCACTGAACGAGATTTGAACTTGTTCCTTGATTATTCTCTTCAGAATTCACCGGCCGAACTTAACCTGCTGGCAAATACCACGCTTGCTCCCGATCAGGCAATTCTGCGTATAACGCACAAGATGCCTTCTAATCCATTCGGTCAATATTTAAACCTGGTATTGACGTTTTCATCTTCCCAAAATACTCTTGTTCTTCATCGGCTGAAAATAGGAGACCTGAGTGTTCCGCGCTGGTTGATGAAAGTTGTTTTCTGGATTTCCCGCGTTTGGTTTCGAAATTATGAGATCTATGGCCAAATCATGCAAGCCGCAGAGTCGATCCAAATGGTTCGATTTGATGACGGCATGGTGACCGTCGTATACCAATGGCAACCCGAGATGATGCGAAAGCTTCGCCAGCAGGGCCAAAACATGTTGTTATCGCAAGAAGATCGACAGCGGCTGCATATCTACGAAGAACAAATTGCCAGCCTCTCTCGCAATCGAGATAGACAAGCAGTAGCAATGATCCATTTTTTGCAGCCACTGTTTATAACCGCTCATCAGCGAACTACAGTAGGTGGTGATCCCCAGTCTGAAAATCGCGCATTAATCATTGCTTTGGCTGCGCACTGTATGGGAAGGAATGTGAATCGGCTTTTTGGTGCTCCCATGATCGGTTCATCACCGCCTGGGCCTCGTGTAACGCTTCGTTTGCTGGGGCGAGATGATCTCGCCAAACACTTTTTGCTCTCGGCTGCCATCGCCGCAACAGCAGGAAGCGGTCTGGCAGATTTGAGTGGGGTGTTTAAAGAATTGAGTGATTCACAAGGGGGGTCGGGTTTTAGCTTTGCCGATCTAGCGGCCGATCGAGCCGGAGTACGATTTGCAGAAATGGCGACTATCGACGCTGAACGTGCCAGATTGCTGCAAGCGCGCATGCTAACTATCTCTGACGAAAATGAAATCATGCCACGAATTGACCGGCTTCCGGAGGGTATTCAGGAATTGGAATTCCGACGCAAATACAAGGATCTGGATAGTCAGACATATCTGGTTCTCGAACAGGAGATCGATCGGCGCATCGCTGCGTGTCGGGTTTATCAGTAATGACGAAGGCAAGTTTTCCCTGGACCAGGCTACCAAAACAAGAGGCGACAATCACATTTTCAGCAAGGGTGGTAATAGTAGCTTTTTGTTATCTCCAAATTAACAACTGCAAAATTGAATTCCACGCTATGCCGCGGCCGAACCCATCCATATCAGGTTATCAGATTTCTAAAATAAAAAAGGTACTGCCAGCTTTCGCTCGTACCTTTGCCATGCGGGTTATAAAAAATGAAATGTAATAAGCAGCAGAAATAATTACGACTGATGGCGTTCGTTTTTTAAATCGATAATCTCATCTCGAATTTTTGCCGCATCTTCAAAGCGTTCTTCGCGGACCGCTTTCTGCAACTTAATGTTCAACTCCTCGAGCTGATCCACGATGCTCATTGGTCCACCGGATTCAAATTCCTTATCAAAAATATCATCTGGCGGCTGTTCAATGATCGCGGCCCGTTTCATGACATTTTCTTCGACGAATATCGGCGCTTGCATTCTTAGGGCTAAGGCAATGGCATCACTGGGGCGGGCGTCAATTTCACGCACCGTGCCATTCGTCTTCAGCGTTATCGCGGCATAGTAAGTGTTTTCTCGGAGGTCATTAACAACAATTCGAGTTATGGTAGCTTTGATGCAGTCTAATAGGCTTTTCATCAGATCATGAGTCAAAGGGCGCGGTGGACTGATTCTCTCCAGTTGCAAAGCAATGGCTTGCGCCTCGGTGCCACCGACGACAATCGGCAGCCAGCGGCCATGAATATCATCCCGAAGGATGACAACATAGCGATTGGTCGAGGTGTCCAGCGTAACTCGATCTACTCGTACTGCGACCAACATGGGATATCTACCTCCTCTCCAGCAAGGATTTTTTGGAAAAGCAATAAGTCGCGGTCAATGTCTTTTTATGACTATGGTATTATATAAAATTTATTAACAACTGTCAAGTAAAATTTTAAAAATATTCATCACCAACTGCAAATGCAAAATCGACCATAGCTGGATGATAACATTAATTTTCAGCAAGGGCTATTAATGCCGGCGTAACATCAGTCAGCGCATGGCATATGGATAAAAATTCACTATTTCTCGGGCCCCAGGCAATCAACGGCACCGGATTGTTGGTGTGGGTTTTCACATTTAGGTCCTCAATGTTGCCATGATCACTACAAAGGACCACCAGCGTTTCTGTTAAGTCGGTTCGTGTTAACAATGACTCAATAAACTGTTCCAATTGCTTCAGCAGCACGACAGCATCATTTAAATTTTGGGCGTGACCAGCGTGGTCGGTTTTAAAATACTCATACAGGCAAAAATCGTATGCTTGACTGATTTGAGCCAGAATTTGTCCGGCGTGTTCGGCGGTAAACGCCGGCAAACGATATCCTTTGTTGATGAGTTCGAGGTTGGTAAAATCATGATACAGCGCCTGCTCGGCTGCCAGTTCTTGAAAATTGAAAAAGTGCAATCCTGCTTTCCAGTTCATGATGCTGGTTACAGAGAGGTGGCGGATCAACATCTCGGGACCAAATTGAAAAAAGATGGGGCGATATGCATTGATAAACGCAGGTTTCTTTTTTCTATGCTTGAACTGAAGCAGGATGGAATCGGTCGCCAATAAATTGCGCAATGTTTGATTGGGAAAACCACTGAGATGACACCCGAGCAACTGTACCGCATTAACGCCGGTGAACAAGGCTGACTGTCCCGTTGCGCTTTGAGGCAAGCCTGGCAGTCCCAGATGACAATCGATCGCTTTGACCAATCCTCCATAGGGCATTGCCTTGGGAAACTGGTCAGTTTGAAACAGGCGCATTAGCTGGATGTCTGAATGAGCGGCTGGATTTTTTGATGGATCGTTCGTACCAATTCCCAATCCATCGATAAAAATAAAAATGACTTTCATGCATCGGTCTAATAGAGCTTGATGAGTTGTGAATTCCGATAGTAATGATTTAATATCTGTCGATAATCATATTTTTTTAAAGCCATTACCGCCGCGCCGGTCTGACACATGCCAACTCCATGACCCCAGCCGGCGCCTTTGAGCGTGATGTTCTGACCTTCGCGCTGAGCGATGAAGCATGAGCTGTAGAGATAATTGGGCGAAAGGGCATTTCGAATGGCCAATTCGCCACTGATCGAGATGGTTTTCAGGATGCCGCGCACGGCAATTTTTTTCAAGCGCCCCGAGACACCACGTTCCTGGGGGATAATTTCTAACACGGTGCCGATATTTTCGCCAGTTTTATTCCTGATAATGCGGCCCAGTTCTTCAGCGGTATATTGCACCTGCCAGCGAAAATAGCGCAATGTGTAATTCATTGCCTCAGGAATGTCCAGGCCATCCGTATTGCAAAATGACGCAGGCCGAGTTTCGATCCAGCGTCGTACCTGGCTTTCCTCGGTTAAATCATAGTCCAAAGTCGAACTCCCACCTCGCCAATCGGCATGACCGCGTAAATAGGGCAGAGGATCGCTATTCCAGACATTTTCATTGTGTTCACTATGTCCGCCACAGACACTGGCATAAAAGGCGTCGCAGATCTGATCCTCAGCTACCAATACCCGCCCCGCCGTAGCTTGAACCGCCTCGTTCACAGCCTCGGATTCTCGACCCACGCCGCCATACACATGGCAGTGTACCTCATCGCAAACATCAAAAGGCGATAGACGATGCTGCTTGCCCAGACGCGCCAGGGTATAGCTGCGGGCGGCTACGGCCTGGCTTTTCAGTGCTTCCAGCGGAAATTGGGGATGCATTTCTGAACCCACGACACCTCTCAAATAAAGTTCAAGGGGGAGGACATTCACCACGGTCAATTTTCCGAAGCGATCAATCCAGAATTCCAGTTGTTGCTGATAAGTTCGTGTTTCGGCTTTTTCAAAATGAAAACCTTCGCCGGCTTTGACTTCAAAAGCAAATTGGTTGCCTCGAATCCGCAGCAAGCCTCCTGAAACGAATTGCTCTTTGGTTTGCTCATTGATGAGAATTACCCTGCCGGCTGGTCGCTCATTGAAGAAGGGCAATATTGAAGTAGATATCGAGCCTGCGAGGGATTGCTGGTATTGCCGGGCATCGGCTTCTGTTTCAAAGATCGGCTTTAACAATATTTGATAATACGTGATATTTTGCAGACTTTTATTGACATATCTGCGGCGTTGAATCGTCTTTATGGTGGCAAAAATGCCTCTTCGTTCAAGATTGTCGATGACCTGGCGCCCCACTTCTGCATTATCCACTTCACGATGCAACAGGCGATACAAAATAGTTACTGGCGCAGCATCCGCCAGAACAACGCGCCATCGCCGGCTGCTGGCGTTATCGACCAACAACTGATCATGCTGATCCCAGATGGCGATGGGGCCGTTCGTCTCGAAAGATAAGCCACTCAACTGTTCAGCGATACCGATTCGGATATCCGGCCCAAGCTCAGAAACCGATGGCGCCGGTGGATAATACGCACAGCGCCCCAGGAAAATGACCAAAAGAATTAAAAGCCATTTTATTTTATTCATCTTCAATTGACATGTCCCCAATTCTATTCGATTCCGTTATGCAATGTGTTTAGCAATGATCAAATCAAAACTGACTTAACTTTGTAATCCAATTATAGATCAAATTCATGAAAAAATCAAGCAAAAGTTTCGTTGACGAAAGGAATTATTTGAATAATTCTTTGATCTTGCACCGGCTCCAGGCTCGGCCTCAGCGGTTGTCGATCGGAAAACGAAGCTGAGTGGAGGGAAACATCTATTTTGTAAAAGCAGAGTTGGCAAATCCCCTCATAGCAAGCCCAAGACCAGGGGAAGATCGAGCAGGCTGACGAATGTTCCAGGTTCGAAACGGAATGATGTCGTGTTGCGATGATCTATGCGCAGTCATATAAATCATCTGATATTCCATTGTTTGGAGCAATTCCAATTCCAATGGCAACAATGAATGGCTCACGGGCCAATCGAATTTGAATTGGTAGTCAGCAAACCATCTGCTTTCATTCCAGCTCCATTGCCTTGAGAATTGAGTCGCAGACGTTCGTTGCTGCGACCATCGCCATAAATCAGCCGAAGCCAGTTGACGAAATGAGGCCGAGATTTCCCTAAAGTCATTGGCAGCAGGAAATGGTTCCGCAGTGGTTGCTACAAGGTGACGTTTAAAAAGTTGCAATGCCTCCGACCGGCCCAGCTCCTCTGCATACCGCCTGGCGCTGACGCCTTTATTATCGGCAATAAGCGGATCAGCACCATGTTGCAATAATGCTTCGATAATATCTGCTTTGCCACTGAATACAGCATGCATCAGTGCCGTTTGTCCCTGCTTATCTCGAAGATTGGGATAGGCACCTCGCTGCAATAGCAATCTCGCGATCTCCAGCCGACCCGATTTTGCCGCTTCCATCAATCCCGTAATCCCAGCATTATTGGTAACATTGGGATCACAGCCATGATCCAACAATAACCGAATTAAATTGATCTGGCCTTTTGATACCGCCAGAGAAAGCAGGCTATAATCGCTGAACTCGCTTCTGGCGTTGGCATCGGCGCCATGGTCCAATAAGCATCTGGCAACATCGTAGTAACCGCCGCCGGTAGCAGCATAAAGTGCCGTCCAATTGTTGTAATAGGTTTTTGCATTTACTTCGGCCCCATGTTCCAACAACAGTTTGACGATATCCAGATCGCCATTGGCAGCGGCAATAATCAATGGCGTCCACCCATCGTCTCTCGAGCGAACGTTGACTCTGGCTCCCTGGCTCAACAACGCTTTGACCATACTGGAGCGACCAAATTTGGTGGCGAACATCAGGGCGCTCCAGCCCCAGCGATCTGTGGTATTAATATCGACATTGTTCTGCAATAATATTTGAACAATTTCAGCAAAGTTGCGGCTGATAGCTTCGATCAGTGGCGATTGATGATTATTGTCTTTAAGATTGACATCGGCACCAAAATCGGCCAGCATTTGTACCACGTTGACTCGACCATTAACCGTTGCCCGTAATAACGCCGTGCGTCCCTGGGCATCCTGGGTATTAACGGCTGCTCCTTTTAACAGTAACATACGCACTATTTCCGGATAGCCGTTTTCAGCCGCAATCATCAACGCGGTTGTTCCGGTTAGAGGACTTTGCGCATTCACATCGGCGCGATATTGTATTAAGAGATTGACGATATCATAACGCCCAGAGGCCGTCGCCGCAGCCAGAGCTGACTCACCAAACAAAAAGCTTTTTGCGTTAAGATCTGCATTATGTTCCAGCAGCAATTTGACAATATCATAGGCGCCATTTTTTGCGGCAATGATCAGAGCCGTTTCACCGTCCTTGTTCCGCAGATTTGCGTTTACTCCACTTTCGAGATAATACTTCACCCCTGACAGGTTGTTGTCATAGATGCATTGGATAAGCGGATGGGGAAGATTTTTTGAGCAACCACATAATAGAAGCAGCAGCGATAAACCGAAATAGATCCCTAAAACTCGATACATACGATTAAGTGATATAGGTGAAGCAGTAGATATCGACCATGTTATCATCAACGGGAAGTATACTGGCAAATAGCGCTTAGTGCTGAAAAATCGCAGTGACCTGATGGAGTTTAATCGATCTGCAAAAATGCATTCTTTCAGGGAATGACTCATTATTAGATGGTAACTGGATCAGGCAAGAGCAAGTGGGGAGCGATCCCATTGATGAGCCCTGTTGCTATCGAAGTTCTGCTTAACAACAGGGCAAATCCTCGTAAACTGAGATAATTCTTCGGCAGGTTTGGGATGCAGAAACTTCAAATTACTGGGTGCCATGAAATTTCAAGCCGATCATTTTATAAAGCATCTTCGCCGCCCAGAAATCCGCATGCAAGTTGATCCCATCCGGTTTTAACTCTACCATATCTATGCCGACCACATTTTTCTTCGCGAACAAAGATTGAAATAGTTCGACACATTGATACCAGGTCAGCCCGCCAGGTTCTGGCGTGCCCACTGCAGGTAATTCAGCGGGATTGACTGCATCGAGATCAAAGGTGATGAATATATGATCGGTGAGCTGTTCGGTAATTGTGGAAACCGGCAAACCATGTCGCTGAATGTCATGATCGAAGTAGATGATGGGATGTTCGGATTGCATGTATTCCGCTTCCTCATAAGAGACGCTGCGAATGCCGACTGAAATTATGGAAGGCGTATGTTCCCGAATTCGGCGCATGACGCAGGCATGGCTAAAGCGATCCCCAAGGTATTGATCGCGCAAATCGGTATGCGCATCCAGATGCAAAAGGCTTAAATCGGGAAAGCGTCGCTGCAGCGCTAAAAAAATAGGGTAGGAGATGGTATGCTCGCCACCCAAAACCACTGGGAATTTATTATCATCGATAATGCTGGTGACCGCGGTCTCGATACGTTTCAACCCAGTCTCAACGCTTTCCTGCTCCAGAAATTGTATTGCAGGCAAGGTATGGATGCCAAGGCGATAGGGTTCGGAATTCAATTCAATATCGTATAGCTCCACATTACACGAAGCGTCAATTATCGCCTGGGGACCGGCGGCCGTTCCCTGCAAATATGACGTGGAACGTTCAAACGGCGCGGGCAGAATCACGGCTCGCGCAGTGGAATAATCGCAATGTT
Organism: Candidatus Zhuqueibacterota bacterium; assembly: GCA_034505795.1. Lineage (GTDB taxonomy): Bacteria > Zhuqueibacterota > Zhuqueibacteria > Thermofontimicrobiales > Thermofontimicrobiaceae > Thermofontimicrobium_A. The sequence goes on from JAPDQM010000105.1 coordinate 8,273, forward strand.
CTCCCATGAATTGTTTGTTGGTGGTTTCCATAAGGCGCCTATTCTTGGTTAAACAAAAATTTTGAAATGGATTCCTTTGGCCAGGGCTGCATCATCAGCTAATCGTTTTCATTACCACCGATGTCAGCAAATAACCTCTGATTAGCGATAGTTGAATGAAACCGACTCGATGACGCAGCCCAGGCGCAGTCACAGAAAAATCACTTTTGATGGCATAGCTCTGGCCAGCCGACGCCAATTTTGATCTTTTGATATGTTTTGGGTAAGACCAATTGGATTGGGATACAGTAGATCCAAACGGTACGATGTCAATTTGGTGCGAAATAGGATCACATTTTAATAGCATGGGTTGGAATCCTGTTTGCTCCTGCATAATTGGCGTATGGTTGGGCAACCGATAGCACCGACTATCAATCGTAGCCCGGTCAATCCGCCGAATATGAATTATGGTTAGGTGAGACTCCAGATTTGTCATTCAACGAGAATTGCACTGGCGAGAGCAGTCGTCCAATGGCCATTTTGCTTGCCTTTCGTGGCCACCGCAATATTATGGGTCTTAACGATCTTATCATTCATTTTCCAGATGTCCTTGGTGGCATCCCAATCGATCTCATCCTTAGAACCTTCCAGAATAGTGGCTAACATGTAAGCGGCGATGTCTTCCGCATATTCACCCGCTTCAAGTTCGGTTTTGCCATAAGTGTGATATTCGCTGAGGTAGCCATGGAGTGATGATTCCATCGGTACGGCAGCCCCGATCGACGCGGCGATGATTCGTCCATACTCATCGGTGGAAATATCCGCTAAAACAGCAAATACGATCTGGCCGGGTTTCAACTTGGCCAATCCTTCTTCTTTGTCAATGATTTTGCAATGAGGGGGGAAAATAGAGGAGACTCGAACGATGTTGAATTGAGCGATACCAGCATCGCGCAAAGCGAGTTCAAACGATGTCAGTTTATCCTTGTGATGCCCGATGCCAGTAGTGAAAAACATTGCTTTGGGAAGATACATTTTGACTCCTTTGCAAATTCGGATTACGGTTATGTCAGACCATAAAAAGTAACCTCACTTTTAGTTTGGTTTGAATAAAAAAAACGGAGCAAATATAAAAAACTCTGATCTAAAAATCAAGTAATAAATTGGGATTTTTTAAAATCGCAGGTCGTTTTTCGACTCCTGCTTTGAAGCGAGCTCGATGGATAGGGGAGCGGCAAATCGCTATTTTGATAGCCGTAACCATCTCTCTGCTCATAGATTGCGTCGCGTGATCCGTGGTATGGGCGAAATCACAACCGGATGCTAACGATGCCAGGCAAGAGAGGCACAATCATGATGCAACGCTTGCCTATCTCTCCCATGGCATTTGAGGAAGTTTATTCAAATCGTGCACATATTTTGCCGGATCAAAATGCCGCTGCCGCTTGAACATGTCATAGATATGAGCGGAGACAACTGCCGCAATCAGTTCCATGGACTCTGCGCGGGTATAGCCTTCAACCATCAATCGAGTTAGAGTCTGCCGGGTTTCAGGCGGATCATTATCACGCAATTGATTGGATACCACCTCGAGAAAGGCTTTTTTTAGCCGAGGATTGGCTGTCTCCATGAACATCCTCCCATTGTGAGATAAAATCTATTATTCTGATGCGGCACCGAAGCCAGGATCCAAAATAGAATCAACTATAGTTCCCAAACTCTGCCTTCAAAGTCGGCCTATAATCTAAATTTTTTCTCATAAAAGTCAATAGAGAAATGAGAACAAAAGAAAAAAATTGGTATGCGACCTCAAGCTGCATCAAAATTGTACTTACAAAAGAATTGCAGATGAACCAACAATTTCATCATAGCTGTCTTTGTACCAGTAGCAAATGGGTAGGTGGGATCATTATCTTTGTCGGTGAACTGATACTATGGGAGAAAAAGAATCTGACAAGACCTAGGTCCGTTGAGAAAGAGCCGCAGATTTTGGGGAGGAACGGAATAGCTGATCGTTGGTAGACATCTGCCATTCCGCTCCTTCTGATTGCTTTCAGTCAATGAACGGACCAATTTTGACTTTTGGAGCAAATGGCCCTTCGATCTTCATCAATTCCCAGATAGGATCATCCTGCAATCTGAGAAATTTAAAGCCATAAAAATAGGGACGAGTCGCCAGGAGCTTTTTGGTTTTATTTGAAGCCTTGCCCCCGTGCTTTTGTTTTAGTTGTTCGTTGTAGGCAATAATTTTTTGATTCTTTTGTTGCACTTTTTCGTTGTATAGCCGTTTGGCTTCGTTTTCTTTGGCAGCATTTTCATACAATCCCAGCAGCGGTTCTTCTTTCACCCGCGGGTGGGTCGAGTGCAGGAAATTGACGGTTCCGTCATCACTAACCGTGATCAATCCCACGTGTCCTACCCACTTATTGTCCTCATAGCCCCGCACGATATTGACGAAATCCCCTGGTTTGAGCTGATGGATCACCTTCGGCAATAGCTCTACTGGCAGATAGGACCAGGTCACAGTATCGACCGGGATGATCTGGCCAATACCCCAGCGGGACAAAAATTTCGCTCGATCCACTACAGTGGTGACGCGTACAACTTCCTGGCCGCCAAGTTCCTCGGTGATGTCGCGCACCAGCCAGGCGTTGTTCACATCCCAATCGAATTCAGTGTAATGGTTGCGCGTGGCAAGACCAATTTCTCCGTTCTTATATCGAATGCGCTGCAGCATGGCGAAAAAACTCTTCCAGTCATAGGACAAGGCCATGGCATAAATATGTTCACTAAACACCACGCAATCGCTTTTGGACAGAGAAAAAAGCGGCTGGGGATCATAAATTTCAAAGGGAAATTCGCCTAATAAATAAATATCATAAGGCTGACCAAGGCACTTTCGAGCCAGGTGCTGAATGCGCAGCCGCAAATCGGGTTCAACCGATTGCAAATATCCCAGGTAAATATCCAGTTCCTGGGGCGAAAATTTGTACAATGGTTTGGCCTTCAATTTTTTGAGCTCGTCATATTTGAGGTTCAACAGATCGGCGACCTCAATCTCAGGTTTGGTGATGGAAACGCTTTTCCAGCGAGGCCGCATCACACCGCAACTAACCGACATCCCGAGCAAACCCAGGCTCAATACAATCAAAATTCCTTTCTGCATTGCAATCCCTTTCTGTTTTAGTAGATCGCTTGAACTGGCTTCAAATTATTGGAGGACCTGTGAAAATTTACATCATTTATTGATTGCTCAATATGCTGCACCAGCGAGCTCTGAATGGACTTTTCGGCAAAGAGCAGCGCATTTTTAATGGCCTTGGCTTTGGAACGACCATGGGCTTTAATGACCAGTTTCTGAAAACCAAGAATAGGCGCACCGCCATATTCCGTGTAATCCATGCGCTTTTTGATCTTTTTCAAAATTGGCGACAGCATGGTAAGTCCCAATTTTGATAGCAAATTTTTCCGCCAAATTTTCTTGCCGGTTTGAATTGTCATTTCGGCCATGCCTTCGATGCATTTCAATACGATGTTGCCGGTGAATCCCTCGGTCACGATCACATCAGCGATGCCACGCAGCAGGTCTTTGCCCTCAATATTGCCGATGAAATTGATCGAATGGTTTTCGCGCAACGCTTGATTGGTCAACACCATTATTTCGTGTCCCTTGGTATCTTCTTCGCCGATGTTTAGAAGCCCAACCCGCGGATTTTCAATCGCCATAACGTGCCGCGCATACTGAACGCCCATTACTGCGAAACTCATGAGTTGATCGACCGTTGCCTGCAAGGTAGCGCCAACATCCAGCAGGATGGAAATACCGGGATCGCTGCGTTTGGTTTTGGCAACCGGCAGAATGGCCGCCAAAATGGCCCGCTCGATACCTGCCATCCGGGGAATGTATTTGGAGCAGGACAAGATGGTGGCACCCGTATTGCCGGCACTAACCAGCGCATCGCCTCGATCATTTTGGATGAGGCGGGCGGCTACATTAATCGATGCGTCAGGTTTCCCTTCCACTGCTTCGCGAGGATGTTCGTTCATGCCAATCACGTCTGCAGCGGCTTCAATTGCCCAGCGACCAGATGCAATTTCATGCTCTAAAATCAGTGGCTTGATTCTTTCTTCCTGACCAACAAACAGGCAAAAAATGGTCGGGCTTTTGCGACAGGCAGCGGCGGCGCCAGCAATGATTTCTTCTGGTGCATTATCACCGCCCATCGCGTCAATGATGATTCGATGGTAAGGCATCTGATATTCCCAAGTAATTGACAGTAAGCTTTGAATTGCAAAATAGCAATTTCAGGATAAAAAGTCAAGGCCTAATTGTTCAAAGTATCCAAACCACGATTTTAGGAAACCGAAAATTAATACCAACTGCTCAACTAAAACGGTATCCAATGCTTTTAACGATGATAGCTTCAAATAAAAATGGTTTCTATTTCATCAATTCAAAAGAATCAAACAGCTCACCAGTGGCGGTCCATGACTCAAACGTCAGGCGGCCTTTGTGGATGGAGATTACTTGAAAAAGCTGCTTTCCCGTATCCATTTTAACCATTAATGATTGATATTTCGTATTCAGCTCGTAGATTTTAGGCCCGGTGACGGCAACCACGTAAACCGTGCCCTGGGAATTGCCGGTCACAATTTTTCCCTCATGAAGTTTGTGGCTGCGGCTGTAGCAATGATCATGTCCCTGCAGCACCAGATCAACTCCATAGCGATCAAAAAGGGGCAGCAGCAATGACTGCAATTGAACATTGTCGCGACCTTTGCCGGCTGAATAGATTGGCTGATGGATCGCAACTATGGTCCAATGTCGTGGATTGGCGCCCAACACCTGCGTTAACCACTCGGCTTGCTTTTCCAGTTGCTCGTTCCCGTTCAAAACAATCAAGCGAGCGTTTTGGTAATCCACGTAATAGACGGTTTCCTTTAGACCTTCAGGGCCATTCAACGGCAAATTGAATTGAGGCCGCCACAAGGGAGTCAGATACCTTGTAATAGCACCACTCGTTTGAACGGCGATATATTCATGATTTCCGGGCAGCGGCATGATAGGAGTGACTCGTGCGATCCAGCCCAGCGCATCATAGAGCTCGCCCCATTGAGTATCATTCTCACCGTTATTTACCAAATCTCCAGCTATTAGCCAGCATTGCGCCAGCGGAGCCCGCTGATACGCCAGTCGAAAAACGCGGGA
>JAPDQM010000106.1:0-13445 GCA_034505795.1 Candidatus Zhuqueibacterota bacterium
GTCCCGCTTGCTTTCGAAGACTGCCAAACGGATCACCGTCATCATCGTCAATCTATTTGCTGGCACCGTCTGCTTCTTTTTGATGCGGGCGGCGATGACGTTCATCCAATCGGAGAAACAGGCTGGCAGCACCTTGTTCGCTGGCATTCCGACCTGGCTCTTCCAGATCATCATTGTCATCGGCTTTGGCTTGATGATGCTGCGGTTTTTCATCCATGTCCTTGAAAACCTCCTTGCGCCATCATCCGCAGCGCGGAAGGAGGCAGCATGACCACGATCCTCTGGGCGGTGTTTCTTATCCTGCTGGCCTTATTGGGCGCGCCATTGTTTTCGATCATCGGCGCCATCGCCCTGCTGAGCTTCCATTTTTTGGGGATCGACACCTCGGCTGTAATCGTCGAGATGTATCGCCTGTCCAGTGCACCGACGCTGATTGCCATTCCGCTGTTTACTTTTGCAGGATATGTTTTGGCTGAGAGCAATGCGCCGAAACGGCTGGTCAATCTCTCGAGGGCGATGTTCGGCTGGATGCCTGGAGGATTGGCGATTGTGGTGTTGGTGACCTGCGCCTTTTTCACGGCATTCACTGGCGCATCAGGTGTGACGATCGTAGCCATCGGCGGACTGCTCTATCCCATGCTGCTCAAAGAGGGCTATCCCGAAAAATTTTCATTGGGCTTGATCACCTCATCGGGCAGCCTGGGCCTGCTATTCCCGCCCAGTTTGCCCATCATCCTCTACGCCGTAGTGGCCAAAATCAGCGTCGACCAATTATTTCTGGCAGGAATTATCCCAGGGTTTTTGTTGATTATCCTGCTATCGATTTATAGCACTCAGAAGGGCAAAAAAGCTGCCGTGCCCGTGACGCGGTTCAATTGGAGCAATCTCTGGCTGGCGCTAAAAGACGCGATCTGGGAAATTCCCTTGCCGTTTATCATCATCGGCGGCATTTATGGTGGATTTTTTACAGCTACAGAAGCCGCAGCCATCACAGCTTTTTATGCGCTGATCGTCGAGGTCTTCGTCTATCAAGACTTGAAATTGTTCAAAGACATTCCGAAAATTATCAAAGAGAGCATGGTGCTGGTCGGTGGCATTCTGGTTATTTTGGGCACCGCATTGGGGCTCACCAATTATCTCATCGATGAACAAGTTCCAATGAAGATTTTGAATTTCATGCAGACCTTCATCAGCAGCAAAATTGTCTTTCTGATCATGTTGAATATTTTGTTACTCATTGTCGGCTGCATGATGGACATTTTTTCAGCCATCATCGTGGTCGTGCCGCTCATCGTCCCCATTGCCAGGGCGTTCGGCGTCGATCCGATCCACCTGGGCGTGATCTTTTTGACCAATCTGGAAATCGGCTACCTGACACCGCCTGTGGGATTGAACTTGTTCATCTCCAGCTTTCGATTTGAAAAGCCGATCCTCCAGCTTTATCGCGCTTCGCTGCCGTTTTTGTTGATTCTGATTATCGCCTTGCTGGTGATCACCTATGTGCCAGAGCTGAGTTTGGGTTTGGTAAAATTGATGGGAAAATAAAGTTTAATTTATTCTGCTGAATGATAAAAAGCACCCAGCTTGAACAAGCAAAGCCAAACCAGTTCATCATTTATCGGTGTTTGCGTTTAAATTTATTTAGATAGATAAGTCTCACGGACTCTTTATAATTGCCTGCCTCTCTTTAACATCGCAGTTCAATAGCACTCAATGATATTCCGAGGATTGATTGCTATTTACCATCGTCCTCACCAGTTTGCCTATTAAGTTGTAGGCCTTCAAGGTAAATTTCTACTCCGTTAGCAAGGCATAACAATTTGTAATGCTACGGTCAATAGACTTAGAAGATATACTCAATTCAAAGGTGGTTACATTTATGCCCATCTCAGGTTTTTACGATTTTATCAAGGCATAAAAAAGCCAGCTTCTTCTAAAACAATCGATTTCACATAGAGCTTTTTGGTTTCGTGACAAACAAGTTGTGAACTTTTCAATGCCATGAGTCTTCACTGAAAAACTCAAAAGCACACCCCCAACGTAAAATGATGCGCGCCGCCCAATATTCGGAAGTCGGCAAACGCGTAATCAAATTGAATCGCAAACAGCTTTACCACATAATGCAATCCCAGCCCCAATGCATAGCTCGAAGTTCGATACTCCCGAATCGGATCGTTTTCGATTGCCAATCCGCGATAGCCTGCCCGCAGCGATAGCAAGTCATGCCATTCGTACTCGATCCCAAAATTAGAACTGAGAAAAGCATCATTGGGATCGCTCGCTTCGATGCTAAACGTCATTCGATGCACATCAGAATTGGTCAACTGTCCATTTTTTCCGATCAATTCCGTGGCCGCGCCAAGGCGAAATGTCAACGGCAATGGAAAGGATTGAGTAGCCAATTTCGCCTTTGTGACCAGAATATCTTCATTGCCATAGTAGTTCGATGGAAATTGCGCCGGAGGACTGCTAAAGCGCATTTCTCCGCCCACATTGCTGATCGCCAGGCCCAGCCTGAATCCCAGAATTCCGGTTTCCAATAACGAGCCGACATCCAGCGCCATCGTATGTGCCTTTAGACCATACGAGCCTTCCCGAACATATTTTATCGTACCGCCGAGTTGCAAGCGATCCGTCACAAATCGGCTGTAACTGACACCACAGCAGAATGATTGCCAGGCGAACGATTCTCCGGTTCCCTCAGGTTGGACAATCGTGGTGACTTCCATTTCACCGGAATCCAGGTAGAGCAGTTGCGCTCCAAGTGCGCTGCTATTATCAATTGGCAGAACAAAGCCAGCAAAGTTGTAGGATAGCCCGGTGTAAAGCTCATTTCGGGAAACTGTCAACGATTTTTTGTTGATAGATGCGATGCCGGCGGGATTCCAATAGAGATTGGTGACATCACCGGCTGTGGCGACCATTGCTTCCCCCAGCGCACATGCTCTGGCACCCACCCCCAATTTCAAAAATTGCGCCGCGGATGTACCCACCCGACTCACTTCCTGCTGAGAAAATAGCTGGAAATTTATTATCAAACAGACGAACAAACTGAGTATTGTTTTCATAACCATCTTGCTCATTTGCATGAATTCCAATAATTATTTTTATATTAATGCTGAAAAATACTCTTTACAGAGTCATAAAGTAATCACAAAGAACATGAAAAAAATATGTTTCTTTGTGTTCCTTGCCTTTCTTCGTGGCTTCGTGTTGAAAGATTATCCGTCAGATTTTATTTAGTCCCAAACTCGATCTTCACCCCCAAATTCACCCGTCGCCCAATATCCCAGGCCGAAGGATCGCCCAGCTCGCCTCCGATCCTACCATCGGACGCTACCCAAAGCACATTGAATTTATCCAGAATGTTGCGGTAATCCAGGTACACTGTGGCTTCGATATTTTGTTTCAGCCAGAAGCTGCGGCTCATTTTGACATCGAGATAGCTGACCGCAGACATACGGGCATTGTTGGGCTCGATCTTCACCTTCAAATCAGGCACCAGCGCATTTCTCGATGGATAATACGTATAGGGCCGGGGCGTATGCCAGCGCCAGATGATGTTTATGCCATATTTCTCAGGATTGCCTAAAAATAATTCAGAGGCAATGGTATGACGCTGATCCCAACTCAAGTAATATTCCTTATTCGGCACTTCAAATCCCCACATGAAAAAATTCATCCCCTGCTCTGCATTGCCGCTATAGCCTTTGGCGATCATGTAGGTATAGCTCAATTTGCCGGAGATGAAATGGCTGTATCGCTTCTCCAGCGTCACTTCCACACCGGATGAATTGGCTGCCGGCAGATTGACAAACTGGGAATAGCCATCATCCTCAGCTTTGCTGTCCGAAGCGAGAAATGTTTTCGTGTCCACCAGCCCGAAAATCTCTTTCTTGAAGTAAGTCACCGACCCAACCCAATCCTCCGCCAGAATGTGCTTGTAGGAGAACTCATACGCCTTGGTATGTTCTGGTTTCAAATCCGGGTTGCCGTACAATAATTTGACGCCTTTTTTCAGATACGATGTATTCAATCCGGTGTAAAGATAGTCGAACAACGGGATTTGAAAGAAATGCCCGAAGCTAAAATAGAAAAAATTCTTCTCCCGGATCGGGAACGAAATGCCGATTCTGGGACTGAGCTGGGATTTCCGCGATGCCGGAGCAAAGCCCTTGATCTGGGATTCAAAATCCTCGCCAGAAACCGGAATCCATTCGACAATGGGACGCTGGGCCCGGGGATCGAACACATCCCAGCGCAAGCCGAGATTCATCACAAAAATTTTATTGTCGATTTTCGTCTGTCCATAGATCGCGCCCTGCCAGGGATGATACCCGTACTGGCTGCTGAAATTGTACGGTGGCTGATCGAGAATCGGGCGTCCCCAGAATGTCTTTTTCGGCTCATATTTCACAATGTCGTTATAGAGATCGTAATACTGCCCTTCCCCACCAAATTTCACCTGGCAAACATCGAAAACCTGGCTGGTGAAATCGAACTTGCCGTAATAAGTCAGCTCTGTTGATTTCTGCCACCAAAGCCGATCACCGGAAGTAATGAAATAGTACCAGGGTAGATCGTATTGAAAGATCTGCTCCGGATCGACCTGATCCGGATCGCCCTTGCCCATCTGGTTATCGACATGAAAGCGACTCAACGACAGCGTGTAAAAAGTCTTCGGCGAGAGCATTTGCGTGAACACCGAGCTCAGTCGATAGGACTGCTTTTCGATGGGAGGCAGTCCCTGCAAATTGTAACGCCAGCGATATTCGTACTGGTATTGGTGGTTGTAGGAATAGATGCCCTGCAGAATCAACCGGAGGCTGTGCGAAAAATTGACATTTAGTTTGGAAATAAAATTGATGTTTTTCTCGATGGGCGAGCCGAATACTGGTTTCATATCCTGCCACCATCTTGTATCGGACAGCGTCAAATCCGATGCCAGAAAATAATTGACAGTTGTCCGGTAAATCGGTCCCGAGGCAAACGCCTCGTACTGGCGCCATTTATTGGATTCATCGAAGCCGATCCGGTCATCGATGGCCCTGCCCCAGAAGCGATGCCGCTCAGTTCCTGATGGCGTGGTAATGTTGAGAATGCCGGACATAGCATTGCCGTACTCCGCATTGAAGCCGCCGGTCTGCAACGTGATCTCCTCCAATGCGCCTTTGGGTAGATCCGCAGCAGAGCCGCCTGCCATTGCCTGCTGCACCGGAATCCCATCGATGAGGTACAGAACTTCCGTCGCGCGTCCGCCCCGAATGTGCCCACCGCTGGCAACGCCCGGCTGCAATTCCATCACTTCCTTAAATGAGGTCACCGGCAATTGATCGATCTTTTTCTTCGAAACAAAATGAATGCTGCTTGTTACATCGGGCTGGATCAGCGGCCGCTCTGCGGTCACTTCCACCACCTCGCCCTGGATGGCTTCTTGCTGCAATTCAATATTGAGGCTTGTCTTGTGATCGGCAATCACCTCGACATTTTTCAGAATATGAATCCGGTAGCCAATGACGGTGACTTTCACTGTATAGAGACCTGCCGGCACATTATGAATGATAAAATTGCCGTTTTGATCCGCCGCCGCGCCCATTTGCGTGCCATCCAGCACTATATTAGCGCCTGGCAATGGGCGTTTATTTTCCTTCTCAACAACATTTCCAACCAGGGAACCAACAGTGCCTGCCCAGCACGGGACGCTCGTAATCGATAAGATAATTATAATATAAAAGCGTATATTTCTCATTTGCTATCACTCCTGGGTTACGGATTCCCCTCAATTGGGCATTCATGGACGTCGGTCATTCCTGGTGGAAAAATGTAGGAAATCTGAAAGCTATAAATATTGGTCTCAACGGGTTCGTAATTTTTAAAAATTTTCACCTTTGCCTGCGCTTTTAATTTGATGGGAATATCAAACTGCTTCACTGTGTCGACCCACGCATAATAGGTGGTATCACAAAAAAATTCCCATTTGTTTCCTTCTTTATTGAATAGCGAATCTAACCGCACGCCAAAAGTATGATAGCGGTCGGTTTTATGGATCAGCTTGCCGGTCTCATCCCGCTGATCCCAGATGAGCGAATCCTCGGTATAAACATAATACGACTTCCCCGGGTGTAGCACGATCAGGATCGAATCCTCCCGAAAGTTTTTGTACGTCAAAGTTCGTTTGATATCCGGAAAATTGGTGGACCACAGCTTCAATGTCACATCGAGCCATTTCAAGCCATCGATGGTCTCATCGAAAATATTGTTTATTTTGATGCGGAACCGGATGTCCGAATCCGTGAGAAAGTCCCAGTCCTCCTGCATCAGATCAGCCGGGCGCTTGTACCGGTTCTCATAGTTGGTCGGCTGAGGAAAGACCTTGCGGTTTAAGGGTACATACAATTCCGCCTCGATCACCTGCACTTTGGGCGGACCTTCAGGAATTTTTTCTTCGCAGGTAACCAGCATGATCGTGACAATGCTGCCAATCACAATCAGCTTGACGATTTTTTCAATGTTTTGAGAAATAGCACACCTATTCTATTTTTGTTAGCATTGATTTTTAAGAATCCTGACAATATCATAATTCAATCGGATGGGTGAAGTGATGGAGTGTTGGATTGATGGAGTTTTGGAATACTAATACAATAAATGTTTCGAGTCATTCCTCCAATACTCCAGTACTCCAATCATCCAGCACTCCAGTCCCCTACTTCGCCGAATCACCACCAACTTACCATCCTTCTTTTGAAATGTATTTCGCATTACTTTATAAAAATAATCCGTTTGATTTGACTATAATTATCTGTCTGTAATTGGCAGAGATAAATGCCCGCCGCCACTTTTTATCCGATTTCATTTTCTCCATTCCAGACGACCTGGTAATGATTCGCTATGTGATATCTGTCGGCCAGCTTTTTCACCACTTCACCCTGAAGATTGAAAATTTTCAAAGTCGCATGCGATGCTGTTGGCAATTTATAGTTGATCGTGGTGCTCGGATTCAATGGATTCGGTGAGGCTGTTAGATAATAATTTTGTGATTGATAATTAGCTGTCACAATTTCGTACTCCTCTTTTGGCGAGTTCTTTTCTTCTAAATAATAGCCCCAAATACTTATTGTTGCTGAAGGCGGAGACGTTGGAGCGTCTCCTGTTTCCGCATTCACATAGTAGGTAAATTTAATACCTTGATTTTGTGGAGCAATTGATATTTTATTATCGGTCCAATACAATGGATCAGTTGCTGGCGGAAATCCCAAATCAGAGACAACACATAAGAATTTCCCCTGATTTGCTTTTCGATAGATATTATAGGTGAAATTATCGGGATAATCCTGGTAAAATAGAGGTTGATAGGGAAAATTCCATTCAAAATCAGGGCAGTATCCTATCTGGTTCAAATTAGTGCAGCAAAAGTCACTAGGCGCTGCTGGCTGGAAAACTTCTTGATTTGTATCTTGGTCAAACAAATCCCAAATACAATGAGAACTGCCCGAATTCCCTAAAGTTGCCCAGTAAGGCTCTGTCAGTGAATTATAATATTGAAATTCATTAGTGTTACTATTCCACCTGATGTAGATATCAGCCATTCCCTCATAGGACCAGTTGGCATCTCGTAAATCCAAAGTAAATCCTTTGTCGCCAAGAGGCTGAGGAAAATGAAATGTGAAATCATAGATGCCATAGGCAACAACAGGACCACTTAAATCATAACTATTAGGTGCATCAATTCCGGGTGAAATTCGTTGATTCCCTGTTGTACTCCCGGCATCACCTGAGCCATACAAAGTGCTAATTTTATAATCATTCCACCATCTCAATTCACCACTCTGGGCTGTGAAATCGGCAGACCATCTGTCATTGCTCCCAATTCCAACTGCTTCAAAATTTATTTCCCCCATCACCATCCGTTGTGAAAATACACTTGACGAATTTAGCATTATTGATAATAAAACAATAACAGCTAAAAGAAAGTTTTTTATTGGGGAATTTATTAAGTAATACATAATACACTCCTATTGAATACAGCTTAATTTTGCTTCAGAACAAATATATAAATGACCATCATCAGAGATAGCACCATTATATAAGCCTCTAGCGGGCTTGGGAATCTCACATTCAAATAATTTGTTTCCCTGCTGATCTAAGCACAACACCATCCTAAACCTAAAAGTTATATAAATATTCCCTTCGCAATCACCTAAGATAGGTGTATCAGTGTTTGAATCATCCGGAAGTTTTTTAGCCCATCGCAGATTCCCCTCATGAGATAGTGAGCAAATCTGATAACTATTAACAAAATAAATATTGCCATCTTTATCTAAATGCATATGTACGACAGCAGCTAATGATATTGCTTCTTCTCCTTGGTATTTCCAGAGGAGTTGACCATCCGGTTTAACCGAGCAAATTACGTTTTGGTCCATTTCACGGGCGTAGAAATAAATATTCCCCTCACAATCTACCAAAGGTGACGAATAAATATCAGAGCCGATATGATATTTCCAGATTAATTGAGAGCTCTGGGCATCAATCGCATTAAGTGTGCTGTCTTCACCAAAGGCATATAAAATTAAGCCGTCGGGAGATATGGCGATAGACATGTATTCTCCTCCCTTTAATCCCCCCAGACCACGAGTAGACCACTTCAATGTACCACTTGAGTTCAAGGCATACAATGTCCCCCGGGTATCTGCAAAATAAATAGTACCATCCAAACCAATCGCGTCACTATAATTGGTAATAAATGCCGACGTGTGAAATTCCCATATAATCTTGCCATCTGAGTTAAGTGCATAGTAACAGCCACTGGTATATAAAGGATCTGTCACCAGGTTTCCTGTTCCCAGATAGATCACCTCTCCGCGACCGAGCATCGGACTAGCTTGAATATTCCTGCCCGGAGTAAATTTCCATTTTAGTGATCCATCGGGATTCACCGCATATAAATGACGCCGATCAGTAAAATAGATAGTACCATCTTCACCAATTACCGGAGAGCTATTTACTTCTTGCATACCACCTTCGGTAAATGTCCAACACACTTTTCCTTCTCTTGGTCCTTGATATTTGCTTCTTCCGGTACACTGCACATCCCCATGCGCAATTGGCCAGGGACTATTCGCCAGACTGGGCCAGGGAATATCCACTTGTGGATGAATATTATCGTTCGGCGGCTCTGTGGGGCTTTGCTTGTGGCACAATAGCAGGAGCAGCAACGCCGAAATTAAAATTATATAAATTAATTTTTTCATGGCTTCTCCAAATGGCACTTTTTTATTTTTGAATGATTCAATGGGAGTGTTGGATTGGCGAAGTAATGGAATACTAATGCAATAAATGGTTCGAGTCATTCCTCCAATGCTCCAGTACTCCAAAATTCCAATACTCCAGCCCTCCAGTCTCCCCACTTCACCGAATCACCACAAACTTGCCATCCTTCTTCTTCCCCTCCGGCGTTTTCACCACGTAGAGATACAAGCCCGATGCCGCCTCCATGCCCTCATGGCTCTGCAAGTTCCAGAAAGTTGTTCCTGAATGCAAATCGTCATGCTTGAGAATTGCTACCACTTCACCAGTGACATTGAAAATAATGATCTCGCATTTGGCGGGCAAATGAATGAACGCAAGCCGGTGATCCTCGCCATGAAGCTCCCAGCCAGCCGAGACCAGATACGGATTAGGCACGACTTTTACCTGGGACAGATCATCTTTCGTTGCCAATCGGGATCCGACTCGTTGCGTTTGCAGGCAGAACCGATCGCCGGAGTGGAACGGCTTGGTGCATACGATGCGGGCGGCATCACCCAGCTTCGGCGGATTATCCACAATCATCGTGTCAATGGCGATCTCGTGGTAGCCATCGATGATCGTGTCCCGCTCCGTATAAACCGGGGTGGGATTGCGGGTCAGGATAATCTGCCAGGGAAATTTCCAAGCGCCCGCAATCTTTTCTCGCACCGAAATCACATCGCCCGACGACCATACTGCTTTCAATGAATCGGTGTTATCGCTGGGCGAATTGGTAAAAATTTCCCAATCTACCGGCTGATGTGTGGTCACATTCCAGATCTGGAACGGCGCTCGTTTGCGCAGCGCAAAGCTGGTGTCGCCTGCTGTCGTAAACCGAATCTCATAATTATACAATTCCGGCGGCGTCACGGTCGAGCTGGCCTTAATGCTATAATTGCATGTTGAAGTATCCCCGGTCGGCCAGCGAAACCAGCCGCTGGAATCGGGCAGCAGTTCGGCTCTTTCGTATGTTTTCACCTGCAATTTCACGCCGTCGAATACTGGTCCTTCCTCGCCAGAGACCTGCGTAATTTGCTCCAAGATAAATTGATCCGTGACTTCATCTTTCACACTATAGCTTAGTTTGATGCTGCTGGTGTCATCGAAACTGATGGTGTAGGTATGCCCGGTAATTACCGCAGGATCGATCAATTCCGCCACGATACGACCATTGCCCCGGGTGCCGGGCAGCGGCAGCAACGCAAATCCTGCAGGCTGATAATTCGACGGAGCAGCGCCGGGAACCACCCATACCAGATTGCGGCTCAATTGCGGATCCACGCCCCGGGAATTCTCCAGCGAGCGAAAGTCAGGCCAGCCGTTGGGATTGCGTTGCTTGTCATTGGCTCGGATACCCTGGTCGTAGGCGCAGACCGCATACCAATACGTCACACCATTTTTAACCGAGGTATCGGTCCAGGCATGACGCAAGCCAGAATCAGTGCCCAATTGCAGATGCGGGTATTGGGGATCCAATCCCTGGATTTTATTGGGGAGATCGAACTGAGCGACCGGTACGAAACTGATTAATTTGCCCGCTCCATCGAGAATCCGTTCGCCCCATTGGTTCAGCGTTGGGTCAACTGAGGTGCGATAGATGCGATAGCCTTCGAAATCGTTATAGCCGGTGAGAAAATCAACATCCTTTTCAGCCGCATTATCCCAATAGAGCGTTACGGTTTTATCGCCCGGCACCGCGGTCACCGTGGGCGGCGTGGGTGGTCCCATGCGGCGATAATTATTGTCGTACATGGTTTGCGCGATGCGGCAGTTGGTTTTTAGATCGGACAGGTTGTCACCAAATACAACGGCAAAGGCAAATTTCACCGTATCACCCGAAGGCCAATCAAAGGGACCGGAGGACATGAGAATTTGGGTATCCCAAAAACCCATATTCGCCAGATCATCCTCCTCTAATCGATCAAAATGAGGATCGAGCGCGCCTGATTTGGGATAAAAAAAGTAATCCTGTTCGACCGGCAACAAATTGCTGGTATCGCCACTCATAATTTTATACTGCATCAATTCCCCACGTTTTAATGGCCAATCAACAATATAACCACCTTGCATAATAATTCTATTATTAAGCCAGTGCCAATCGGTCAAGCCCAATTGTTCTGCCCTTACTTCATTAATTTTGCCATCAATATTGTTGTCTTTGCCGTCAAGCGTTTTTGCAATTGGCGTTTCTAATAATTTAATCCCAACTGTCGGCAGGATCACATCGGAGGGGATAGTCTGCGGCAGTGGATTGGGAATATCTAACGAATAATATGACATATTAAAAGCATAATTTCTTGCCAATTCAGGTTCAAACTCGGTCGTGATATAGCTAAAATGATGATTGCATTTATTACGCCATAATTCTTTGCCCCTTTCTTCGCCAATAATTGAATAAATGGGATAGAAGTATATGCCGATATAGACATCGGAGTAATTCCAACCACTTACATTTATCAAATTTAGTTCAATAATGATGAAATCGCGAGCATAACTTTCGTTAAATGCTGATGCAGTGCCTTCAGCTTTAATACCGATATCATAGCCGCGCAGTGGTCCTGATAAAAAATTCAAATAAGAATAATATTCCGGATAAATTCGATCAGCATAGCCAACATCAGTAAAGCTAAACAGAACCTCCTGATCCGCGCGGAATTGACCAGAAATAGCCTGACCTGTTTCCGAATCGATTGCCCATTTGCCGGGCCACACTCGCTCACCATAAATATTCTCGGGCCAAGTCAATGAGTAATGACTATTCGCTAAGAGCGGTAAATCTTTTTCAGCAGAAATTTTGTATAGATCACTCAATAATAAATCGCCAGAGAAATAGCGGCTCCTCGAGCCTCGAACCGGTCCCCAATCCGTTTCTGAAGGGAAAAAAGAATAAAAATAGCTGCCCGATACCGTAGGTCCCAAGTTAATCGAGTCGGATTTTTCCTGGCTCCAGATTTTTGGAGTCCATTCTCCCTCTGGAATGCCGATCCATATCGCCAATTCTGAAATACAACGAATCGTTTTTTTATAAACCAGACTGGAAAAAAGCGCATCAATTTCTAGGTCTGAGATAAAATTTCCATTGTTATAAAAATTGATATCAATATTATTAACTGCTAAAATTCCAGCCGCTAGATCAATAGGTTTTTCACGGTTTAATTTTTTATCGAGTGATATATCTTGGGAGCGAACACGAAGTATAGGAGTCAATAAAATCAAACTAATGATAAAAATGAGAACTTTACTTTTCATAGCACTAATCTCCGGAGAGCAAGATTAAAGATTCAATGATGCCCTCATAGATTTTTTTACTAGTCGGCGTGGCGCCGGTGACGGATTCCAGATAAGCCAGAGTGATCGATTTATCGACGAATCCAGCTTTGTTAAATCGCGCATAAAAATCATCTCGCAACACGTCCTTCCCTTCCATCGTTATCTTTTTTAGAGGGAAGATGTGCATGATTTGGGCGCGATTGTTTATCAACATCGCATACAAAACATCTTCACAAGTTACGCATTCAATGTCTTTATAAATTAAGAACAGATGGCTCATCACTGCTCCATTTTTATTTGTTACCTCATAAACTCTCTTATCACTCGCTTCGTTGTGATGCTTATAATTGAAAGTTACATCCTGTAAATGAACCGTTTCAGGAATCATCTTTTGTGTTATCTGTTCAAGATGTTCTTCGGTGAGAATATAATAGCCTGGAACTAACTCCTCTCTGATATGAAATGGCTTGACTAGGTAAAGTAAATAAACAAGATTAAGTCCCAGGAAAAGAAAGGTTCCAATCTTTTTAATTATCATTTTTCCATTTCTCTGTTTTTATCGATCAAATTGGTTTTCCAAAGATCCAGCAGTTGACCGCTCTTCAGCAAGCTTAAATTTGTGCCGCGTTCGACATAGCGAATGATGCCATTACGATCCAGAAAAATTTTTTGAGGGATCGTCCTGACATTATACTTTTCAAATATTTTCCGATCCGCATCAATTCCAATGGTAAATGGCAGCTCATATTTTTTAGCATGAGCTGAGGTTTTTTCCAGATCATCCCGACAAATTCCCAATATTTTAAACTCACGTTCAGGCAGATGATAAAGTTGCCTCCAAAGAGGAATTTCCAGGGAACACGCGGAGCAATTGACGCTAAAGAAAA
>JAPDQM010000107.1:0-13429 GCA_034505795.1 Candidatus Zhuqueibacterota bacterium
GGTTCTGGGGACAGCCGCCATCCGGAATCGTACTACCCGCAACGCAATATCTCAAAACGCTGGTCCTGGAATTAAAAATTTGTATGGCGGCAACACGGAACTCGCTCCGCCAACCATTCAATCAGTGACGGCTGCCCAGATAACTGGCTCGGCTGGTCCAGGACAGACGGTTGAAATCTATGCCGATGAAAACAGCCAGGGACACATCTATCTGGGCTCAACCGTCGCGGATGCTGTTGGAAATTTTGTTCTGGCGTTATCGGGAGCGGCGCCATTGCCATTTATCACAGCAACGGCAATAGATACTAGCGGAAACACCTCCGAATTCAGTGCCCCGGTTGCTACAAAGGTTGAGGCAAACCCTCAGATGCAGTTACCAAAGGAATTCGCCCTGAGCCCGAATTATCCCAATCCTTTTAATCCTTCAACCACGATTCAGTACGATTTGCCGCTGCCGGCTTACATTACCCTCAAGATATTTGACCTTATGGGACGAGAAATCCGAACGCTGGTGGATACGAAAAAAGAAGCCGGTTGTCATCATGTGGTGTGGGATGGAAAAAATGGCCACGAAAATAACATGAGCAGTGGCGTGTATTTTTGTCAAATGAATGTGCGGTCTGAAGAGCAAATAATTTTCAGGGCAACGGGAAAGCTGATTTTCATCAAGTGAATGAAAGTTGGATAAAAGACGCTGAGAGGGAATTTATACAGTTGCCAATAATCTGCTGAATATATAAAATTGGATGATGAGAATAATGGCAAGCGTTACGCCCCATTATTCTCATCATTCTGTAATTTCTTTGGCTCATTCTTCAGATATACGCTCCCATTGTTACTCCACAATTATCTCACCGTTCAAAGGATAGCAGAAACTTTTTCCATTTCAAATAGTTTTTCTATCGTTCAGATTAAGATTATTATCAGGAAGATTTGATAAATCGGAGGCGAATTTGGAGACTCAAAAGATCAAACAACCCTCGTCGCGCACCTGCTTCATGTGCGGCAAACAGAATGAACTTGGCTTAAAAATGGAATGGTACAACAATCCAGCAACGAATCAGGTCGAGGGGACGGTGACTGTTCCCGAGCATTTCAATGGCTATCCAGGAATTGTGCATGGCGGAATTGTGGCGGCGATTTTGGATGAGACCGCAGGCCGAGCCGTAATGCTTGATGGCAATTTTGATAATCTCTTTGTCACTCTAAAACTGGAAATCACCTATCGCAATTTCACTCCAACGAATACCCCACTCAAAGCCGTCGGTTGGCTGGTTAGCGAGGGTAATCGCAGCCGAAAAGTGGCGGCAGAACTGCACCTTCCTGATGGTACGGTTACTGCCGAATGTAACGCTGTAGTCGTTCGGCCAACGCCAGAGGTCCTGAAAAACTGGGAAGCCGAGCGGCCATTCTGGCGGGTTTATGACACACACGCTAAAACAGATTCGAATTAATTCGATCGAATTTGCGCTGAAATATTTTTTTAATTCTGGCTGGTCCCGATCGGGCGACCAGCATTCGAACCAATTGGAACCATAGAATGCCGCCTGAGCTGTTCATCGAACAATATGGTTATCTTGCACTTTTTGTCGGAACAATAGTCGAAGGAGAAACCGTTGTCGTGCTTGCCGGTTTCGCTGCCGCTCGGGGCTATTTACATTGGTATTTGGTCATATTGATCGCTTTCCTGGGAACAACTCTAACGGATCATTCCCTATTCTTTCTGGGGAGATGCTATGGGCAGAATTTATTAGCCAAACGGCTCAATTGGAAGAATCAGATTGATCGTATCCATCGATATTTGCAGCGTTATCAGAACTATGCTATTCTAGGCTTTCGATTTTTGTACGGCATGCGGATGATTGCTGCATTTGCCATCGGGACCAGTAAAATAGAAATCCACCGCTTTTGCCTGCTCAATATCTTTAGCTCACTTTTATGGGCTGCTATTTACGCTTCTGGAGGATATATGTTTGGGCAAGCACTGGCGGCATTGCTGGGCGATATTCAGCGTTATCAATTCAAATTTATGATGGGAATAATTATCATGGCATTAAGTCTCTGGATATATCGGCGCATAAAAAAGACAAATGTTGATTCCAAGTGAGTCCTTGACTTTAGCTAGCTCAGAGTTAATAGTTTCTAAGTAACAGTCATCTCATCAGTCTCCTGATTAATCACAATATAACAAATGTTGGGAAAACATTATCATGAAAAATTCACTACTTTACCTAATTGTATCGGTATCCGGCGCTTCGATTTTAGCCCTCGAAATTCTCGGCACTCGTATCCTGGGCCCTTTCTATGGTGTTAGCATTTTTCTCTGGTCGGCATTAATTACGGTGACGTTAGCAGCCTTGAGCATCGGCTATTTCATCGGAGGTTGGTGGGCTGACAGGGGCGCCAAGCTGGAACGACTCAGCCTGATGCTCGGCGGTGCTGGTGTCTGGCTATTGATTATCCCAATCATTATCAAATTCGTGCTGGTGCTAATCGAGCCGCTGGGTTTGCGGCTTTCGGTGCTGGTTGCTGCGGCAATTCTATTTTTCCCACCGCTCACATTATTGGGCATGATCAGCCCGTATGCCATCAAGATTAAAACCGCTGATTTAAATAAGGTGGGACGCAGCGCAGGCAATCTTTATGCGGTCTCGACCCTCGCCAGTGTGCTGGCGGCCCTGGGGACCGGATTCTGGCTCATACCTAATTTCGGAATCCAGCGATTGACGCTGTTCATCGGCCTGCTCCTATTGCTATCAGCGGCTCTATTGATAATTTGGAGAAGAAAATCAAAACTACTTTCCATCGGCGCAATAATTGCATTCGTTCTGTTAACATTCCTTTCATGGACAGCCTTTGCTGAAAAGCCCCAGCCAGAGCGCGGATTGCTTTGCATTAACCAGAGCGCGTATGGCGAAATCCGCGTAGTGGAGAAAGATAACATCCGCTATCTTTTGATCGATGGGGCGATTCATTCCATTGTTAATCCCACCCTATTTTGGGAGCCTCAGCATGGTTATGTTGTAGTCATGGATATCAACCAATACTTTTTCGATCATACGGGGAGCCTGTTACTCATCGGCCTGGGTGGTGGCTCCATCGCCAATTCCTACTCCATGGCCGGCTGGAAAGTAGCTGCCGTTGAGATCGATCCTGTGGTAACCAAAATTGCCACGCAATATTTTGGTTTTCGGAAAGGGGATTGCCAGGTCTTTCACGCAGATGGCCGCCAATTTCTTCGGTCGCATCATGAGAAGTACGACCTGATTATTATGGATGCGTTTGGTAGCGGTTCGATACCATTTCATCTGGTCACAAAACAGTTCTTTGAACTCGTTCAGCAGCATCTTCAACCCAATGGTGTCTTTGCGATCAACGTGCAAAGCATCGGTTGGGAGAGCAAACTGGTGCAGGCGGTTGCTGCCACCTTGAAATCGCTGTTCCATGAAGTCATTGCCCTGCCATTGCACGAGCCCCCTAATGTGCTGGGCAATGTGATCCTGATTGCGGCCAACAGATCATTGCAATTTCCCGATGAATATCTGGGCAAACCAGTTGACTATGTCGATATCGACCCCTATGAACACTGGAAGGTCGTGCAGCGAAACCATGCCTGGGACAATCGCTTCGTACCAAAGACATCCAGCTCCCAGATTCTTACCGACGATCGCAATCCGGTGGATGTCTGGTCCGAAGAAATCAATTTCAGCGAGCGCAAAGAACTGCATCGGTTTTTTGGAGATATCGGGGTGAGTTGGTGATCTGGTTACTGGGTAACTGACGAATTGCAACCGAGGAATCGGGTAGCTTGGAATGGGCAATTGAGCAATCAAATGATTAAGGGACCAAATAGTTAGGCTAATCAGAAATTAAGTTGATTGGTTTTCTAAAAAGGATTGCAGCAGTAGATTGTCTCAGGCAACACCAGCATCTTGAATGGCTAAAAATAGCATTCGCTTCAGGGGATTTCATTTCGGGGGAAGATATCTATCCGATAAAAAAAAACGTCCACTTTTTCGATCGTGGACGTTTTTGCAGTTTACCAATATTTTCATCGACAATTAATTTCCAACCATGGTCGCTCCGAAGAATGATAGCACTTCGTTGATCGGGTTGGCAATAGCGGTTGAGCTACTTCCCGCAAACAACAAGCCAATAGCACGCGGATTGGTGCTAATGTCCTCCACCATCAATGACCCCGAGTCACCACTTGCCAGGAATTTGCTGGCTTTGTTAGCGACCACGATCTGCCCTGTAAACGTTTTAGTGAATGCAGCGCCGCCAGCACATTCATTTTCATAGGCAACGCTTACCGTAGCATTCAGCGCCGAGATAGTGCTTCGGGTCAAACCGGTAGTCCGTCCGCTTTTTTTGACTTTCTGATTGATAGCGGCGGCAACAGTCTGCGAAGATAGCGTTCCAATTTCAAGAATAGCGCCGTCGTCTCGCACCATGCCTGAAATAATTTCCGCAATAGACGCATCCACATTGGAATTGGGTAGACTGCTTGATTTCACCAGCGTCGCCACGTCCTGGGCATTAGCCGCACTGCAGCTTACATCGATCAGTCCTGGCTGAATAATCGGATCGCCGGTCTGGGCGACTCGATTGTTGCCGCCGAGCACGATATCGGATTCAAAGACGTGGTAATTGCTGAGAATGTATTTTTTCCCGGCTTTGGTGATCAATGAGCCCAGCGTTCCACCACAGCAATAGCCGTTGGCCAGATCATAGCGCCAGCCGCCTGACGTTCCCAATTGAATCGGCGGAGTTTGTTTCGCCGTATGGCTCACGGTACTACTGGGGACTTTCATGGGCCGAATCACACCAGTCACCTCAATAACCACTGGAACTCCCTCGATCATTTCCGGGAGATCCTTACCGAGTTTTAATTTGTCCGTCTTGGTCATCACCATGATCGCTGGTTTCCCGTCGGCAGTAAGAGTAACGGCAGTACCAACGACTTCAGGATTCGACATCAGGTCAGGCGTATGGGTCTCCTGAATAACCATTGTCGCCTGAATTTGGGGATGTGCTTTGTTAAGCTGAATCGGCTGTTGTCCCGTCGGTTCAACTGGTGACTTCACACCCTTTTCGCAGCTCATCCAAATCATAAATGATGCCAGCGCCAGAATAAGCACCAGGCTGAGAGCAAACTTGGAGCTTCGGTTCATAATTCCTCCTGTTGAGACGTAGTGGTTGGATGGTGAATTTAAAACAGCGGTAACAGCACTCTAAAAAGACATAATATGATAGGACATTTATTCTTTATTGTCAAGGAAAAAATCTAATCCTCCAAAAATATTTTCATTATGAAAAATTCGAGCAATTCGAATGAATAGAATATAGACAATTACTCCATCTCCAATATATATCGATTAATTTTCTCGTGCCATTGATTCCATTTGCCCTCGGGATTCATAAAAAAATAATATTCAGCAAATATGCCGGGATCTGTGCCGGTGTAGGCGCCAACGAAGTTCTTGTAAACCAGCGGCTCGCCAGTAATCCAATGATCCACTTTATCATTCCCGAACAAATACGTTAGACCAATCCACACATCCTCGTTGATTCGCAGCGGCGAATTGCTGATAAAACGATTTTCATCCTCGCTGGTTATGGTCAATAGATGACCACCGCTATTCTCGCACTGTTCCTTGCCTTCAAGCCAGGTTTTTTTATGCCGCGAAATATAGTAATAGTGTCGCTGAAATTCGCCCATGAATTGAAATATCAATGGGTCCGCCCAGTATTTCATTATTCTGACCGCCACGGTTTTGGTCACTTCATTCCCCTGATCATAAATCGTGAACGACGTGGCGCTACCGCTGTCGCCAATGGCAATGGCCAATGCTAAAGAATCCCTCGCCGGATCAGGAAGGATAGCCAGTATCTGTTCATTATTGGATTGCCAGCGGTACTTTGGCGGATGCAACAACAACGTACTCACCGCTAGCTCGAGCGAATCGCCCGTATTGATGAACAGGGTATCTATGCCAAATGGATGATAAAATGATTTATTGATGATAATCCCCAACTGCCGATAATCGGTGTTTTCCATTGGATCGACAACGTCATGATCTCTCATGCATGAGCCGAAACCCAACATCAAAGTAACAAGGCCAAACAAAATAGCGAGTCGCTTCATCAGATGCTCCTTCTATTTATGCTTGAATGGTTGAGAGTTCTTTCATATAGCCCTTTTATACGCCAATTAAACTGATGAATTTATGAGCATAAAGTGGATGTTAACGACATGAAAAATTAAAATTTCTTTTACCCCATGCATTCATTAATCAGCGCTTCGCAGGCAGCACCAAAACATTCAAAACGAGAAACCAATCGTGGTGCAATGCACATTTCCCAACTCGCCAAGCGAATAAAAAGCATAGTCGACATTCAACGCATTGCCGGCGGCGATCCACCATTTGACACCGCCACCAAAGGTGAAACCGTATTGCGAATTGTGAACAAACAGTGCCTTATAGCCCGATCGCAGAAAAAAGTCACCAAAGCCAGGCGAGGTGAACTGGTACTGCAGGCCCAAATTTACCAATTCAGACATGTTGTTGGGATGGAGCGCATCGGCAGAAATGGTCAAGCGCATCCGAGATGCAACCACAGGATCGACGGCAACGCCCACCCGAAACACCAGCGGCAGTTCCCATCCTTTCGTATTGTGCTTGCCCTGGGCATTTTGATAATTACCAGTCGCGCCAGGATCGATATCCACCGGAAATAGCAAATCATCCCCATCGAAACGCATTTTGGTGCCATAGTTAGAAATACTCATGCCCAATTTCATTCCATCCTCACGACGACCGGTCGTTGAAAAAAAATGAGTCTGCACCTGCACGCCCAAATCCAGAGCAAAGGCGCTGGCCTGAGTATGCCAGATCTTTGAAGTAATATATTTTGCGGCGGCACCAAAAGAAAACCAGGTCGCCAGGCTGCGGGCATAACACAGACTGATGGCGTAGTCGTATGCATTATACATTTCACCGGTGCCATTCTGATAGTCCATGTTCGTCACCTCAATGTTACCATAATCGAGGCCGCTGATGCTCAACCCCACCGAGCCGATCTGGGGCACAACGAGACCGATACCGGCAAAAAAATTGTTGATATCCGCGACCCAGGTTTGATATGAGAACAGCGCCTGATTTTTCTCCATGTTGGCCAGGCCCGCGGGATTCCAATAAATCGCAGTGAGATCATTTACAGCAGCGGTATAGGCATCGCCCCGGCCTACGCCAATGCTGCCCACGCCAATCTCGAGGAAGCTGCCCGCTGTAGTGCCCAACCGATAGGGTCGCTGGCCATACCCAATTCCCTGACCGACAATTAGCAAGAGAACCAGCATATATAAGAGCTTTCGAGTGAACATGATTGGATCCTTTCGCTAAAATCGTTGTAACCAACCTTCGATTTTTTTGTTGCGGTGTCACCTTCATCGCAAAGCTTTTCGGCAATATGCCGCAACCGATTTTGGCCTGCCGGCATGATGCATTGCCGGCAATGTCATGAGGCGAAATTATTTGATAACCCCAAATTTGCCAACCTTTTCCTCTCCCGTCCGGTCATCTTTAACGTGATAGATATACATGCCGGCCGCTATTTCCAATCCCTCGCTGGACAGCATGTCCCAATGCAAAATCCCGCTAGCAGCATCACCAAAGCCACCGTAGCTGGTCAAGCCATCCTCAGGAAAGTGCAATTTTCTCACCAACACACCGGACACGGTGTAGATCTTCACGGTGCATTGGGCTGGCAAATTGGTAAACATCAGCCGCCGATCCTGATTCAAATATTTGTTGACCACAGACCCTTCCATCACATTGGTCGCAATATATGGATTGGGGACCACTCGAATGTCGCGCATGGTCTGTTTCAATAATTGATCATCCGTCACTTTATCACTGCGAATGCTAAATAACACCGAATCCTTGGCAGTGAATGGCCTAAAAAACCGCAGACTGTAAACGTCATTGGCTTTGGGCAGTTGGGCCTCACTGGCCAGTGAGGAAAAATCAATGGTGAATATCGTAAACTCCCAGCGCCCGTTGGTGGTCCGGCCCACAAATATCAAATCCTGAAAGAGATCGAACGTTTTGTTTTTGTTCACATCCAGCACCACCATGTCCATCAGCTCCGGGTTGCCGAGCGAATCGAGATTGCTCAGATTTTCCACTCTGAATTTGAATTCCTGATTAAAAAGCATGTCGGCTTTTTTGTAGTTTTTGCCATCAGCGTCGTAAAAGCCATCCGAGCGATCCGATGTGATGCCTGTGAAGATGACGCGGTCTGAGAATACAATATTGTAATCAAACGGATAAAATTTGGCCGCATATTTGGTCAGGCGCACGATGATCGGCGAGTTCCCCGGCATCCAGCCCGAATGCAGCGAATCAAAGCCCGCAGTCTTCGTTTTCATTTGCAATTGCAGCCGAACACCATCGAACACATCGGTCACGCGAGGGGCAGTGAAAGCCAGCTGATAATAGTCATTGGCACCAGGCCCATCAAAGAACTCCAATACCGTGTTAAAATTTTCCGGTCGTTTCGATTGCATCTCGACTACATCCTGGAGCACCAGATGATTACCCTCAGTCACATCGAACACTTGCAAGCCGTTATTGATGATCTGATATTGCCAGCGTCGCGGATACAGGCTTAGTGAGTCGATACCGAAGGTCATGAATTTGATCTTGTATTGATGCCCTTTTTTCAAATGATCGGGTGAGACCACTTGTGGAACAATCGTAGCGGCAGCCTCTTCGGTCGAAACCAGATCGAAGCTGGTATCATAGGTTTGCCCCGCAGCGGGTGTCCCTGGCGTAACAATCGCCACATTCTGGCCGATATAAACGATATTTTCAAATTCATCCGTTCGCACGACCACATTGTTCTCGCTGGGCATAATACCATAGCTCTTATCCTGGGCAATTACCGCCGAGCCACGCAACACGCCCGGCTCGATCCCATAATCATACGCCACCACGGCATAGTAATACGTGCGGCCATTCTGCACCGTGTTATCGATCCAGGAATGGGCTAAACCAGTATCATCGCCCAAATTAAAGGCGATACCATCCAGCAGCGCAAAATCGGCAAATCCGGTTTTCCCATCCCTCTTGTCGCATTGGAACACCGGTTGCTTTAACCGCGGCGTGCCGAGACCATCGGTGATAATCATTGGATCTAGAAAATCTTTATCCGTTGATCGATAGATTTTATAGCCCTCGAAGTCATTGATATTGTCGAGAATAGTCTCGCGGGTGTTTTTGTCAGAGCGATTATCCCAGATCAATTGGACATACCCATTACCTGGAATAGCAGACAATTTTGGTAGGAGTGGCGGTTGCGCAAAGCGGTAATCCTTCTCATAAATCACCTGCACTGTCTTTTTAAGCGTGAAGAGGGCCGGCGCTGAGGGCGGAATCGATGTCAACCCGGCCAGCTCATCGTACGAGTGCAATTCGGCCAGCGAGATGAATTCGGTTCGTCCCTTGTACAACGGGAAAATAGCCGATGAAAACAGCTCGCCGAGATTGGCAATATTCGAGGCACCCGATTCCAGCGAATCCTTTTTCGTCATGCGTTCCCACATCGATTGGTCATTGCGAAACCAGGCATAATAGGGATCGACATGGGGCGGAATGGGATCGAACAGCAGCGTCGTCAAGCCCAGCATGTCCGACTCCGATACATCGGTCCAACCGAAGTTGGGTTCGGCATAACCATCCCCATTGTCCGGCCGATGGTTGCATTCGGTGCCATCAGCATCCGGGCCAAAATAGTTCTCCTCGCCTGGCGCTACCCCATCAAGACCGATGTCATCCCCAGGAAATTCGTCCGGATCGTAAATGCCATTGCCATTGGTATCTTCGCCGTCCTGCCAGTCCTGATCCTCATCACCCTGCCAGTGAGGCTTCAAATCCGCCAGCTTATAGCCATAGAAGCTCAGAAATTTTTGCACATCCACAATGCCGCCCAGCGGATCAGTCAGAAAAGCCCCCGCCTGATTATCCCGGGCCTCGTCAATCAGCCCATCATCGTCATTATCGAAATTGTCATAGGAAATGCCGGGGCTTTCCAGGAAGGCGAATCCCTGAGTGCCGGTTTTGTAGCCATCTTCCCCTACCCCATCGGTATCCCAGGAGTAGGCCATATCTTCGATCTTATCGAAACTGCCGTCCTCACCAGTATTCTCGCCGCCAATGTCGTTATCAATCCAATAGCCAAAAGCGACATTCGGGAGGTCATATTCTGAGATATTGGCAATGGTATATTCCCAGAAGATGCAATCCTGGGCCATGGGATTGTTCCATTGGAAGCCGCGCTGTTTCACCCGGATGCCAATACCACCCCAGGGTTGGCCGCGTTGCACCGTTACCCCTGGAACAAAATCGCCTATCAGCACCCCCGGCCGGGGATAATATTTGACAAAGTCATCACTGCCGAGATATTCCAGATCCTGTGCATCATTAGCCACAAAATAGCACTCCAGGTCAGCTTTTATCTGACCACGACCGAAGCGACCATCCCATTCTCCCGGCCAATGCAATTCGCGGCCCTTGTAAGGCCAGCCAATTTTAGGCCAGGAATTGGGGTCATTGCTGATGGCTGGCGTTTCGCTGGAATTGTTCATATACCCTGGCGCCGGATGAAAACCCCATTCAATCTGGCCAGTAGGATCACGATCCATTTCCTCACGGTAATTGGTCTGGCAATAGAATAGCGAATCCAAACGCCCTTGCTGTCGATAGTATTGGATCGAATCCGGATGGGTGACCGGGATGCTGCGGTCTCTGATATAGACCTTGGCGCTGACCAGCAGCGCAATGCCATCGTGCATCACATTGCCGCCGACACCGCGCGGCCAGCGCGCAGCATCTTTGCGAGGATAGTCTCCCAGCTCCGTATTGTTTTTGAATAGCAGTTGAATACGATTGCCGGTCATAAAACCCTCCCGCTCCAGATGCGGATCACCAGCACCATCCTCCGGCCCTTCGTACCGCTTGCCCTGTGAGTACAATTGAGCGCTGCAAATCAGGAAAATTCCCAAACAGAATAGCAGCTTGTTTATAACCCTGATCATTGGTTTTCCTTTCTCATAAAGCAATGGTTCATTTCTCATGCAGCTATCTAAGTTTGAAGCTGCCTAAAACACCAATCCCAATCCCAGCTTGATCGATCGCGGGGCTGACCAGTTGGAGGGACTATAAATGCGCTCCTCGTAACTGCTAAAATCGCTCCAATGCTCCAACCGATCACTGTCGCGTATAATAGCCTGGTTGGTACGCCCCGTATGGCCGTCTACATTTTCTTCGTTCAGGCGATCCAGCAAATTGTAAACATAGATAGACCAGCGCAGTTTCATCCCCCAACGAGTTGGCAGGTCATAAAATGCTCGGGCATCAATCGAGTAGTGCATGGGTTTATGACCGTTGTTGGGAAAGAGATTCACCCGATTCAATGGATTTTGATCGATAGGCGTCCAGGTAAAGGCGCCGCCAGATCCCCAATAGGCTGTGGCCGTGAGACCATAACGATCGGTATTGTAGCCAACGGTCGCATTCAATGTATGTCGCTGATCCCACGACATGGGGATGAGGGTTGGAATTGGATCCTGGTTATTGCCCGCGCGATCAAAAGTGAAACGGGAATTATCCGCATTGCCCCGTGTATATTGCAGCGTGTAGTTGAGTTCGGTATAAAGTCTGCCAAAACGGGTATGGTACTTCACCTCCAGACCTCGGGCATTCCCATAGTCCTTGTTACCATAGAGGCCATAGCGAATGCCGTTATAAGTCGTCACGATATTAACCGTAGACAGTTCATAAATATCTTTGTACCAGATGGCCACCTCCAGATCCATGTTATCATTTAATACCTGCCACAAGCCCAGTTCATAATTCACGGTCTTCTCCGGGTGCACCTGAGGATTTCCAATAGTGCTGGCATAGTTGTCCGTGGACAGCACATAAGAATTGTTCAAATACATGGTGCTGTGCGGCGGGTACTGAAAAAAGTGGCCATAGCTAAATCGCAGCAGTGCGGTTTCGCCCAGTTTATAGGAAAAGCCGAGCCGCGGGGCCACGTTGATTTTGGCATCGGCATCCAGGTACACCGATTGCCATTCGGGCTGATCTTCTTTGGCCAGCAGATTACCGGGATTACGATAGTTCGAGGGATAATGAGTCTGAGGATCGAAATATTCCAATCTTGCCCCCAGCGTCAATACCATGTCCTTATATTCCATCTTGTCCGAAAGGTAGGCAGCTATCTGGAAGGGTTGTTTGCGATAGACATCGGCATAGGCGGTGGAGTCGGGCAAAACCTCCGGCTCATAAAATAGCCCAGAAGCGGAGGAATTGCGGTACTTGTTCTGAATCTGATAGTAGCGGTTATCGTACCGCAACAACGCGCCTTCAGCACCAGCTTCGATGCTATTGGTCGAATTCATCTGCCAGGTGAAATCGAGCCGGCCCAATAACTTTTCCGACCGAGTGCGCCGATGATCCTTCTGTTGACCGCCAGTATAGAAGCCGGTGTAGCTGTAATTGGCCGCATAACGATCGTGCACATATCGCGGGTCAGTTGGATTTTCGTAGAGATAGTCTGCATTGTAGCTGTTGGAATAAGAGAATTTTAATTCATAAAACGCCCTGGGGGAGAGAAAATGATTCAATTGATACAACAACATATAATTGTCGTTATAAATAATGTTCCTCCCATCGGGCTTGTATTTGAACGCGTGATTGTAATCCTGATGGCGATTTTGGTCGGCAAAGTAAGACAGCGACATCTTCAGGCGATGCAATTGATAGGTCAATTTCCCGGTTGCCGTGAACCCCTGGTACCAATTCATCGGCACAATGGCGCCATCGCCCGTGTGCTGCTGAAAAAGATATTGGCCATTTTTGTCAAATGCGTTGGCGTCTTGCCAATGAGAATAGTCCGGCAGATCAGTGATATTGAAGCGGCGGATGCCATTCAAATGATTCAGAAAATCAGACGCCCGCGCGCTAACAAAAAAAGATAATCGGTTTTTTAAAATAGGTCCGTGGAGGTAAAATTTGAAATCGCGATTACGATCAATCTCTTCGGGTTTGAGGCCGATAAAAACGTCCCGATGCGCGGTATAATAATTTTCCAGGTATGTTTCCAGCTTGCCGTGAAATTGATTGCCTCCTTCCTTCGTCACCATATTCACCACACCTGCCATTGCCTCGCCGTATTTGGCATGGAACGTACCTGTAATGACCTCGATTTCCTCCAGCGCCTCGGGATCAACGGCAATAGATTGACTGCGATCGTAACCGTTGTAAATAGAAATGCCGTCCACCAGATAAGAGGTTTCATTGCTACGGCCCCCGCGCACATGGCCACTTACCACGCCGGGTTGCAGCGCCACGATGCCGCC
>JAPDQM010000108.1:0-13428 GCA_034505795.1 Candidatus Zhuqueibacterota bacterium
CCGCCCTGACTTTGTCGATCTTGGATTTTGGTGCGCCCGATTTTTCTAATTTGTCCAATTGCACCCGCATCTCTTTTCGATTTTTTTGAAGCTCAGCCTGCAGCGCCTCAAATTCCTCTTTGCCCCAATTAGTCGGTATGGATATGCCTGTCGAAACCAGATCCTTCCATTTGATGTTTTCGGGATCGAGCAGCGCGGTGATGTTGGGATCCGTCGGCTCAACGCCAGGGGGATAGAACTCATTATAGGCCACATCCGAGGTGTAATATTCGTCGCCCAGCCCAGCGAACGAATGGCCGAACTCGTGGATGAACACGTTCAGGCTTAGATTATTGCCAACTGTGGAAACGCCGTAAAAATTATAAATTCCGCCGCCGCCGTAGCGCTCGCTGTTGACCAAAATGAAAATTGCGTCGTAGGGCACATTCGCGGCAATATCGTGCATCGACTTATTGTCCTCGGTGAGCAGATAACGATCCAGGTCCAATGCATTGAATGAAGAATTAACAATGGTCTCCTTGAAAATCCCCTCTCGCGGTTGATCCACACCGCTTTCGACTGATGGTCGAAACACACCATAGATGTTAAACCGATCTTTCAATTTATCATAAGGTGCCACTTCAAACAATGCATTCATGAAGCGATCCACATCCTTTTTAAATTTCTCAAATTCCTGGTCCGTATAACCTTCGGCAATCCAGGCAAGATCGACCTTGCGGTGCGGATCACCATTTTTGAGCGCTTCATAAATTTGATCGTGCGCTTGCTTGCTTTCCTTATGGATATGATAATCGCCAGGATCGATACGCTGCTGAAACAACGGTTGGAGAATGTTCTCCCGATTGCGCTTTTCCAGTACCCAAAAAATCGGCTTCTTCGGGTAGGGGATCAATGCTGTTTCGTGATAGGTTCGCTTCACGCCAGCAATGGCGGGATTGGTGGTGGTGTACTCTCCGAAGTAGCTGGCAAAACCGCGAGAGTAAATCACTCGATTTGAGGCCACATCATATACTTTGATTTGATACTTGCCGTTGTTAAACGGATCGATCAAATGTTTCGGATGGCCCGACCAGCCTCCCTGTTCATACATCTGATCAATAGTCACCCATTCCTCTTTAGCATCGCCAATATGATAGTAGTCGATGCGCAATGTTTTGTCGATAAAGAATTCATCGAAATTGACCTGTCCCTGGGCCAACAAGATCGTTGACCAGAACAGCAATGCTCCCCAATAAAGTAATCTCTTCACAGTAGCCTCCTGAATTTTGAATTAAATGGCCATGATGCTGGTTTTGTTTTAATAACAAAAAAACAATAGAACAAAAGTTATCCCTGCATAAGGAATTTTGGACCTCACTGGCTTAGCGCTTCCAAACGCTTCACCACTTCCATTTCAGTCGCACAGTTGTTTACGCCGATCAATTTGTCCCCCAATTTAATTATGCCAACCATACCCTGATAAGGTATTTTTTTGAACACGATCGCCTGATTTGATCGTGCGGACTTCTGCCACTTTTGGCCCACCACCTGCCATATTGCCTCCCCAGAATTCTCCGCAGTTGGCAAGATGAGAAAATACTGAAACCAGCTCTCCCCCTCTCGATATTTGGCATAAAGGCAGTTCGTTAGCTCGGGCACGCCCAAAAAGCGGACGCGGGTGAATCCTGCCGATCCCGCAATCATGTTTTTGGTTGGGAGCCATTGCAATTCCGCTGGGAAATCGGCTTTGCCGGGCAACGCGGCAGCGATTGCGGCCAACAACCGACTGCCAGAGGAGTCCGATAGTTCTCCTTCGAATACATTCACCTTGACATAATAAGCATCTTTGAGCAACAGGCATTGAAACGGCGGCGAAACAATAGCCTCCGTGCCCCACGTTAATCCGGGAGCGTCGGGCGGACGTTCTGCCTGGTAAATACCAAATGCATTGAGCTGCGAACCCATGTCATAGATTTCTACCGTTAGCTTGAGGCTATCCACGGCAAAATCCCTGGTCTGCAAGCGTCGAAAACCATAATCCAGAAATTGATCGGCCGCGCCATCAATATACTCGTATAAATTTTCAGCATCATAACTGGTAACCTCGCTCAGTGGCTGCCACCCCGGAATCTCAGGGAAATCATCCCCCAAAATCGGCGAGCATAACATGAGCAATCCAAAACAAACACAGGTAGTTTTCATAAATCACGACTCCAGACCTGATGGAAATCCAACTTCAATTCATTTTATAGCAACATGATATTAGCTCCCGCTCATGCCAGCGTCAGCAGGGAATGAGCGTATGATAGCTTGGCGGGAATATCGATGTGATAGGGGCAATGTTCCAAACAAGGTGCATCACAGCCGGTGCAGATTCCACCATTTTGAGCTGCCAGCGAAGCATATCGCTGCATGGCATATTTTTCCTGCCCCTGAAATTCGAAATAATAAACGTATCGCATAATGGTGCTCACGGGTACGCGGTGAGGGCAACTGGCCGCGCAAAGTTGGCAACCATGGCGACAGTACTCATAGTTGAAAGCGAGGCGGTAATTTTCCAGAAATTCCAATTCCAGCCGGGATAATTTAGTGCCCGATAACGGCACCATTTTATCAACAAAATCAAAATCGGTAAACGAGACACAGGTGCTGTGCATGTCCGGATTCTGGATCACCCAGTGGATGCTGGCGATACGCAATTGATCCTGGCTGCGAATTTGATATTTTTCCAGAAACGGCTTGGTCTTTTCAAAATTTGCCTGCTGATCTTTCAGGCGCTGGCGCATCCTCTCGATGGCTTCCTCCCTACTGGCCCCACGTTTGACCATCCGATCGAGATTTTCCTGCTGCTGTGGTGTGGGATTTTCGGGGTCAAACGATTCCAATTGAAAAATCCCCGGTGCGGTTTTCATGGCCGTCGTACCGACATTGTGCTTCTTGCAAGCGGCCAAAATATTATCTCCGGCCTCCTGGTTCATGAAATTGTAAACCAGGAGCATCACATCGAAGCGGCCATCTTCGGCGGCCGCACACAGGACTTTTTCCATGCTATCGCCATCATTGCCCCGCGGGCCATGGCTGGAAAGACCGGTAAATTTGACCCGCCCCTCAGATCGCAGCCTGGCAATCGCTGCGTGGTAGCCAACATGATCGAGATCTGAGACCCGAGTCACGCCATGCATAAACAGCGCGTCTGCATATTCCGTTCCCAATCGCTCGAGACATTTTTGAAAACGGTCAATAATGCTCTGTTCCGATTCATCGGAGGAGATATGAATTTTGGTGCTGATGAACACCTTTTTTCGATCCATGAATTTCAGCGCTTCGCCGAGGGTTCGCTCCGCGCCGCCATTCCCATATCCTTCCGCTGTATCGAAATAGTTGATGCCATGGTCATAGGCGTAGCGTATAATCGACGCATCGATATTACGATTGGTGCCCATGCCAATGTCCGAAACGCTGAAACCGGTCCGGCCCAATTTGCGAAAGGCTTTGATTTTGGCCACGGGCTCCTCATCTCGAGGAAGGATACCTTTGAGGTGCGACGTTTCCCATGTCGAGCCGGCGATTATCGCACCACCCAATTGAACAAAATTTCGCCGGGACATAGATAGTTTCGATTGCAATCCATCTTTTATTTTGCCCATAACATTGCTCCTTACTACTGTTAACAATTTTGGGAATACAAAACTTATCCAATTTAAATTATCCTGCGCCGCCCGAAGCACCGCCCGCGCCAGCGCCACCGCCGGCAGCAGCACCGCCACCAATTCCCGCGGCGCTGCTCATCGTAGCTCCCATGGATGTTACCATGGATGACACCGACTCCGCAAAGCCAGCCGGCGAACCGCTGCTCATCGTTCCTACATACCAGGGAAAGTAGCCCGCCGCCTGCCAGTCTGGCACCAGGGCCACCATTTCCTTAATCACCTTCGAGCCCACCCCCAGCGCAATCCCGTAGATCAGAAACCGATCCAGATTCGATTGGAGATAGCTGCTATCCCGGCGGAAATGATATTGCGTTAGATATCGGCGAAAGGCTGAAAGCTGGCTCTTCATCTGTTTCACCTCCCGAGTATATTTCAAAATCGCAAACGAGAGAACAAATAGAACAATTCCCGCAATCATGGCAATTAAGCCGCCGGGACCGAGTCGAATCATTAATAAAACACCAGCAATGAGAATAATGATGGCAGTGACTGCCGCGATCACCGTTCCCATGATGCTTTGCTTTTCATAAAAACCAGAGCCGCCCCATGCCTGCACCACGCTCTTTTTCCATTGACTGAACCATTTGGTTACATCACGGCGAGAGTCTTTCAACTCATCCATTTGAATCTCTGATCGGCCTTCGGCCAGATCAGCAAACAAAAAATCCACCATCTCGCGCTCATGAGCCGAAAGGTCATTCCTATCCCGCTCATAGTTGTCCTTCATCAATTGCAGGGTGTAAATTTTTTTCCGATATTTGCCAAAAAGGATTTTTTTCTCCTGGATGGTTTCCTGCAATTGCAGATAGCCACGCCGCGCCAGATCGAAGATCGTGGCGATCAATGCACCTGCGCCCATCTGGCCGTTGGAGTGCAGATAGTTTGCGACCGCTGGCGAGAGATCCTGAGGAATTTCGGATACGATTCGCCCCTGACCCGGAATGGCGTACGGTTGGCCAAAGCGAGAATATAGCCACATCAGCACAGCAAAACCAATGACGGCCAATATCATGCTCGTTGAAAGAGCCAGCGACTGATGTTGCTCCCGAAATGCGATTTTCCGTTGTTGCCCCAGTCGTCTGGCATTGGCAGCTTCAGCCAGCAGCCGCTCTTCCGATAATATGGTTTCCCGCATTGTGCGATCCATTCGCATCGGGCCGCCTGTAACCCAATCCAGCGGGAAAATCACTCGCGCCTCCCACCAGGTACGTTTGGGCAATGGCGCTACCCAGAGGCGGATTTTGCCATTTTCAAAAGCCAATTGTCCGTGCAGCGGCCCGTGTGCCCAGGCCCGAACTTGCGATGTGTCGGCGGGCTGAGGAAGTTCCAGAACCACTTT
Source organism: Candidatus Zhuqueibacterota bacterium (assembly GCA_034505795.1). Classification (GTDB taxonomy): domain Bacteria; phylum Zhuqueibacterota; class Zhuqueibacteria; order Thermofontimicrobiales; family Thermofontimicrobiaceae; genus Thermofontimicrobium_A. Next base: position 5,029 of record JAPDQM010000108.1, read on the forward strand.
CACCTCGCCGATTTCCACCTGATTCGCTTTGCCCACAAACTGGTAATAAAATTCGGCTACATCCCGATAGCGGCGCACCGCATCTGTGACGCGATACCTGAGGGTAAATGTCCGCTTCTCGTGGCTCGCCCGGTAATTCCAGCGGACATAGAATCGTTCATCAGTTGAGCTAACAGTATAAGTGCCTGGCGCACCGCCTTCCATCTGTTGATATTCGAGCTCATTTTCAGACAGCGAAAAATCGGTCACCGGCCCCAATTGCCGCAATGGCAGTTCATAATCGGCCCAGCTAAAACTGCCACGAAAATAGTACATGCGGTCTTCCGAAATCCACAGGCTGCCATCCCCATCGATGCGGGCGTGGATTTTGATCTGATCGATTGAGTAGCTTTTAGCAAAACCTGTCGTCGCTAATGACATACCCAGCAGGATAGCCAGGATAGAAAGAATGTCAGCTTGAAGCCAAAGGTGACGTTTCAAGGTTACCTCCATTTATCTATCAAATGAATGAATTAATAAGATTGGCAACGAAGCCCGTCCACCTCAAACCTCTGCCAATCGTTACAATGACCAACGCCCCCCGGCACCAAACACAAGTTGATAGCAATATCGAGCGACTCGTCGCATCGCAATCTTAGCATTTTTCAAGAGTGTGTTAGGCAAGTCAGTTATGCTAATAATGATTTTTAAAATAGCCAAAATAAAATATTAAATCAAGCAAATTTTTTAATTCACGTTTTAGGCTTTAAAGCTGCTGGCCGCCATTGGCTCATGTTTCGGCATAACAGGCGCGATCCATTCGTGATGAATTGAGTGCAAAAAATGCCCAGGCGGGTAATTTTTGCGCAACTAATCAACTGATGACATGGCTGCGCTGGCGAACAGATGTCGTTATTGTATTTTCCAGCTCAAAAATGTAATTTGAATGTCTGCAGCCCTCTCCATCAACCAACAGCGGGGCCGCAATCTTGGCCAATCTAACTGGCACAGCCACATGCCAGCCTCTCGCTGTAGGCAATCCCAATCGCCTGGCATAAAATTTGCCATTTTATATGGCATCGCGTTCCCCCAAAGCGCGACCCAATTCCCTAATTCTAACAGCAAACAGAACCGAACTGAGGAAGCAGCTATGATCGACTACAAGGTTTTGAAACGACTGGTGATCGAAGCGGTCTCCGCTAACCCGTATAAGCCAGTTCGCGACGTGGTACCCGATGTGGAAAAATTAGCGGTGCATCACAATGTGTTCCCGTCCGACCAGGATAGCCAGCGCCACTATCTGGATCATGACTATTACCGGCGCAAACAGCTTTCGCCAATTGACAAGCAGCACATCAATCACATCATCTGGCAAATGGTGCGCGATAATTTGCTCACCATTGGCGACGAGCGACTCAACTGAAGCTATCGGCATTCGTTTTACCTGGCTTTAAATCTGTCCTATCACGTGATCGTATACCACAACGCCCTGGCGACTATTGCCAGGGCGTTTTTTTCTGCATTTCAATTTTCTCACCGCTGCCCGTAACACAATTTGGTAAATTGTGCGTGTAACGCAATTTGCCAAATTGCGATTGTAACACAATTTGGAAATTAAGCGTGCAACGCAATTTGCCAAATTGCGCTTGTAGCACAATTTGCCAAATTAAGCGTGTAACGCAATTTGCCAAATTGCGATTGTGACACAATTTGGCAAATTGCATTACATTATAAAAACCGGTTGACTTTTATTCAAATCGGTGTTATATTGAAAAAGGTAGATATGTTGGGGGCAATGCATGGGAAAATGAGCCATTTTCAGGAGCAATCATGGACAAAATCACCCGTCTCCGACAAGCGGCGAACGAATTTGCTGGTCGCGCCCAGGCCATTGATAGCGTGCAGGAAGTCGCCCTGTTCGGCTCTCTGGCCAAAGGCGATCCCTATCCCAAAGATATTGACTTGGCCGTTATTCTCTCTGGCCTGGATAAGCTTCCTGCATTGGCCAAAGCCGCTCGAAAGATGAGCCCGCTCTTTCACAATTGGGACGTATTTGTGTTCGATTCTCGACTCAACTACGTGGGGCGGCTCTGCCATAGTCGCGAATGCCCTGCCGGTAAGGCAAAATGTATTGGCTGTGGCGACATCCCCTATATCCAGCACAAACGCGGCTTCAAATTCACGCCCGAGGATTTTTATTCATCACCATTTCAAACCCTGTTTAATCGGCAGCGCGACAGCCAATTTATACGTCAGCGAGAGGCATTCGGAATTGCAGAGGATCGGAGCTACGAGCAGTTCGAGGACATTGTGCTGGAGTGCTGGGAGTGCGGCAATTCTTTCGTTTTCACTGGCGGCGAACAGAAGTATTACCAACAGCATGGTCTTCGGCCACCCAAACGCTGTGAAGATTGCCGCGAGAAGCAACAGATGCTGCAAGCGGGACTATATGATTACGATGAAACTGCTCGATTCGAAACGCCTTAGCAGAGCCATGTAACGAAATTTGCTAAATTGCGTGATATCATTAGCCCCCGGCCACCAGTTGAAAAAATTTCACCTCATCACCTGGCTGAATTATCTGCGAAGCAGTTGCGCGCGATCCGTTAATGGCGACAAATGCCAATTCCTCTTGCGGCACACCCACCCGGCTCATCAAATCGGCGACGGTATTGCCGTCGGCGATTTCCAGGACCATCTCCGCCGCACCGCTGTTGTATCTTCTTAAGCTACCATGAAAGACGAGTTTGATCTTCATATTTCTTTATCTATTTCAATAGCCGAATTCTCGTCAGCGGAATCAGCAAATACTGTTCCGATCAACTGCTTGGTTCGGCCGCATGTCCCTGGAGTCGGCTCGACCCGATGCTTTTCCACAGGAATCCATGACCAATTCCTGCCCCATGGTCAATCAATTTATTGATGCCCAAGCAGCTATATATTTCAGCAAATCAGGAGAACAGAAGAAAGGGGGCCACAGCTCGCCTCTAAATCAGATTTTCCTCAGCGCTCCAACCCGATTCCTCAGCAGGGCTGCTGGCTAAAGTAACTCAGCCCGACACATTTTGCCAGTTACGCCTCTGTGCCAGCCAGGATTAATCATGAGAACCAGTTGCTCGTGCAGGTGATCAGCGCACCTTAATGAAATTCGGCCGGTCGGCACGATTGGCCACCTCCCAGGCTGTGGCAAAGACCAATTGGCCGATACGAGCCATTTTCTCTGGAATGATCTTCTCTGGATCATCTGTAGTACGATGCAAATCCGGCGTTTCGCCGGTGAAATAAAAAAGCACCGGAATATCCTTGCGGTAGAACGAATAGTGGTCGCTTTGCATGAAAAAGCGATCCTGATCATAATTCAGCTTCAAGCCAATGGCTTCTTCATTGCATTTTTCATTGATGGCCGTGAGATCGGGGCTGGTTTTCGAGCCGATGATCGCCACTTCATTGGTATCATTACGACTGATCATGTCCAGGTTTAGCATCGCCACCACGTTTTCCAGCGGAAAAATTGGATCTTCGGTGTAATGGCGGGAACCGAATAGCCCCTTTTCCTCACCGGCAAAGGTCATGAATAAAATCGAACGCTTTGGCCGCTTTTGGCATTGGGCAAAAGCTTCGGCCACCTCCAGCACTCCAGCCGTACCCGACGCATTGTCATCGGCGCCATTATACACGCTATCGTTGGAGACCCCCACATGATCGTAGTGGGCACCAATCACCACCAGTTCATTCTTGAGCAAGGGATCAGCCCCTTCCCAAAAACCAACCACATTCTGGGTGGGAAATTTATCCGCCGCCAGAGCGGTTTCCATCGTGATAATTTTTTCTGGGATATCGAACGATTGCGGCGCCAGCGCGCTATCGATCTTTTGGTGCAATTCCTCCAGCGTTCGACCGGTACCGGCCAGTAGATCATCTACCAATTGTCGACCGATTTGGACACAGACGATCCGGCTATCGCTCTTTTGCTCAAGGGTCAGGGGAATGGCATTCTCCGGAGCATTTTTCATCAAGCCCGGCCAGGGATTGGGCGGCCGTTTGAAGCGATGAAGCGGTGGCGAAACCAACAGCAAGCCCACCGCACCATGATCCAGGGCATTTTCGACCTTGATAAGCAGCTTGCTATGATCGGTAGCTTTTTTGCCTTCAAAGATGCTGGCACTATCTCGTTCCTGCGGCTCATTAGCAAAGATCAACACCACTTTACCCCGGGCATCAATGGTTTGATAATCGTCGTAGTTATATTCGGGCGCAGTGATTCCATAACCAGCAAAGACGATGGGTGCGGTCACCCGATGATTGGCAGTCAAATACAGCGGCACAAAATCGTCCTTGATCTGATAAGTAGTATCGCGCTGATTGCGTTTCAGCGTTAGGGTATTTGGCTCTGCCAGCCGCGTTTTGAGGAGATTGAACCGTTGAAAGTAGGATCGTTGTTGCCCGATTGGCTTCAATCCATACGCAGCAAATTCTCGGGCAATGAAGCCAGCACAGGTGTCCAATTCGGGACTGGGCGTATTGCGTCCCTTCATGGCGTCACTAGCCAGATAGTTGACATGGGCTTTCATCTCTGTCGGAGTGATAGAGAGCAAGCCTGAGGAAGGAATATCCTGGCCTTGTGCCAGAATGGGCATCATTGCCAGCAGCAGAACGACCAGCCGCATCATAATTGCCATGCGATTCATATATTTCCTTTCCGTCCAATTCGGAATTGTTCCAGCAATACGCCTGGATATCGGACTCACAGCATCGATTTGCATCACAGCAAGGGGCAACATTCGATCTGCCGAGAATAGCTCCGAGAAATAGCGTCTTCAGCAGCAAATGAATACCGCCGGGGCAAAGCCTGCGGTTATCTCCTGCGGCCAAACCCAAAGCGGACCAGTTGCCCCCACGTTGCCAGAAATTAATTTATTTGGCTACCACCGGTGAAACCAGTTTAACCATGGCCTTGGTTTCTTGAGTCATGGGCATGGTCATGTTCATCGGTCCGGAAATGGCGATGGTGCTCTCCATGAATCCCTCCGAGGCTGCCTGGACCATACTGCCAGCTTTATAGGCAAAATACCATGTCGTAGTGCCTTCAGTTTCGCCTTCGATGGTCATGTTCATCCCCATCCGCTCGCCTTTGCCATCAACAGTGCCTTTGGATTTGCTGATGAACTTGAGGCATTCGACGCCGTTGATGATTTCTTTTCCGGCCAGGGTATTTGTGGTCTCGTTTTTCACATTGATTTCCATACCGCCTTGCGGAATGGTCAACGTATCGTGAGTGACCCAGGAATCACCGATTTTGATGGGCTGCAATGGGAGGTCGGGAAAGATGCTGCGGAAATTGTTGCTGATGTTCTGCTTGCCCCCGCCCATCATTCCAAAGTCGATCTCGAAGCCCTCGGTTTGGGTATATTCCAGTTCCTTGCCCTTTGGAGTAAACGCCAGTTGAAAGCTCTTGCCGATGATGCTGGAGATATCGGGTGAATTGCTGCCCATGGCGGAAGTCACGGCAATGTGCATGGTATCTAGCGTGAAGGTGGCCAGCAGGTTTTTCTGCGGATTCAAACCACCGCCTTTAATCGTGTAATTGGTCATTAAAGCAGTTTTGATGTCGACCGCTTGCCCCATCTGTTCCATGTTCATGTTTTGATTCGAGGTCATCTCGTATTTCCACTGCTGATTGGGGCTTAATTGATAGTTGAGGATAAAACCGGTGGTTTCGCTGCCCCAGAAGGGCTTCTTGGCGCAGGTTGTTAACATTAGGGCCATCATTGCGACTAGCATGATGGTCAGTAGGCTTCTGGACATCCATTTTTGGTCCATTGTTTTCTCCCTCTTATTTTTTCTAATTACTATTGAAATTAACCGCTGTCAATTACGGCAGGATTTAATAAAAAGTTACTCAATTTTTTGCCCACCTTGCCCCTATTTCCACCCGAAAATCAATAAGCGAACAATTCAATTGCACGAAATATTATGATTTGTCAGTAACCATTGCATGCAATGAGAGCTTGAAATAAAGTCACTGCGGCCGCTAACTTGTACTGGCTTTAGCCACCGGCCATTGAACTCTTGTCAATTTGCAAAAAAATATTTTTTAAATATATTTAAATTTTTTCCCAAATGCAAGAATGTTTTTGGGGAGGGACTTCAAATTCGTGAGATCGAAATGGAAAATATGATTGCGATCGAGGCAGCTAAGCAGGTCTGTTCAGCATGAAGGCAGAACATTAATCGGGTTGGTGTTCGCTCTAAAATAGAACAGCCCTGACACCGATTAGGGGTTAAGCATCAGGGCTGTAGACCGAGAACATAATTCGTCAATCAATTATGCTGGAGGTCCGGTCATGTCATTTTTATTTTCATCCCAATAACTCTTTGCACCGTTGTTATAATCGAACCATTCGATGAATCCGGCGCCTGTCTCCGCATTCCAGTAAATGGTGTTGGTTCGATTGGCTGAAGCATCAAAAAAGATAAGAAAACGATCGCTCAGCTCAATCCCATATTTAAGCCAATCACCGACATCTGCGCTAAGCGAATTTACATTGGTAAAAATCAATTCATGATCCAGTTCATCATCCAGTTCCCAGTTAATCCGCAACACATCCCGCAGCGAATCCGCCGATTTTGGGTCATGAAACACCCACCAGCCTTGTTTGTTGCCGATTTTGGATCGTCCCTGATACCAGAGGAAACGATTCAGTGGCGTCAGATAATTGTTGCTGGAGACATACACTTCCCACACAGCTTCGGTATCGGGCACATCTATCCAGCCAACAAGATCGACACTGAAATTAAACGGACCCTCGCTGACCGAATAAATCCAATGGAACTTGCCGTCTTCCTGCAATACAGGTTGTTGAGTAATGGCAGCCGCAAAAACGGCTGATGGCATAATCGATGCTAAAATAACGCCGGCATTGATAAAAGCCACTCGTGCTGCAGCCGCAATGAAATTGGATTTGGACTGCAACGATTTATTCAAACCAGCATCAGGATTGTTACTGAAAAACGAAGCATCCAGCTTCATCGATGCAGTCGGGGGAAGAACGGGCACCGTTTGCTTCTTCGGCTCGGTTGGATTTTTCTCGCACGTCGTGTTGCCGATTAACAGCATAATCGCGACGATCACGAAAAGAAATTTGTTTTTAGTTAAGCCTGCCATAACATCCTCCATTGATGAATGATGAAAGGATGTGAGAGATGTACGCTAACAACAAGCTGGTAAGCTCTTCTCCTCCTGTCACGCCTAAAAATACAGTTTTCGCGACAAAAAGAACTTGATCTACCGCACATTTTTAAAAAATATATTTGCATCTAAACATTTTGTTTTGTATTTTGAAAAAAAATCAGAAGCGAAATTGGAGCCGTGTTTTGCCGGCACAGTGCTATCTTCTCTGGAAAAATCAAAATACTTTATTTGGCTTCCAGTCACCCATGATTGCTCGGCAAAGCTCATTAATTCCGCCAATCCGCCGGTTGGTTGCGTTCAGCCAGTGTCTTTTTTAAAACGGACTTTTAGATTCAACAAACACTCACGGCAGGTAGCCGTTTTCCCGCAGACTTAATCGAATAGGAGGAACAAATTCATCATGATGAAGGTGTTTTATTTCTCGTCTCTTGCCCTGATCTTTTTTTATGTTACCGCCATTGCCCGCACACCAGAAGCCGCTCCCGGAATTTTTCCCTATCAATACCAGGAGCAAATTCTGGACAACGGGCTGAAAGTTATTCTCATTCCCATGGACAGCCCTGGCCTGGTCGCCTATTACAGCATCGTGCGTACCGGCAGTCGGGACGAATATGAGCCTGGCCACACAGGTTTCGCCCACTTTTTCGAACACATGATGTTCCGGGGCACCAAAAAATATCCTGGCTCCGTCTACGACAAACTGATGACCGAAATGGGCGCCGATGCCAATGCCTACACCTCGGACGACATTACCTGTTACCATCTAAATTTTGCAGCAGAGGATCTGGAGAAAGTGATGGAACTGGAGAGCGATCGCTTCCAGAATCTGTTCTACGAAGAACAGGCATTTAAAACCGAAGCTGGCGCGGTTCACGGTGAATATTTAAAAGGCCTGTCCAGCCCCTACTTTTTGCTTTCTGAAAAGCTGATGGACACAGCCTTTGACGTTCACACCTACAAACACACCACCATCGGTTTTCGGCAGGATATCGAAGCCATGCCGACAATGTACGATTACAGTCGGTCGTTTTTCAATCGCTACTACCGGCCTGAAAATGTGGTTCTGCTAATCGTCGGCGACATCAATCCTGCGACGACGATGCCCCTGGTTCAAAAATATTATGGCAACTGGCAAAAGGGGTATGTGCCGCCCCAGGTGCCAGTCGAGCCAGAGCAACAGGGCGAACGAACTGCAAGCGTTACCTACAACGGCCAGACATTGCCGATCC
>JAPDQM010000109.1:0-13390 GCA_034505795.1 Candidatus Zhuqueibacterota bacterium
GCGGTCGACGCCTGGTGCGAGATAGTCAGGATCATCGCTATGTCGTCTATCAAGATTTACGTGGCGATTTGCCGATCATTTGCTTTGCAACCAGCGCTAATGGAAAAATCTGGTCCATCCCTGATACATTGGCCCCAGGGGCATTCCCGTCGCTCGCTATCGATCAGGCAGATCGACTCTATTTGGTTTGGCAGGCATTCGATGCCTCTGGCATCTATTTCACCTATAGCAACGACTCAGGGAAAAGCTGGAAATTCCCTCTCTGGATGCTCAGCCAAGCTGGGAGCGGGAAAACCCGATTCCCCGTGGTCGAGGCAGGTCGGCGTCGGGTTCATTTCGCCTGGCAGCAGGAGGAGATGCAGATGGGACACCAGAGGCAACAGATTTTTTATACCTCGATGGCGCTGGATTCACTGGATTCTTTCGGTCCTGCACCCATGAACGTCAGTCAGACCCAGGCGGATGCGAAATTCCCTTCCATGGCCCACAACCTGGCGTTCGATGAGGGACGGCTGCATCTGGTCTGGTACGATTCGACCAACACCGATAACTCAACAATGACTTCGATTATGTATCGAGCGGTCGATGAGACGCTGGGAGTCTGGCAGCCGCCGCTGTCAACATCGCCATCTCTCCTATCAGATAATTGTGGTGGGGACTGCGTTCATCCCGCTGTCTCTGTCGGATTTAGTGAGTTTGCTCATGTGGTTTGGGGACATTCCCAACGGGATCGCTTTCACAGTTTCCTAATTGATCCTTATTCTTTTTCTCACACTCATCCTGTTGAAATTCGGACTCAGGCTGATCCGTTCATCTGCATCGATGACGTTTATCTTAAATCCAGCGCCTTGGTTTGGGGAGCTGAGAACGAGATTTATTACGTGCAAAGCCGAGATGGTATTCCGATTTCGAATGATTTCATCCTGCTCAGCCAGCCCGATGAAATCAGCAGCAAATATCCCAGCGTCTGCTATAAACATTTTGATCCGGATTCGCTGGATGTGGTTTGGACCGAAGGTAATATTCCGCCTTATAAAATCATGTACTGCAGAATGAAAAAAACTTATGGTTATCAGGAGGTCGGACGCAATGAAACTGAAAATCAGCTCCCTCAACAATTAATGCTGAGGCAAAATTATCCCAACCCGTTTAATGTTGCTACAACTATTCGGTATGATCTACCCAGATCAAGCTTTGTTACTCTGGAGATTTATAATTTCCTCAGCCAGAAAGTCCGAACACTCGTCGCTGAAAATCAACTCACGGGGGAATATCAAATCAACTGGGATGGGCATGATGACAGTGGAAATCTGGTGCCCTCAGGCATCTACCTGTGTCAATTAAAAGGTGATCATCAAATATTAACCCGAAAAATAGTATTGATCAAATAGAATGGGAATTGTCATGAAAACAGTAATCTCTTTAATTTTGATGGCGTTTTTGCTAACGCAGCTCTGCTTTGCTAACCCTGATTCAATAAAATTTGCCGTCATCAGGCTGGATTATCTTAGCTATTCACTCAAATCCATTTATTATTTTCAGCAACCCTTTCAAGTTGATGCCCCGAAAGAACAGGAGCAAATTTATCACGATCTTTTTGTCCGAATTATCCCCGCTTGTGATTTCGGTGGCACAACCATAAGAAACGCTAATACAGGCAAGGTTATTTACGAAGCAACCACGGTCTGGAGTGGAATGGGCGAGCATCTTTTTCCAACGCCTGAACTTGAAATCGGCAAGCCCGATACCATCATTACCCCAATTCCTGAGTTCATCGATTTTGAAGCTAAGTTGTTAATCACTGACGACTCCGCTTGTGCCGATACTCTCTGGAAGACTGCCTCAAGTTTTGCGCCACTAAAGCTTTTTGAAGGCGATAAATATGGAGCGTTCATCTACGTCCATTTTTTCTCGGTGGGCATAGTCGATCCCTACACTGCCGAATGGATCATCATTTTTTACTCGCTCGCTGAGTCCAGTTCAGGCCGCTGGGTAGATATTTCAGGAGACCTGCCCAATTGGCACATCAACTCCATCGCTCCCCATCCGTTTTATACCGATTCATTGTACATTGGAACCGATGCAGGTGCCTTTCAAACCAATGATGGCGGCAAGCACTGGCGACTGATCAAGTTTGATGAAAACCCAAACGTGAAAATCACCCAGATCAAAGCCGAGCCACACCCCATTCTGGATTGGACTGTGCCAGTACTTTGGCTGGGCACCGAAGAATACACCATGATTCCCGAGGACCGATTGGGCCGAATTTTCTTTAGCGTCAATGGTGGGATGGAATGGAAAAATACTTATTTCCCAAAGATCGCTGTAACAGCTATTGAAGTGCCCTATGATTCCTCGCTGGTCGCCTTTGCTGGCGCTTATAATCCCTTCTACAATCAAGACGGTTTCTATAGCAGCGATGACACAGGCTGGGTGAAATCCGATCTCACGCCTGGCGATACCACTGCCATTCGGATCAACGATATCGATGTGGATGAGCTCAATCCGAAGCGCATCTTTCTGGCGACATCCAATGGCCTATTTGCTACAACCGATGGCGGCAAAAGCTGGAACCAGATCGATCCTTATCACCCTTCAACTTCCGTGGTTATTTCTCCCTTCAATCCCAAAGAAATTTATGCCATTCTGCTCTGCGGCACTCGATCCGAGGGCATTTATCGCAGCCATGATGATGGCCTGAGTTGGGAGCGCCGCTGCTGGACCGTCAATGCCAGCAACTTGATCGCTGACCACCGAACTCCAGGCGTCTGGTACTGGTCGGTGAAAAATATCGGCGTGTTCAAAAGCACCGATGATTGCTCCACCCATATCGAAATCAATGAAGGCTTGAAGGAGAAGGACATCCTCTGCCTGGTTCAGGATCGGCGGAATCTCAAAATATTGTATGCGGGGACAACGCATGGGATTTTTCGGTATGAAGAAGTGCTGACCTCAATCGAAGAAAAAGTCAGCCCCACTGGGAAACGGCCTCCCTCGGATTTTCAATTGCTCTCGGCTTATCCCAATCCGTTCAATTCTCGCACGATGATCCAATTCGCACTGGTAATTCAGCAAAACGCCAAACTGGCGATATATGATCTGCTGGGCCGGGAAGTGCGTCTCTTGCTTGAAGGTCAAAAATCCCCGGGGACCTATCAGGCGATCTGGGATGGCAGGGATAATCATGGTATAGCAGTGGCAAGTGGCATATATTTCTGTCGCCTATCAACAACAGCCGAACGCCACACTCAAACCGCAAAATTACTGCTCCTCCGGTAAGCAGTTGGTGTGATAGTTGATTAGCAGGGAGCACTGTTACTTCGATCAGAACCAACTGCGATGATCATGACATCCAACAAGGTCTAGACTAAAAGTCATCGCTGGCGCATCGCAGGCAATTAGGCAGATCAGTTCACCCTGGTTGTACGAATTTATAAGCGGACCGCCCCTATTTTCGGCGGACTTGAAAAACTCGAACATAATCGACGATCATTTTTTGCGGAAAGGGAGTCGAAAGATCCGGATTGCCGGGCCAATTGCCGCCGACGGCCACATTCAAAATCAGGTAAAAATACTGATCAAACGGCGCCGGATATGGGGCACCTTCGGTATACCATTGTTCCTGGCTCTGGTAGAATATCCCATCCACATACCAGCGGATCTGCGTTGAATCCCATTCCAGCGTAAACAAGTGGAAGTCATCGCAAAAGTTGCCCTGCGGCAAGGTATACGACTTTCCGGTGTGAACGTTCTTTGGCCATGATCCGCCATAGTGGAGCGTACCATAGACCTTATTGGGCTCGTGTCCCAACAGTTCCATGATATCGATCTCACCACTGGCGGCCCAACCACCGTATGTGCTTTCGGTGGGCATCATCCAGATAGCCGGCCATAACCCCTGGCCGAACGGCAGCCTGGCGCGAATATCGAAGCGGCCATATTTCCAGTCACCTTTACGGTACGTACGCAACCGGGCTGAAGTAAAGTCCCTCGTTCCCTCCGATCCTGTGTAGCGCTCTTTACGCGCCTGGATCACCAAACAGCCACTATCAATATATGCATTTTCCATTCGATTGGTATAATATTGCAGCTCATTATTGCCACCGCCCTGGGCATTGACCTCATAGCTCCATTTATCGAGATTAATGCCGCTCCCATCGAATTCGTCATGCCAGACCAACTCCCAGCCTTCTGGAACCGGAATTTTTTGGTTATTTTCATCGATGGGATTTTTGTTCTGACAAGCAGCAGAGATCAGAATGCCTGCCAGCGCCAGCAGAGCACCTGCTAGATTTATCAAACGCATTACGGTACCTTTTTGCTTTAGTGAAATAATGAAAACAACTCAACCAATTTTATTGGCCTATTTTTTTTAACCCAGATCATCAAATTCAAACGAGCCAGTCACCGAATTCGCATTTCGTTTAGCCTGGGATTTCTGCCTCGCCTCTGACGTTCCGTCTCACTGCTCAGTTGGTCATCTTCCGTCCATAGTCCAGCCTATTATCGGTGGTCAACAGCGGAAAACTGGGAACCACGATTGGAAACGGGACATTTCGTTGCAGCACAAACATGTCGATACGGGTCAGTTCAATTTTTTCAAATTTGTCGGTGTTGATTTCAATCTGGTCATGATATTTGGCTTGCAGGCTATCCACATAGCGGTTCAGGTAATTGGAAATCAATTTCATGTAGTCCGATTCCTCACCGGCATTTTGGGATTGCAGATAGCGGTTCTTTTGAAATTGGGCTAACAGATAATCCCGCCACATATTCGTGGTGCTGACCACACCGTTTACCCGATCGAGATTTTTTTTATATGCTTCTTGCGTCAGGTATTTATCTCGAATCATGTCGACGATGGCCAATTTGAATTGTTCGGGAAATTCGCGCTGGCTAAATTTTCGCTTTCGAAAGACCAATGGATGCACCATCATTTCTTTCAAAAAATCGCTGACCTGCCATGTTTGGCCGTCAATTGTCAGTAGCGAATGATTCATGATTTCATCAATCTCGCTGCTAAGGGAATCGGGCAGCATTTCATCTTTCCAGAAACGACGGGTGAAAGCCTCTTTTTTATCTTCTTGCGATTTCAGGAAAAAGGGCGCCATGAATTGAGCCAGTTTGAAAAAAGTCTCCCGCGCAAATTCAACCCGCTTGCCTTTCATAACGTTGGCAATGTAGCTGCCGTAAATCTGATTCGCTTGTTGAATTTTCAGGTATTCGGCCACATCATTCCAGCGCTGCTGGATATCTCGATCACTGATGGCCAGCCGATCGGTCCATCCGTCGATCTGCATTAGCACATATTGACCATTGCCAACTGCGAGCGGCCCGACCACCTCACCCTTGGTCAGCCGCTGCGAAAATAGCGCCTGGTGAATGGCCGGGTCGTCCTGATCACTCCAGCTTATTTCACGCTGCGGAATCGTGTCCAGACCGAAATAGTGGCGAAAGACCGAATCTGGAGGCTCTGCGGCTGCCAGCAACTGGCGTTTGAACTGCTCAAGCTGGTTGCTATCGCTTAGACTGACATAATTAATCCGGTATTTGCGGCCAGCCACATCATACACTTTCTTGATCTTGGCAGAATCCACCGTGGCATGCTGGTAGGCGACGTCATGATAGAGCCACTGCCGCATGGCCTGCTCTTTTCGACCTTGAAGGTAGAGTTGAAACTGCTCATTGCGGGTTAGTTCATTATCGTCACCAGCCTCCAGCGCCAATAGCTTTTCGGCAATCAATGAATTCAATACAATTTTGCGATGGATATAGTTGTCGCCTTTGCAATAAGGCGGTCGGATGGTGTATTCGGCCCGCCGAATAAATTCATCCGCGGTGATGGTTTTGTTGCCGATTTGGGCCAACACGTATTTAGTTCTGTCCGAGCTGGCTTTTTTCTTGCCGCAATAGCTAATCATCAAACTTGCAGCACCAAGTACTATCGCCACAGCCAAAAGCAAGTACCGCTGCGAGCAATGGATAACATTAAATTTGTTCATATCCTTGTTGATAGCTGAGTGAATCAATTTTTTATAAATAACCCAAAATATTGTGAGCCCCCAAATCGTATCGCCAGATAGTTTTCGCAAGAGCATTGCTACAATCTGGAAACAAGGATCGTTGCCCCCGGCTGGCATGCCTCATACCAATTCATCTGCTATTCGCAATTATCGGGTTAGCGTCATCTTGTTTGTTGCTGAAAATTGCTCGCTCTGCACCCGATAAAAATAGATACCGGGAGGCAAATGCTCGGCATGGAATTCGAGTTGATTCTTGTAACTAACGCCAGTTGAATTCGTGAACAACGCCACCCGCTGGCCGGCCAGATTAAAAACCTCGACCCGGACTGAAGCTGGATGCTGCAACCAATATTCAATCGTTGTCGCATCGCTGAATGGATTGGGGTAATTCCGAAGCAAATTAAATTTTATGGGGGGCGTTACAGTTGGGCCGGCGCCCTCGGACAGCGGTTGCGTCACCTGGGTAATGATCACCTCCAGGGTCCGAATATCCAGTGGCCGGTCGCCGCGGTTCAGCCAATAATTGATATGCGTGCGGAGCTGGTTAGCGGCCTTGGGATTATCATTGCCTCGATACGTCCAGCGATGGATGTAGTGATTGGCGCTTGGTGGCTCACCCAGATAATGGCCATGCATGCTGCCAAAGGTGATAGAATCTGGCTGCCAATTGAAATAATGCGTGCTTTTAGCGCTATCCAGATGGCAGATAAACCGCTCCACATTGCCTGAGGTTTCCCAGGGCTGAACTGTGAAGCTGCCGACTTTGGCGTAATTGGGATTGCCCCAACGAGAAAACTCAATGTCAATTTCGCTGGCATCACTCGAATAAACGAACAATCCCAACACGATATTTCGATCTAGCAGATCAATGCGCCCTTCTACCAGGAAGCGATGCTCGCCGTACCGGGTAAACTGGGTCGTGTAGACCTCAGCGCAATACCAGATGGTTCCCTCCTGTCGAATCCTCAGATGCAGCCGCCCCTGTGCATCCACCCAAACGCTCGAATCGCTATCGGAGAAATGATTCGGTCCCGGCCCCCAATAACCTGATTTGACGAGCCAGTCGCAACCAGCGAATTGGATGACACGAGTGGCCGCCGCCGATGGAGCGATCAGAGAATCATTCGACAGCCATAGTAGCAGAACGGCCACTATTAAAAAAACATGATTATAAAGACACTTCATCATCCAAGTCCAAGCATCAAAACATAACATCCCACGGCTGCCAGTCACACAATTTGTTAAGGCAGACAAGGAGGAAATGAGACTGCAGCTATGCGCATATAAAATCGAATAGCTGCAATCTCAGGTCGCTCTTTTCTAATTGTAATTCACCGCGAGGATTGTAAATCTCACCTCACTCAATTAAAACAACACTCCAACTGTATAGGAATGCGTTTTGCCCAATATGCCAACCCCACGATAAGCATAATCAACTTTTAGGCCGATATTGTTCATCATCCGAAGCACCACTCCCCCACCGAATGAAAAGCCGTATTCCGAATCATCGAGGAACAGCGCCTTATAGCCCGCCCGCAAATAGAAATCACCAGCCGTAGGCAGGTTCACTTTATATTGCGCGCCCAGATTGATGGATTCCGTATTGTTATTCGGATGCAGGGCATCGGCAGAAAGCGTCAGCCGATGTTGCCCGAGCACTAACGGATTGACTGACACACCAATCCGAAAGATCAGCGGCAACTCCCAGCCTTGTAGGCTGAATTTGCCGGGAACATCTCGATAATTGCCCTGCTCGTACGGCGCGATGTCGATCGGCTGGAGCAAATCCATGCCATCATATTTCATTTTGGTACCGTAGTTGGAGATGCTCATGCCGATGTTCATGCCATCCTCATTTCTGCCGGTGGGCGAGAAAAAGCGGGTATTGACGATCACACCCAGATCGACTGCGAAGGCATTGGCACTGGTATGCCAGATGCGCGAGGAGATGAATTTGCCCGACGCGCCAAAGGCAAACCAATTAGCCAATCGACGCCCGAACGATAAGCTAACGGCGTAATCACCGGCGGAGAACATCTCGCCAGTACCTTCCTGCATGGATAAATTGGTCACCTCCATCTCACCAAAATTTGCCTGGACCAAGGCCAAAGAAAAGGTTCCTAGATTGCGCAGCACGATACCAACGCCGCTAAAGCTGGTAGTGATGTCCGCAATCCAGGGCTGATAGGTGAACTGAGCCTCATTTTGCTCCATGTAGGACAGCCCCGCCGGATTCCAGTAGACCGAGGATAGATCATTCGCCATGCTGACAAAGGCATCGCCCATGGCCGCACCAGCGCTTCCGAAACCAATCGATAGGAAATCCGCCGTCGTGGTTCCCACCCGGTACGGTTTCTGGGCATAGCTGGAAACTGTGATCATCAGCATCAAACCAATTGGTAATAGTGATATTTTCAATGCTTTCATAACTCATGGCCTTTCGTTTTTTTAAATATCAAGCCGAAATTCAAACGCAACCTAAGTTCCAGTTACTTGATCACCGCAAATTTGCCGATCTTTTCAGCGCCGGTTTTTTTGGCTTTGACATGGTAGATATACATGCCCGCGGCAATTTCCAGTCCCTCTTTGGATAATAGATCCCAATGCACGATTCCTTGATCCGATGGATTGCTGACATTGATTTCGTCGACCAGAGCGCCGCTCACAGTGAATATCTTGATGGTGCATTCAGCCGGAATATGCGTAAACATGATCCGACGGCGTTGATTCAGATAGAAATTGGCGACAGCAGGCTCCATCGCATTGGAAGCGACATATGGGTTCGGCACCACTTTGATCTCATCCATTGAATCGTTGAGCGCAGCCAGATCAACACTTTCGTCAGCCTGTATCTTGAATGTCACCGAATCGGTCACCCAGAAGGGGCGCTTGAAATCGACCCGATACACATCACCAGGCTTCGGCAGCCGGGTGCTATCCGTAACCGCCAGAAAGTCGATGATAAATACCGTTCCCGCCCATTTATTGTCTTTGGTTACCGCCCCCACGAGCACACGATCACCGATCATGTCGAACTTGCCGTTTTTTTGCAAATCATGAACCACCAGATCCATACGCTCGTACGATCCAGTCGAGTCGTGGAATAATTTATTTACCACATAGAAATTGAACGGCATGCTGGTTAGCACATCAGAACGGCTTAACCGCACATCGTTCTCATCGCGCATGGTCTTGGTGGTGACGCGACCAACATAAGCAGAATCATTCGCAGTGAAAACAATATCGTACTGCCACGGGAAGAACCGCGCTTCTTTATTGGTCGGTGTAATATGTATCGCCGAATTGCCGACGACCCAACCGGAATTGATCAGATCATAGGTAGCAATTTCGATGGGCAAATTGATTTTTAGCCGCATACCATCGAAAATATCAGTATTAACCGTTTCAGCAGTTTTGAAATACCAGTAACTCTGCCAGTCAGAAAATTCGGTGGTATCACGGTAAACCAGATTATTGTAAGCATAATGACGGGGAGATTCTTCATAAACCAGGGCATTATCGAGATCGGTATCATAGACCTGAATGCCATTGGTGCTATAAACGATGCCATGGTCGCAATTGGGAACCGCATAAACCGTATCGATGGAGAATTTCACCTTGTAGGTGTGCCCGGCTTTTAAGCTTTTGCTGGCCAATATTTCCGGGACAACCGTACCCGAACCAAACGTTTGATGGTCATTTGACAAGATCGAAGGCGGCAGATAGCCTGCTGCTGATTGATATGGAGTGACGATCTGGACATTTTTACCGACTGCGCGCACCTCTTCGGCCTCATCCAATTCAATGACGATATTGTTTTCAGACGGCGCGATGCCCGGCCCGATATTTGGCGCACCATAATCATAGGCGACAATGGCGTAATAATAGGTACGGCCATTCTGGACATTTTCATCAACGAAATAGTGCGTAATCCCTGTATCATAGCCCAGGTTGTAGCCAACTCCATTGATTAAACCAAAATTCGTAAAGCCCTTCCGGCCATCTTTTAAGTCACACTGAAAAATGGGCTTCTTCATGAACGGTGTCCCAAAGCCATCGGTGATAACCTCAGCATCCTGCATTTTTTTGTCGGTGGCACGGAATAGCTTATACCCTTCAAAATCGTTAACATTGCCTACAAACGGGTCGCGAGTCTTCGTATCCGCAAAATCATCCCAGGTGAGGATCACTTTGCCATCGGCAGGGGTAGCTGTCAGCGTCGGCATTTTGGGAGGTTGGGCAAAGCGATAATCCTTTTCATAAATAATCTGCACGATCCGTTTCACTTCAAATAGCGCCGGCGCACTATGTTCGGGCGAATTCAATCCCTCCAGCGGGTCGTAAGAATGCAATTCCGACATCGAAATGCGCTCCGTGCGTCCCTGATACAGCGGGAAAGGCCCTGAGGCAAAAGTCTCTACCAAATTAGACACCCACTCGATAGATTCTATCAGAGTTTTTTGACCGATGACTTCCCACATCGATTTATCATTGCGGAACCAGCGATAATAGGGTGGCCGATGGGGTTGAATGGGAAATAATTGAAATGACGTAAGGCCGACCATATCCGATTCACTGACATCGGTCTCAGCAAAGTTCGGCTCTGCCTTGCGCTCGGTTCGATCCGGCTTGTGATTGCACTCGCCTTCATCTGGTCCAGTATAATTCAATTCCGTCGGACCTACACCATCCAGCCCCACATCATCGCCAGCATACTCGGAAAGCTGATAGATACCATCACCATTGAGATCCTCACCATCCTCCCAATCCTGGTCTTCATCGGCGTCCCAGTGCTCTTTCAAATCCGCTTCGGTCAATCGATAGAACTCAAGGAAGGCTTTGAGATTGGCATAGCCTTCGGTTGGCCCTATTTTCATGGTTGCATTGTTATCGCGCTTTTCGTCGATGATGCCGTCTTCATCATTATCGACACCATCATAACCCAATCCTGGACTTTCGAGATACGCAAAACCCATGATGCCGGTACGAAAACCGCCCTGGCCAATGCCATCAATATCCCAGGAATAGGCCATATCGATTTTTGTATCAAAGAAGCCCAATTCATCGTCATCCCCTGCACCGGCAATCGCGTCACCGATGGCATTGTCAACCCAGTACCCAAATGCCACATCCAGCAAATCATAATCGGAAATATTAGCTATAGTATATTCCCAGAAGATGGCATCACGTGCTTGTGGGTTGTTCCACTGAAAGCCGCGCTGCTCCACACGAATGCCAATACCGCCCCAGGGCAGGCCATTCTGAATAGTCGTAGGCCGAATGTCACCGATCTTGCGCCCCGGCCGAGGATAATATTTCACCCGATCCTCGGGTCCCAAATATTCCTGGTCCTGCGCATCATTGGCCACAAAATAAGTCTCCAGGTCTGCGTAAATAATACCGCGACCGAAACGGCCGTCCCACTCGCCAGGCCAATGCAGCAATTGATTGGTGTACGGCCAGCCAGCCGGTGGCCATGATGACGGCCGATTGCTCATGGCGGGGTATTCGCTTAATTCATTGAAATAGCCAAAGACAGGATAAAGTCCCCACTCCACGGTTCCCGTGGGATCAACGTCCATCTCCTCGCGATAGCTGGTTTGAAGAAAGTAGAGCGTATCGATCTTGCCCTGAGCGCTAAGCTGCGGAATCAGTGCGCGGTCAGTCACGGGAATCGTATCGCCGGTAATATAAACCCGAGCGCCGATAAGCAAGCCAATACCATCCAACATTTTGACGCCGTCATAGGTATTGGGCCATTTGGAGACTTCTACTTTCGGCCAATCGGATAACTCGGTGGTATTGCGAAAATAGAGGAATACGCGATTGCCGGTCATATACCCTTCGCGTTCGGCGGCAATATCACCGGCTGGGTCATCCGGGCCTTCATATCGTTTGCCCTGACCTTGAACGCCAGTGATCATGAGCAATTGAATAAGCATTAATATTAAGAGACATTGCATCAATTTTTTCATAGCTGATCCTCGTTAGGCTTATGGATTTAAAAATTATAATTGATTTTCGAATCGCTAAAATACAATCCCCATTCCCAGTTTGACCATGCGCGGAGCCGAATACATCGCCGGATTGTGAACGCGATCGATATATTCATTAAAATTGCTGCGATGGCTGGCCAGGTCGGTTGGCCGAATAATGGCAGTGTAGGCCCGGCCGGTCTGGGCGTTTACCCACTCCTCGTTTAAGCGATCCAATAGATTGTAAACCGTAAGCGTAAATCTCAATTTGACATCCTTCATTACCGGCAAATCATAGAAGCCATTCAGATCCACTGAATAGCGGCTGGGGCGATAGGCATTATTGGGAAAAAGGTTAACGCGGGATAACATGCTTTCAGCAATGGGACTCCAGGTAAATGGCGCCCCCGAGTTGTAATAGGCTGTTAGAGTTGCGCCGTACCGGGCCGTATTATATCCGACAGTTACATTTAGGGTATGGCGTTGATCCCAGCTCATGGGGATCAATCGATTGATAGGATCCATGTTGTTGCCCGCGCGATCAAAGGTCTGGGTCGGATTATCGGCATTGCCGCGAGTATATTGTAGTGTGTAATTCAAAAATGTTGAAAATGGGCCAGACACGAAATCGTATTTCAGTTCAATACCTTTGACATTGCCATAATCTTTGTTGCTATACAGTCCATATTCGATCTGATTGAATGTGCTAATGACCTTGGCGCTTAGCAAATCGTAGATATCCCGATAAAAAACGATCACCTCCAGGCCCATCCCTTTCATGAGTTCCTGCCACAAACCGACTTCATACTGCACCGTTTTCTGAGCGTTGATCTGCGGATCGCCCATCGTAGTGGAATAGTCAGTGGGTGCCACCTGCAACGAGTGGTTTTGATACAACGCATACATCGGCGGCATCTGGAAGAAGTGGCCATAGCTAAAATGCAACAGCGCCGTCTTGCCCAATTGATACGCCAGGCCGAAACGCGGACTGATTTGTTGCTTCGCATCCGCCCAGAGCAGGGTCGTCATTTTCTCTGGATTCTCTGGAAAACTGAGTTGGTTGGCTGGATTACGGCGTTGCGATGGATAGTAGGTTTTGGGATGAAAATAGTCATAGCGAATCCCAAAATTGATCACCATCTCATCGAATTCCATCTTATCCTGGATATAAGCCGAATATTCCACTGGCTTGATGCGGTAAATATCCGAATAGATCGATGAATCCGGATAGATCACCGGCTGATAGTTGGGGAAAACGATCTTGTTCCGCTCGGGATCAAAATAGAACTCAGCTTCTGCTGCAGTGCCCGAATACAGGTTCCGAATCTGCGACCAGCGACGATCTAAATCATGCGCGGTGTAATCAACACCCGTTTTTACCGAATGATTTTT
>JAPDQM010000110.1:0-13224 GCA_034505795.1 Candidatus Zhuqueibacterota bacterium
GAAGCCATGTTCCAGGCAATTCCAATCACCCAACCGCTGAAAAAACTCATCGGTGTCGGCGCTACGATGACCACTCTGGGCGCCATGAAACACCGCTTGCCGGTTTACGATTCCGAATTCATACATGGCAAACCATTGGCCGCCACTGAAATTGCCGATCTGGTAGCGCTGCTGCAATCAAAAACCATCGCCCAGCGGAAACAGATTATTGGATTAGCACCGAGTCGCGCAGATGTGATTCTGGCTGGCGCCATGATCGTGCAGGTCATTCTGAGAAAGTTCAATCAGCCCGCCGTTATCATAAGCGATCGCGGGGTCCGCCATGGCGTGCTTTTCGATCGTTTCGGTGCCTGATCAGGTTGATGGCCTGATGATGAAATGCCTATTTTGCCGCCAGGTCACTCGATCAAACCTTCCCTCTTTGCTTTCCATTTTCAACCTCTGCCAAGATGTACGGCCCTCTGGGGATTACGGCAATGGTCGCATTCTTGCCATGACGCTGCCGCGCCCGGTCGATGCCCTGGGCAATGGAATCGATGACGACCACAGGCAAGTTGGCCTTATCACTGGGCGAAATCCCGTCACTGAACAGATAGACTTCGGCTTTGCGACTGGCTTTAGCGAGCTCTTCCAGTTGCCATTGATCGATGACAAAGAAATCATCCTGCCAGATTTTTTGGGTGAACTCCTGGAGATCTATGGTTTCCCGAACCAATTGACTGAATTCTGGACTGCCCAATCCTTCGGCACATTCGGCAGCTAAAATGATCGTGCCGCCTGGCTTGACGATGGGCAGCGCAGCGGTAACGCCCTTGATGGATTGATAAAAGGTGGCATCCAGCGGAAACCCCGCCGAGGTGGTGATGGCGATGTCCACGGGTTCAGGCACGGTATCTCGCACATGATTTCGGACATGGGTCACTCCCTGCTGGTGGGCCTGCATCAGATCCCCGGCAAAAATTCCTGTAATTTGCCGTTTTTCATCCAATGCCACATTGACGATGAAATCGACGCCTGCGGTGCGAGCGATTTCCAATGCTTCTTCGTGAAAGGGATTGCCGTTCAGCGCGCCTTCGCAGGCTAACGGATGCTCCAGAATTTTCGGGCTGTGCATGACGCGAATGGTGTCCTGACTGGAAATTCCGGGACAAATCAGTTTCCTGCCACCGGAAAAGCCGGCCATCAGATGCGGTTCGATAAAACCGGTGGTGATTTTTAAATCTGCTTGAATGTAGGTTGTATCGACCCAGATGGGCGTACCCCGAGAAGTGGTGCCGAGATAGGTATGGCTGGCTGGATTTCGAGCATCATGATTGACGATGCGATAGGTTGCGGCAATCTCAGGGCCGACCAAATATTCCAGTTCCGCACCCCAATTGGGGCGATGCAAGCCCGTGGCGATTAGAATGGTAATATCCTTGCGCTTGATACCGTTTGCTTCCAATACCGATAGGATGGGCGGCAAGAGGATCTTGTTGGGCACGGGACGCGTAATGTCGCAGATGACGATGCAGGCCCTGTGATGCAAGCGTGCAAGTTTCGCCAATGGTTCAGAGGCAATGGGCGATTGCAGGGCTGATTCAAGTGCTGCTACTGGATTTTCCAATGGCTTCCCTGGCTTCATTTTCAAAATTTTTGCCAGATTCTTTTCGGGAACATCGATCCATAAGCCTGTTTTGCCATAATCGATTTGAATTTTCATGAAATTTGCTCCAACAATAAGGTGCTATCAAACAAACATGCAATGGGATGGTTTCACAATTAGCGTCGTTGAGGTCAGGCCTTGGTAACTGGTCTGCCGCGCGATACCATAAGCCGCGAATCTTCGATCAACAGGTTGATGGTAGATAGCAGCAATCTTCATGGCGTCTTGGTGCTGGTCAAGAGGATCTTGATCGGAATGCGAGCCAACTCAATCTTGTTGCCACTCAGGTCCAGCGGAATTATTTTGGTCAAGAAACTGGCTTTGGAAAGATGGATGGTTGGATATAAGTTGTCATGCTTGATCTCAATCGATACCAATCGCGGCTTGTAACCCCAACGCAGCAAACGCCGGGTGCTTTGAATGCTTTTATCCGTGCCTTTGGGATCGAGCGACTGCAGAGCATTGTCCATAAATTGCGGTCCGATCTGAGTGACATACAGATATCCCCCCACCTCAAATTTTGTTGCAGGGTCTAAACCCGTACCGGCTAATTCCAGATTCATATTCAGCTCCGAGCCTTTGGTCCTCAGTTTCATCGCCGGCAATAGCTTGGCTGAGTTCATGCTCGCCAGGTTCGCCTTGATGCGCCAATCGACCAATTCTGGAGTTCCATCATGCAGGTTCACAAACAGAAAGCCAGAGAGATTGCCATCATATAGCTTGAGCGAGAATCTTGGCACTTCCACCCGCTCGTTGGAAATCAACATGTCGAGCTTGATGTCGGTGGCAAAGTAGCCAGCGGCTTCGATTTTGCCAATAGACAGCGATGAAAAACGATTGTGTTGTTGATAATAATATGGTCTCAGCACATCGTAGTGATAGGTTCCTGATGCAGCGAGAAATGACGGCTGCTGATTCTCGCTAACAATGGTGGCGGTGGCTATGTTAATCGTTTCAGAAAATGGGATGCGACCATCGATCGCCTCTACTTTTGCCAGTTCGCTCGCTGTCAAATGAACATTCTGGAACGCAATATCCCCCCTGATCTCAGCCAAATCGCCATGGAGGGCTAGGTGCATCCGCTGAACAATTTTGCCAGAGAGCTGCAGCAGTTTTTCGAGTTGAACGCTTTCGCGGGCGGCATCCAGCACGAGATAACTGTCCAGCTTGACCCGAGTATTGCCGGATAGGCTGTCGATCACGCCGGTGACAGAGATCGCAGTGGCCAGATCGGGAATAATCACTGTCGCTGTATCCAGATGGATGGTCTCAACATCCGGAAAGTGTCCCTGGATCGAACTGGTGATGTGGCGCAATGGTTGTTCCAGTACTCCACCAAGCAACAAACTGTCCAGTTGGATTTGACCATCGAAGCTACCAGCCAGGCCATCCGTTTGAAAATGGGCCTGGGCAGCAATGGATTTTACAGTGAGCGAAACGTCAGGATATTCGATGCTACCGAGCACGTCACCTGTGCCGCGAATATCCATGATCACATCGCCAACGTCTGGAATGTCGACGATCATCTCCGCATTTAGAAGTGTTTCGCCCAGAAATCGTAACGACTCCAGGCCTTCCATTAGGCTATCAGGGAGATAGGCCCAAAATGGGGGATGGGCAATGCGAAATGGCTCGAGGAAGAGCCGCAATTGCTGCTGTGGCAGCAATGTAAAGTCCCCTCGCAACAGGCCAGTGCCAAAATCATTGAGTGTTATCGGCGAAGGCTTGAGGACAATTTTCTCGAATGTCGGGTCGGTGGATAGCACCAGATTCCCGGCCAGTACCAGTGGATTAAGTCCGATCGGTTCGGGATCGGTGGGATAGAGCAACAGTGAGCTGCTCTGCATTTTAACGTCAGCCAAAATTCGATCCAGCGATTGAGACACCAGCGCGATGACCACGTCAACTCGTCCGTCAACCATGTCTTCTGAAACCTGGCGCAGTGGCATCTGGGAACAGGTCAATAGCCCATGGGCCTTGTACTGATTCAGATCACCGGCGGAGGCAAAATCGAAATCGAAGATCAGTGGCACATCAAAAAACTGCTCGATGCGAAGTTTTCCTTTCAGCCAGGTTGGCAAAAATTCGGCATTCAGCAGGCCCTGCATATCGAAATGGATATCTTGAAATACGTATTCCAGCGTATCGACAGCGGCAGTGAATGAATCGAAGCTCAGTGTGCTCTGGAGCGACGTCGGTTGCAGCCCGTCCGCCAAATACACGCCCGAAAGGCTGATGCTGCCCGAGCCTCTGGATAAAAAGGTTTGAAGGATGCTATCCCCGAGCGAGCAATCCGCCAACGACAGAGCGACATGAAACACCAACCCTTCTTCTGGCGTGGAGCTCAATGGATTACCTCTGATTTCCGTTCCCCGCAACGAAACTGTGCCGGTTACTCCCAGACTGGAGTACTCATTCCTTAACGTGTCTGGCAACAGCGGCATGAGCAATTTCAACCAATTGGCCAGATTCGCCTCGCTGTTGACGACAAGAAGGTCGAACTGCGGCTGGTCCAGAAAATCTGCAATATTCCCTTTAATATCCAGAATGGGTTCTCCGGCCAGGTAGGTTGTCATTTTTTTGATGAACAGGTCGCCCGTCTCAGCGTTTGCTGTGAGTGCAAGGGCTAATTGTAAAACGGGTGATAATGGAAAACGAAGCGTTTGAGCTGAGGCAGAATCGCGCTCGCTTGAGCGGATCTCAAGGTCATTCAGGGACAATTCGCCTTCAGCTTTAATTTTTTCCAGTCCATCGATCTGGGTCTCGATTTTTAGATTTAAAATTGAGCGGACGTCGATATGACTGACCGTCGATTTGATGTCGGCCCCCAATTGCCATGGACGGTCGTCAGAATAGATGGTCAATTTGGCGCGGGCCCCTTTTTTTAGGTCAGCGTACGTTTTTCGAGGAAGAAAGAGATCATCAATCCGTCCATAAATACCGCCGGTGCGAAGGGTATAGAGTGTATCCATTTGAGCGATGGAAATGTAGGCCGTCAGATTATTTAGCTGAAATTGCTGCAATAGCACCGTCAGTGGCAGACTCAACTCCGCGGCTGCAGTATCTACAGCAGTGGAATCGACGACCAGTAGGTCATCAAAATTCCACCGTAGGTCTGCATTCTGGGACAGGTATATTTCCGGAGAGTCGATGAGGATGTTATGGATTTCAATTTTTTTCTTAAATAGCGATGAAATTCGATAATGCAGGTGCACCTGGCCACATCGAAAAAAGTAATTACCGGAGGAATCGGCAGGCGGGCGGTCATAGATCACCATATCATCGAGGGTGAATCCTCGGAATGGATTAAACCGCAAACTCCCCAGGGTGGCGCGGCGATTCAAACTCGCTTCGATTTCGGCTATCAACAGCTTTTTGATTTTCGTGGTTGGGAATAGAATGCGGATAGCGACAAGCGTTACCAACAGCAGAATCACCACCACGCCGATGGTCCAGAGCAAAATTTTGAGGAGTTTTTTAAGCATGCCGGTTAGCTCCCTGTTCATTTCGGTCGTGGTGGGATGACCTGCTTCAGCGCATCAACGGGCACGGATTCGATGAATACTTGACGATGAGGAAACGGAATCTCGATGCCGGCCTTATCAAACTCAACTTTGATTTTCTCCATGAGCTCATTATCAACATCCAGCATTTGATGGGGATTTTTGAGCCAGACGCGAAGTTCCAGATTGATGCTGGAATCCGCATATTCGGTTACAATCACCTCTGGTGGCGGATCCGTCAGGCAGCGGTCATCATTTTTCACCATGTCCAGCAACACCTGCTGCGCTTTGGGAATCGAAGTTTTATAGGCCACCCCAATTGGCGTCCGCAGTCGGATATGGCTATTATAGGTGTGGTTGATAATTTTAGATTCGACAATTTTTTGATTGGGGATGTCGACGAGCACGTTATCCATGGTAAACAGGGCTGTCGAGCGAAGGGAAATTTCCTTGACGCGGCCAAACGTGCCATCCAGCTCCACCAGATCGCCTTCCTTGAATGGCTTGCCTACCAACAAGATGATGCCGGAAATGAAATTGGCCAGGGTTTGTTGGGCGGCCAGACCCAGGGCAATGCCAGCGACGCCCAAAGTGGAAATAATGGCGATGACCTTAATCCCAATTTGATCTGCAACCAAAATCAATGCCAGCCCCAATAGTGAAAAGCGCAGCACTTTCACCACAATATGGATTACTGATTCGGAGATGGCGTGCTTTTTGAAATAGCGCACCAGAAAGAAGCGAATGCAGCGATAAATGCCATAGAACATGAATAGGATAATGCCGCCAGCGATCAATTGCGGCAGATAGAGAATGAGCTGGGTAATAATGGTTTTGAGATCGAGGACATCCTTAACCGTGAACTCAATATTATGGAACATGCCGTCGATATATTTGCGGATGCTTTCAAACATGACAATCCCTTTTCCTGTTATCGCCGGATATCGTTTTTAGTAATTCAAAACGTCTGTTCAGCCAGTGCCAGTTGCGATGGTGTCCCAATATCGAACCAAAGATCGTTGGGATCATCGTAGCGATAGGTGTAAATATCAATTTTCTGACACAACCAGGCAATGAATTCACCGACCTTGTCGGTCGAATGGCCTTCACGAACATATTGTTTGACCAGGTCGATCACTTCTTTTTGGAAAAAATAGATACCAATGGAGCCCAGGGTCGATTGCGGATTCTCAGGCTTTTCCACCAATTCCTTAATGACTCCGTTAGCATCCAGAGTGGGGATGCCAACCTTGCGGGCTTCTTCTACTGATTTTACATCATAGAGTGCAATGACATTTTTGTGCGCCGTTACCAACGGCAGCATGGGTTCCAGCGAGAAGTTAAAGATGTTATCACCATTCAGCAATAGAAAATCATCCACAAAGCCCGTCTGCTCGAAGACATAGTTCAGATCGCCAATCGAACCCAGTCGGTCGTCATTGCTGCGAGTATGGTCGTTGAACACAGTGATCGGGCGGGGGAATGTCAGTTTCGATTGCCATTCGACAAAGTTGTGATAAAATTTATCGTTGGTGACCAGATAGATATGATCGATGATTTGGAGCGGCAATCTGGCCAATAAATGGTCCAAAATCGTCTTGCCTTTGATTTGCAATAAATGTTTGGGTTTATCTTTTGTCAGCGGATACAATCGCGTAGCATAACCAGCACATAGAATAATACACTTCATGCCTGTCTCCTTATTCTCACTTTGATGTTCTTAATATGCTTCAATGTCATTGGCGTCGTTTTCCATCATCAGAACGCATCATCAGGCCAGAGAATTTATGGTTAGCAAAAATAAAAGTCAAGCTATTTTTTTAATTTTCTGAATGCATGAACACCCTCGCCATCGCAGCGTCGATCGATGGTATGGCTATGAGATACCGTCAGGCCGGGATAGATACAGAAATTTCCAACGAAAATAATTGGCCGAAGCGGTGGGTGATAACAATTTGTTGTTGAAAATTAGAATAAATATTATTACATTGTATTAGCTAAGTCACATTATGGAAATTTAACGCGGAGGTGGATCATGTTAGACTTTTTGAAAAAGGGAATGTACTGGGGCGTTGGCTTATTTGAAGAGAGTCGTGAAAAAGTCGAAGAATTGGTCGACGATCTGGTCAAACGGGGGGAAGTGACATTGGAAGAGAAGTCCAAGGTCGTGGAAAAATATGTCCAGAAACTTAAAGAGCAGGAGCAAGTACTTTCCACTAAAATCAACGCTGAAATCAAAAAGGCCATCGAGAAACTCGGTATCCCGAGCAGGGAAGAGTACAACAAGCTGGTTCAGGAAATCGAAGACCTGAAAAAGCGGCTCGATGAGCAAAAGTAATTCATCACGTGGCGGTAATCCATGCGAATAGTTAAAGTTGGCAAGACCTATCGCAGTGTAAAACGCTTGAAGCAGATCATCAGCGTGCTGCTAAAGTATGGCTTTGTGGATGTCGCTGAGCGGTTGAAGCGCGGTACTGTCAGTCGTCGGCTGTTTCGTTCCTCGAAGGTTGTTGAACAATATGAACACCTCTCTACGCCGCAGCGAATCCGGCTTGCGCTGACCGAATTGGGACCAACATTTATCAAGTTGGGTCAGGTGTTAAGCACCAGGCCCGACCTGATACCATTGCCGGTGGTGCGCGAATTGGAGAAATTGCAGGATCAGGTGCCACCCTTTCCTTCAGCCACCGCAATGAAAATTGCAACCGCAGAATTGGGTCGGCCGCTGACAGCCGTGTTTGCTTCCTTTGTTGAGGAGCCACTGGCGGCTGCTTCCATTGCCCAGGTACATCGCGCGACCATGGCTGATGGACAACCGGTGATCCTCAAAATCCAGCGTCCCGAAATTCGAGCCATGATCGAAACCGATATCAGCCTGCTCTATTACCTGGCTGGGATCTTTGAAAAATTTTTTTTCGAGGGCGAGCTTTACAATCCCCGGGCTATTGTGGATGAGTTTGCCAAAACCATTCGCGACGAACTGGATTTTGTGCGGGAGGGTCGAAACATCGATCGCTTCCGCCACTACTTTGCCGATGATCCTACCATTTATATTCCCAGGGTCTACTGGAATGCCACGACCTCTCAGTTGCTAACCATGGAATATATCGATGGAGTGAAGATTTCGGAAATCGATTTTTCCCAGCGTCCGGATCTGGATCGTAAATTGATCGCTCGCTACGGTGCCCAGGCGACGTTGAAAATGATTTTTGAACTGGGTTTCTTTCATGCCGATCCCCATCCTGGCAATATCTTTGTGCTCAAAAACAATGTCATCGCGCCGCTGGATTTTGGCATGGTGGGGCGGCTGGACGAACAGACACGGAACTACCTGCGCAATTTGCTGCTGGCGATTGTCGAGAGAGATATTGAAAAGATAATCAGAATTTTTATCGAGGCCGAGGTGCTGGATGAATCCAACAACAGCCGCAGCTTGCGTCTCGACTTGCATGATTTTATCGATAATTATTACGGCCTGCCGCTGTCGCAGATCAAAATCGAAAAACTGCTGGGCGATCTGATTGATATCCTGCGCCGACACCACATTGCGCTGCTGACCGATGTGGTGTTAATGGCTAAAGCTCTGGCCACTATCGAAGGGGTGGGGAGGAAACTGGACCCGGAGTTCAACATGATGGTATTGGTAGAGCCGTATGCCCGGCAATTGATTAGCCAGCCGTTTGCGCCCAGGCGGCGTTTGCATGAGCTGCGAGAAATGGCGCAGGACACCGAATCGCTGCTAAAAATTTTGCCCGCTGAGCTGAAGTATCTTCTCAAAAAAGTGAAAAAGGGCAAAATGAATCTGATCTTTGAGCATCGCGGGTTAGATCGTCTGATCCTTGAATTGGATCGGTCCAGCAACCGCCTGTCATTCAGTTTAATCATCGCGGCGTTGATCATTGGGTCGTCCATTGTAGTGGTCTCCGGCCAGGGTCCGTTCATCTTTGGGCTATCGATTGTTGGAATCTTGGGTTATCTGACCGCGGCGGTGCTAGGGTTGTGGCTGGTCATTGCGATTTTGCGTTCTGGAAAGCTGTGAGGATATGTTGATAGTCGCCTCAATATTTTATAGCCCTGGTGAACATTGTGTTGCAAACGAACTTGAAGCAAATGGCCTCCCGATAGATTTCGATTTTTGAATTTGCCCTACCTGACGAAGAAGCTTTTCTCCAGATCGCAATTTTCTTTCGTTACAAATTCAATAAAATAATCTTTCACTAAATTTCGCTTGACTTTGTGGAGAAAAATTGTATTTTAGAAGATAACAAGCATCATCGGTTATCATCTTCAGCAGATTGTTCTCCAATCAATTCAGTCAGTACCCATAGCTAATTCACGTTTCATTCGCCAAGATTAAAAATAAAGGGGGTGATGTTAGTTCCGCCCACCACGACATTTTCAAACGAGCCTTTAACTTAATTTATCAGAAAGAAGGTGAACCATGATCCACAAATACGCCATTCTCATGTTGATACTGGTGTCTTTTTTGCAAGGCACCGTGCCAACCGCTGCGCAAACAGTTGAAGTATCCCTCGGCATTATGAGCGATACAACGGGAGCCCAAATTGCCCTTCCGGTTAAGGTGAGCGATGTGACGGGGCTGGGTATTGGTTCCTACAGCGCGGTGATCAGTTTTGATGCCAATGTGTTGGTAGCCACTGGAGTTTCTGTGGGTGGCACACTGACCGAATCGTGGGGCAGTCCCACAATGGCCATTCACCCCGGGCAAATCAGCCTGGCTGCGGCGGGTGCCGTGGATTTAGCTGGCGCTGGAACACTGATTAATTTGTTATTTAATGTGGTTGGCAAGCCTGGCGATCGCACGGTGATCAAATTTGTGAATTTGATGTTTAACGAAGGTTCGCCAGCCGCCAACTTGAAAGACGGCTATTTCAAAATTCCCAAATTTGAAGTCACCCATGGCCCGATTGTCGGAGCTGTCACCGCCACTTCGGCGCGTTTCGTTGTGCACACAGATACCGCAGCCTGGGTTAAAGTCTACCTGGCGCAAGATACGACCACCTGGAGTAAGGGCATTTATTCCACGGTGGTGGAGACCAATGCAGCCAATGACTATTTTGGCTTGCTGGAAGCAACCGGTTTGAAGCCAAGTTCCACCTATTTTTATCGCTCGGTGATTGATGGCCAGCCGAAACCAAAATATGTCGGTCGTTTCAAAACGTTTCCCGCCCCCGGCCAGGTAGAGCCATTTCGGTTTCTATTCGGGAGCTGTCAGCAAGCGTATTACGATGATCCCCGGTCGGGTTTCGGCTTTATTTTTCCTAAAATGGCCCAAGAGGGGGCTCTCTTCTTCCTTCAGCAGGGGGATTGGATTTATCCCGATACCACGGATAGAGAGCAGGGCGATTCGCTCAACTTTTTTGCCAAGCATGTGGATCAGATTTTTGAAACGTATCGGGATCGTTACGACCCCAATTTCCCCATGATCGAATTACTAAAAGTAACACCCGTGGACTTCACTTATGACGATCATGATTGGGTGGACAACAATTGCGATGGTACCTACATGAATCTGGGTGGATCAAACTCCATTCAGGTTTATCAGCAGGCGTTTCCGCATTATCCGCTGGCTAATGCGTCGAAGGGCGTCTGGCACAAATTCACCTGCGGCAATGTCGATGTCTTTATGATTGATAATCGTGCGCAGCGCGACCCCAATTTGAATGCCTTGCAATGGCTGCAGGACCGATTTGTTTTCAAAGCCAATTTCCTGGATAATCATAGCATCCTGGGAGCCGAGCAGATGAACTGGTTGCTGGATCAACTCAAGGCGTCCACGGCCACCTGGAAATTTATCTCTTCAGGAACACCCTTCAATCCGGCCTGGCGTGGTTTGATCGAATTGGCGCTGCTGTTGCAGGGCACACCGTATGATCCCATTGTCGATCCAGCCACAGGCCAGAAAGCTAGCATGGCGTTTTTGGCCGGTGAATTTGTTGACAAGTGGGCCGGCTTTCCATCGGACATCTACAAATTGCTCAAAGCTATCATCGAAAATAATATTCAAAACGTCATCTTCCTGAGTGGTGATACCCACACCAGTGCGATTGACGATGGCACCCACTCGCTCATTCCGGAACTGATGGATTGCCCGCTGGATCGCACCAATTCTCAGATTGTTGCGGTTGCCAAAGAGGGATTTAAGGTGGACATCTGGAACAAAGGAGGACAAACCTATCAAAACGCATTGCCGAACGATCTGGGCAACACCTATGGCAGAGTGAGCGTGTTTGGCCGCGATTCCGTGAAGCTGGAGGTGGTGAGCGAGACCGGCCGGATTCTGGCGGCTCACACCGTGCTACCAGGAATTGTCCCGCGGCGAGTGGCTGGAGTCATTGTGCCCGGTGGCATGGATTTTGGCACTGTTCAATTGGGTGCTCAGGCAGCGACGGCGGTAATCGCCATCAGCACCAGCATTGATACGTTTAAAATTTCTAACGTGGTGGTCACGCCCATCAAAGGTGCTTCTCAATTTGTTGCGCTTAAAACCAGCACCAAACTGCTGTCCGGGCAGGCCGATGTGTTTCCGTTTGCCTTTATTCCCCAGGGAAAAACCGGCGATACCTGCCAGGCAATGATTACCTTTGTGTCCAATGATCCTGCGGGCTTGAAAATCATTGGCGCCCAGGGAATTGTTGGAACGCAAGTAGCGGTCGATGACCCGTCGATTCCAATGAAGCCATTGGTGCACCAGCTCTATCCCAATTATCCCAATCCGTTCAACCCCGAGACCATGATCCGCTTTGCCACGCCCATAGCTGGACATGTGAAGTTGTATATTACCAACGTGCTCGGACAACGCATCCGAACCCTGCTCGATAGCGATGTGCCCGCCGGCTATCAAAGCCTGATTTGGGATGGCAAAAACGACGATGGCGAACTGGCCGCTGCGGGCATTTATTTGGTGGTGATGAAAGCAGGCGATGTCACCCAATGGCGCAAGATCACGCTCATCAAATAACGAGAATTTGAATGATAACAAAATGGGACTTCCAGGACCGGGCTGATCCTGGAAGTCCTTTCAATTTCCCAACAGTTACTTTTGGAATGACGACATACGATCGAATCTATCAGGTAATCAAACAAATTCCGCGGGGCAAGGTGGCAACTTATGGCCAGATCGCCCGAATTGTTGGCGACTGCAGCGCGAGGATGGTGGGCTATGCTCTATCTGCTCTGCATGAAGGAACCGATGTCCCCTGGCAGCGAGTGATCAACCGCCAGGGCAAAATTAGCCTGCATCCCGAATTTGGTGCGGCCGATTTGCAGCGACGACTGCTGGAATCTGAAGGCGTCTCATTCGATGCTAGAGGTTGCATTGACCTCTCCCAATATGGGTGGCCTGATCCGAATTGGCTCTGATCAACAGTGGCGGTTTTTCTTGCCGATATCCTCTTGGTTCATTACCAAACAATTTGAAAATTTTATGCAACCTTCCTGTGCTCCTGTTCGTTCATAACTACAAAATTTGAATCCGTGTTCGATTAACCGATTTCATTAAACAAGGCTTTATTCATGCAACTATCATCGAAACAACCAGGAACAACCAAATGGTGGCCCTGGCTGATCGTTTTATTTTTCCAGTTATCAGTCAGTTTTGGTTTCAGCGCGGATAACAATCACCATCTGACAGGCATTGACTCTTTAAAAATGGTCGCTGCGCAACGAATCACAGCCGGCAAGGTTAAAATTGACGGTATCTTGGATGAGGATGTTTGGCACCGAGCACAACTTGCCGAAGGATTTCTTCAAAATGAACCCGAAGAAGGCCAGCCCGCGTCGCAGCGTACGAGGTTTCAAGTGGCTTATGATGACCATGCTATTTATGTGGCGATGGTCGCTTATGAGCAAGATCCTTCCGAAATTACCAGCTATCTGTCGCGACGGGATAGCGATATCCCTTGCGATTGGTTGGCGGTGATCATCGATAGCTACGATGATAAACGGACGGCTTTTGCCTTTGGCGTGAATCCGGCTGGCGTCAAGCTCGATGGCATGATGGATAACACTGGCGACCTGGATAATAGCTGGGATGCGGTATGGGATGTGAAAACC
>JAPDQM010000111.1:0-13172 GCA_034505795.1 Candidatus Zhuqueibacterota bacterium
GCATCACCTTGAGAAACTGCATCGAGGTACTGCCCACTTTTTGCGCATACAGGCTGGATGCCCACAACACTCCTGCTATGGCAATCGCAATGAGCAATCCATTTTTTATGTCTTGAGAATTTATCATAATTCTACCACGATGGTTAATTGGATTGATTTGATAAAGATTGTCTTCTGTGACTCACTTTATTCATTGGCAATTGATTTGAAACTTGATTGTTAAGTGTCCTCTAAAAACCACCAATTCCTCTATCCGCCAACTGGAGGATTCGCCAATTTGGACTTTAAATCATTAGCCTAAATTGGCGAAATTAGCGGTCAGGGCTTTTTTAGAGTTGATTCATTAATGAATCACAATAAATTTGCCGCTGGCCCGGGCACCAGTATCCCGGTCTTCGACAACAAAGTAATACACACCGGAAGCGATGATTTGATTATTGATGCTGAGCTGATACCAGGGATTGCCATAGGTCTCCCGATTATGCTCGCGAGTCATGATCAACTGGCCGGTGTACGAAAAAATCCGAATGGTGCAATGTTTCGTGAGGCCCATGAACTGAATCCGATCGTTGATCTCGCCACCCGGATCAGAGCCAGTCAATCCGCTCGATACGATCAGGGGATTCGGCACCACGTAGACTTTTCCCAGCGTCTCTGCCGGCGGAGCCTGGGTTTCGTGTAGCGTCAGATTGGTCATGCCGCTGCGGCCGCCGAGGACATCCACGGAGACCACAGCATAAGCCACATTGTCCCCCAGATTGCTCTCCGGATCGATCACCGAATACTCACCATCTTTGAAATATTCGGGATCGCCGGGATAAACCGCAGCGATCACCTTCCATGGCCCCAAAGGATGCGGCGCCCGTATCACTTCATAATGGCTGAAAGCGGCATGAAGTCTCGGTGAAGCGAACGATTCGACCTGGGGCCCCCAAACGATTCGGTTGGCCGCGGCCTTCGTATCTTCGATCCGAATGGCCGGCGCCGGAACCGGTATCGGCACTGTATTGTAACGACCCGTCGCCGGTGACTCTTCTGGCTTGTATTGCAGCGTATCATATTTCGCCAATGGTTGACCGGTATAAATTTCAATTGCCCGATCGGCCACATCCCGAATCGAGACGACGCCCGGCGTAACATACCACGGTAGGGGATGGTCACGCAAATAGGTGCTACCGATGTAATTCTTTTCGCCCAAATGCGGATACTGCAGTGTATCGTACCAGCTTGGCACCGGATTGAAGTAGGCCCCTGCATCGACGCCAGCACGTACCGCGCCACCGAGGTCTTTGTACTTCCTATCGCTAGCCACGCCAGGACCATAGCCCACGACCTCCGCCACGGTAAAGCGCATCCTTTCGCCAGGAGGAAGCAGGTAGGGAAAAAATCCATACGCCCGGGCAACCGGTTGCCACCAGGAGAGATTGGCCGAACTCTTCGTCCGACCTTTCCAGTACGACCAGAGATTCGGTTCAAACTGGTTGACAAAACGGGTCGAATCTTCGTCACCCTGCCAGATGCCGGTCTTGCGACGCAACGTGGGATCCAGCCAGGTGCCGGTTTTGCTTTCGGCAGGAAGATTGCCATTTTCATAACGAAACAGAAACGGCTGTTTGGCCTTGCCATGTTCATCCCACATGCCGGCGCTATCGGACGGAACAAGGAACACCTGCCGGGTCTGATCCCGACGACTGATATGCTCATAGTCGTAATGAAGCACCATGATGCCAACGGCCTGCGGCGAATTCAAACCGCCCCGGTCGCCCGGCTGGGACCAGGTTTCAAAAAAATCTGGATCGGGCAGCCCATCCCGTTCGTGATTATAACTCAGCCAGCGTTTCAGGTCGAAGCGGGCAAAATGATCGCCCAGTCCCGCGGGCGGCTGGCCCCGAAACGCGCCCTCGGACCAATCCCCATGCACCCGCTGATAGCCGAACATCGAAGGCGCAAACGTGTTGGCAAAGGTGATGAACACGTCCGAAATGGTATCGCTGGTGACATTTTGAAACTCGTATTCATAGATGATAAAGCTATCGTAGCCGGGATAGCTCCAGGCGCGACTGGTGCGCAACACACGTATTCCCACGGGCGTATCCCAACTGGCAATAATGATTTCTTCAGCCTCATCCGGATTGAAGCCGGGATTGAGTTCGCCGCTGTTGAGGATGGGATAATTTTCGATCCGCCGCAGTTCCAGAGGGATACTATAAACACCGACCACGGGGACCGGCTCTCCATTGGTATTGGATACCGCGCCACAAAAGGCATAGTTTCTGCCGCCGGACCGCGTGCCGGCGATCCAGATGCCACTGCCAAACGAATTGTGCTGGCCCGGATAATTTCTGCGCTCCAGCACCAGGCTGGAATATGGCGGCCATTCCAGCGAGGGACTACCCGGCTGAATGGTCCCCCCAGCGTTGTAGGCTCGCCCCAATTCGCCGGTATTGAACACGGTTTGATGGAGCAGCCCGCGGCGATGGACCCGCCAGTCTCGCACCTGGGCACTGCTTTCGTTGAGCCAGATCAACAGCAACAGGATGATTAATCCGATACGCTTCATATTTTATTCAATCACCATAGTTAATTGGGATAAATTAGAACTCCACAACCAGGCCGAAGCTAAATGACCGCGGTTGGTTACTATAAATTAAAAACGATTGATCCACACTGAACGGCCCTTGCCTGCCCTTGTCCCACCAATAGCGAATGCCATTTTCTTTATCATTGATCGGATATTTTTCATAATATTGCAGCGGCAGATTCGGATTGGTCGCTGTGGGGCGCTGGAACAGGTAATCGTAGTTGAGAATTTTATTATTGAACAGATTATAAACTTCAGCGTACAAGCTTGCCGGTAATCCAAAGAAGTTGCGGATGGATTTGGTCACTCTCAAATCCGCATTGTATTCCATTGGCGTGCGCTTCACATTGATGAGTCGAATGTCAGATGGAGATGTGTACGGCCTACCGCTTCGTATTTGTGAATACAACGAAATGTTGACCTCTGCAAATGGCCGGACGCCCCACAAAGCCAGGCCCCATTCCTTGCCAGTCACATAGCCCAGCGTGAAAATAATACTATGAGTTCGATCGAAATCCAGTAAGATATCTCGGGTCGGCACGTTGGTCAGATCTGTGGTCACCACTCCCAGGGTATCCCGATTGAAAATCGGTGTAGCCGCAGTGGCGGTGGCGCTCTTGCCCGTGGCATAGCCGTACTGGTAATTGATCGAAGCGGTGAGCGCTCCGCGCCGTTTGTTCAATGCGATCCGAAACCCTCGAATATCGGCATAGTCCAGATTGAAGTATGAACTTACCTGATAACCGGCGCGTTCATCGATAAAATTGGATTGTTGAATGAGATTCTTGACATCTTTATAGTAGCCGCTGATGTCGATGGTAAATCCCTCTCCCAGCGCCTGTACGACACCAACATCGTAGCTGTTGGTGGTTTCAGGTTCCAGGCGAGGATTTCCCAGAATGACCGGATCGTTCAGCCGCTGTCCCAGCCGCCGGGATACGATGTACTGGAATGATGGTCGTTGCATAAACGCGCCATAATTCAAATGAAATACCGTGTTCGCCGAAATGGGGAATGAAAATCCCAGCCGCGGCTGCAACCGCCCGTAGATCGGTGACTTTTTCTGCGTAGCTTGCGATGGATGAAATCGGCCCAGCGAATCAGGATTTCCGAACGGAGTGTAAAGATCCGGGTAATAATCAACACCAGAATACCACAGATCAAATCGCAAGCCTACGTTGGCAATGAGCCCTTCGAATTCCATTTTATCCTGCACATAAGCCGCCGCTTCGAATGGATGAGCAGAATAATTCTCAAGCTGGCGGCTGGAACGGACATTCAAAAAATTGGATACATCAATGAGATAGGAATTAACCTGCACACCAGCGTTCACCAGATGCGCCCGGGTCACCTGGCTGGTCAGGCTGCCATCGAAGGAAATGGTTCGCGTTTTCTCATTTGTAAAACTGTCATAGCCCATTTGGTAATTCAGTCGATCGGGGGAATTGTTGTTGGGATAGGCAATCGTGCCGACCACCCAGTTAAAATCCACCGAATCGGGCAGGACACCTGGAACTGGCGTTGCGCCCAATACATTTTTGGTCAGAAGGGAATTCAACTTCAATTCGTAATACGTGCTCTGACTGATAGTTTTGGTGAAACGCAGCCCAAGCTGGGTATTGACTCGCTGGCGCTCACGAATGCCGGTGATCCGATCCCACAACCAGCGCTGATACCCCCCAACGCTGTTGGAACCGGGGAAGACATTGTCCTGCCGTTGCGAAAAACCGCTGCTGAGCCG
This sequence comes from Candidatus Zhuqueibacterota bacterium, assembly GCA_034505795.1. GTDB lineage: Bacteria > Zhuqueibacterota > Zhuqueibacteria > Thermofontimicrobiales > Thermofontimicrobiaceae > Thermofontimicrobium_A. The sequence goes on from JAPDQM010000111.1 coordinate 4,323, forward strand.
CAGCGTAGCCCCCGCTCCCAGATCGGTCACAATATTGCCCATGGCCTGATATTCAATATTGGGCTGTTCGGTAGGGAATACACTGTAAACGCGATTAGAACGCAGCGCCATAAACATGCGCATACGATGGTTCATCGGTCCGCCGGTCGCCAGTTCCAACGAGCGGTCGATTTCATCACCATAGGTTCGTCCAATATCCCGACGTGTTTGTTGCCAGAGTGCTTGCGCCACGGCCAATTGCACCAGGGTATCGCCGGCAAAACTGCCCGTGAGCCCTGAGGCCATGGTCCCGTAATATGGTTGCGGTTGATCAGCTCCAGGGTCACCTTTCAACCAGACCTCTTCGTTGAGCAACAATTTGATATAATCGTTAGCGTTGGGATCGAAGACGCTGGGCCCAAAATGTTTTCGCCCGGGCGCTCGCATGCGTGTTTCCATGCGGGTCCGCCAGCGAGTGGCATCGCCCTCTTTCATGGAAATGTTCACCACACCGGATTGGGCATTACCATACTGTGCGCCGAAGCCGCTGGTGATCACTTCCACCTCTTCTACCCCACTCATGATCGGCTGAAACGCCGTGGATCGATCCAGCGGATTCACAATCCCCATGCCCTGCAACATGTAATATTCTTCACCCTCCCGTCCGCCGCGGAAATGCCCATCGATCACATCCACGGCCAGGTTGATGACATCGCCAATATCTCGAATTCCCGGCAACATCTGCACGTCATCGAATCGAACAATTGAGCTGGTCGATGTCTTATCCCGCTCCACATCGGGCCGAACCGCCTGCACCACCACCTCGCCCATTGCAAGAACTGACTCCTCCAGTTTGAAATCCACGCGGGTGGTTCTGCCGATGTTGACAATCACATCGACAACCTTCATTTTTTCAAAGCCCATCATGCTGGCGCGGAGTTCATATTTGCCCGGAGGGACATTCAGAATGTAATATTCCCCCTTTGTATCGGCTGCCGCGCCAAGTGATGTTCCAACGATCATGATGTTGGCGCCAGGCAAAGGATTGCCGGTTGATGCGTCTTTGACTGTACCAGCGATTTTGCCGACATTCTGAGCATGAAGTGGAGTCAGCCACATGAGCGCCATGATAACTGCAGCCAGATACTGCTTTACCAGCGATTTCAATCGACCCAGCCAATCGCTCTGATGGCTCTGCCCTTTCTGGGTGATACTTAGGGGACTTGCTTTGCCCATTCTGCCTCCTAATTTATTTCCAAATTGAATATCTCCCCCACTCGAAAATCTTTATCATCATCGACAGGATGATAATGAATTTCGAATTGTAAAAACAAAATGGTACTGCTGTGTCTGTTCAGGTGCGGTTATAGTTATTACTGTGAGCATATTGTAGTTTGCATTTGAATCGTCATTCCGATCCGCCAATCGGCGGAGAGGAATCTGACTTTGAATTGAAAGTTGAATTTACAAATTTCTCTCCGCCAGTTGGCGGATCAAAATGACTTTGATTAGTAAACTATTTAATGCTCTCAGTAGGAATAAGTAAACAATCGTCAAATGCCATTTACAGAAAATTGAACTATCACAAAATTTCATCGGCCAACGGTTTCAAACTCCAAACTGGCCAGAATGAACGGCCCCACAGCTTTCGGATCATTGCTGCGAACTGGCTCGCTGATATAATATTCGTAAGAGCCGTCGCGATACGGATTCCCACCCAGCCCAGCTACCGAGCAAGCGGCATGGATATTCACCAATCCATTTTTATCAACTTCGATAAAGTGCTTCAAGATTCCCTGGTACCCTTTTTGAGCGACTGCCTGAAATCTGGATTCAAGGTATCCTTTTTTCACACCTTTGATCAAGGCATAGACAAACATGCAGGAGGCCGACGATTCCAAATAATTGCCCGGTCGGCCACCCTGGTCCACCACCTGGTACCATAAGCCCGTTTGTTTATCCTGATAATTGGCCACCGCGGTGGCCAGTCGGTTCAATATGGCAATAATATCTGCCCGCCGAGGATGCTCTGTTGGGAAATAGTCCAATACATCCACCAGGGCCATGGCATACCAGCCCATGGCGCGACCCCAGAAATTGGGCGATCGTCCGGTCTTTGGATCAGCCCAGCGTTGCTGCCGGCTTTCATCCCAGCCATGATACAACAGACCCGTTTTTTCATCCCGAGCCTGCTTTTCCATCAGAACAATCTGATTGGCCACATCGTCAAACAGCCCTGGCTCATGGAATTTCTCAGCAAATTCAGCTAAAAACGGGCAGGCCATGTATATGCCATCCAGCCACATTTGATGGGGATAGATATTTTTATGCCAGAAGCCGCCCTCGCTGGTTCGGGGATGGCTTTGCATTTGTTTTCTAAGCAAGAAAATAGCTTTTTTAAACTTCTCATCACCAGTTTTTTGATAGAGCAGGAATAATGGCTTGCCCGGATTGATCCGATCGATATTGTATTCATCCAAACGATAGGTCAAAATGCTCCCTGTGCTGTCGATGAATTGATCGTAATAGGTGCGGACATATTGAAAATATTTTTCATCTCCGGTTTTTTGCCAGACCTGCAGGATGGCTTTCAACACCAGCCCCTGGGTATATTCCCATTTGGGCGTTTCGCGAAAGTCGATCATCCAGGGCTCGGGATTGCGCTTCATCTCCGAATCGGACATGCGTACGGACCACGGCTCATGCAACACGAAAAGCTGCAATGGCCGACAGGATTGGACTATCAAGCTGCTGGTGAATGACCACAAAAGATAGCAGCAATAAATTTTGAGTCGGTTTAATTTCAAATTGCTACCCTCTTGATTGTCCAAAATAATGGGGAGGGCAAATTCACTTTGATTTGTCCTCCCATTCTTTAATCATAATTTTCTATTGATTATCAGATTGCTCATTATCGTCATGGTTCCCATGCGATTATTTTAAAACCACCAGTTTCCGAACGCTCACTTTCTGGCCGGATTCCAATTTATAGAGGTAAATTCCGTTGGCCAAATGAGACGCATCAAAGTGAATTTCATGATATCCAGCAGCCAATTTGTCGTCAATCAAGGTGGCAACTTTTTGCCCGACCATGTTAAAAACAGATAGATTGACACTACCCGCTTTATCCAGGGTAAAGGATATTTTGGTGGTCGGATTAAACGGATTCGGATAATTTTGATTGAGGCTAAATGTCCAGACAACGTTTTTATCAGCATCGATGCCCGTCGGCTTTTTGACCTGGAAGCTGCGTGTTTCGCTGAATGGTCCCCAGCCAGCGGCATTGCCTGCTTTGACCCGCCACCAATACTTCTGATTATTGATTAGCCCGACAATCAGCTTCGAGCGCTGGTCAGCATTCAGCGTTGAATCGATCAAGGAATTTTGCATGAGTGAATCGATCCCCAACTGGAACCAGTATCGATTGATGAGTGGGGCGCTGGCCTTCCAGCTAAACGTGAGCGTGTCAGTGCTGATAACCGATTGATTTGCAGGAGAGAGCAGCACCACTGGTTCAGGCAGGGTCAGCAGCGTGGTAAACTGCCAGATAATGGACCAGGGACTGGAACCACCATCATTGCTGGCGCTGACTCGCCAGTAAAATTTTGTCCCAGGAGCTAAATTCGCCAGTTCAACAGAAGTACCAGTCAGCGAGGCATCGTCCAGGATCAGGCTGGTGAATAATGAGTCTGTAGCAACCTGAATATGATATTTGTTGGCCTGGGCAACGGCTTTCCAATTGAGGGTAAGCGATAGGGGTTGGTCCATGGCGTTATTAACGGGTGCAATCAATTCAGGTGTCAAAGGAGGCAAAATAACTCCTTGCTCCCATTTCGTTTTCAATTCAGGGAACCAATTCAAATCGCCAACTGGAAATCCACCCTGCCCTCCGGTATAGGCCGCGGAAGTTGTGGGATAAGTGCAATCCAGCGTGTCGCGATAGAATTCAATGGTGCGACGGTCATAATCATCGCGCGCCTTGACAAAGTTAGTCGTACCTTTGGTCTTGTTAGCGCCCGTAGGGCTCTCGTACCAGCGCATCATATTGGTCATGAGCCGCGGAATTTGGCCCAGGGTGAGATCGATTTGAGTAAAGGCATTGACGGAATCGGCACCCAACCGACTATTAATATGCCAAGAGAGCGGCGAGCCGACCGGAAATTTGAAATCGTTTAGAAACGCCCAACCTGAATCGCTGATGGCATAATAGTTATTTTTCACCATCCATTGAGTAACGTCATTCGGCGCTGTAAAAATCCAGGTGATCCGATTTCGGCCATTGGGATAAAATTCGCCGGTATTCGCCCATTCTGCCGCGCGTGTGGCATCGGTGGAATCTTCACCCAGGGCAAATGCATCCATGAATAAATTATCAGCAATGATGATTTGGTCACCAACGTTGCCCAGCGAAAACAGCCCATGAAAACCCATGCCATTCACAAATGTATTATGCTCAATTCTGCCGTACTTTATTAAACCAGTACCCGCAGCCGGATTCGAAAAATTATAATGCCGAATGGCACGATCCTGATAATTGACAAAAGTATTGTTGACCAAAATAAAAGAATCGCAAGCAGCCTCACGCAAATCAATTCCTTTGCCCGCGCCAAGATTGGAAGTGGTTAAAGCACCCATATTGGCAAAGATTGAATTGGTAATTTTTACTTTGACTGTATTGGAACCAGTACGCACATGCTGACCATTGATATTGGATAAAATCACACCGTCAAGAATAATTGACGAACCTGCAGCCGTGGTGTTGATTAAGCCCCCCTGAACGCCATCCAGACGATTGGGTTCATATTCATAAAAACCCGCAATGCAAATGTTCTTGATCTCCAAATTGCCGCCATTTAAAACCACAAAGTTGCCTGGCGGGCGAGTTGGGGTCGAGCCCGTGCCAGTTTCCCATAGATAAATAACCGGTTTTTTGCCTGCACCTTCAGCCGCTCGCAGACGAAGCGTTTTGCCATTTGGTACCGTGAAAATGGCATTATGAAGGTAAATCTGATCCCGCGCAAATTCGTAAACATGGTTGGCCAGCAAACCACCAGACGCAACGGTATCGGCCACAATCTGGCGATTGACATAAGAATCCGGCGACCCGTCGAATGGCCGTATGGGAACCACTACATCCTGTCCATATAAGGAGATCGCCACCAGAGAAAGAACGATGGCCATCAATCCCAATTTCCTATAACTCATGAGAACCTCCTTCGCAAAAATGAGTTGATATTATTCTTGTTCCAATTATCTTGTCGGAGCATGGACACAAGTTCTATTTGAATTGTGCCATAAATGAATTCGCCCCAATCGAACGATTGCTGCCAGCATCACCTCCTTGGTAACTTTTTTCTGGAATCAAATGTGAAAAGTGTTAATAAGCGGTATGATTAATTCTTTAGGCATCACCTCCTGTTATGCTACTGATAGCAAGTCGAGATCGAATTATATTCAGCCTGAATTGTTGTAGTGAACCAGAACCAAGTTGCAGCTCTCTGAATACGAGCTGAATTTAGGGTATCAGAATTGGGCAACAATTCCAAAATCAGCCGTCAAACCATATTTCTCGCTTTCATTGAAAAGCCTTCGGTTATAGACGCGATTATAGATCAAGCTGCCATCTTCTATATTGGTTAAATTGTTGACATTGATAAATAGCGACAGATAATCGTTGATTCCTTGCTTTAATGCCAGGTCAAGACGCGTAAAGGCCTTGGTGATCTGATCGCTTAAGCCAGAAGCCGAATAGGAGACATTATGCTCTCCCTGATGAAAGACCGACAATCGGCAGGAAAAACGACCAATGTCATAGCCCAGCGCAATATTGCCAAAGAACTCGGGCATTCGTTCCAGCTTTTGCTTCTTCTCTACCAGCACGGTAAATTTCTTCCACAGGCCGGGGATGGGACCAGGCGGGTCATAGTAACTTGAGTCGATCCTGGAACCATAAATGAATGCTTCAGAACGAACAATTGAAGCATTATATGACAACACAATATTTTTTAATAAACCAGGCAAAAAATCGAAATTGATCTGATGCTCAAATTCGAAGCCCCACACCTTGGTCGGCTTGGGTGAATTGTAGGGTAGCGTCAAATTATAGGGTGTGGATTTCATCTGGCTGGGCCAGGTGATGCCAAATCGTTGCATCAGAGTATCCTGGTACACTCCTTGGGCATCGAGAATGGCCTGGGTGTTGAAATTGTTCAGCATGTGATACATATCTTCGATTTCTTTATAGTACGCCGACAGCGAGATCAATCCGATAGTATTGCCAAAAAAGGAGGTGTTGACCTCGTAGTTCCAGGCGCGTGCGGTTTTGAGTTTGGGATTGCCTACGTAAACCTGATGTTGTGTACCCACTTCAGCCGGACGGCCAGCAATGTAACGTTCCAGCCTCATGTTGAAATCGGGTCTGGCCAGTGCTTTATAGGCAGCCAGGCGCAGCTTCATGAAGTGAATCGGTGTCACCGCCAGGTTGAAATTGGGTAGCCACACCGTTTGCGTAGCGGATGAAGTGGTATCTCTCATGGTATTGGCTGGGACGGGAAAACCGGCAACAGGCTTTGGCATATAGGCTGACAAATAATCGTTATCCTCCTGCTCCACTCGAAAGCCGGCAATGAAAGTCACCATCTGACCGAAATTGAGCGTATTCATCAGGTAGCTGGCTGCGATGCGTTCGGTGATATCATAATCATCATATCGGATTAGTGGATTAGGCCACACTTCATACTGGCTGCCTGTGGCATCAACGCCATTTTTATTTAGCTCATGCCATTGCCGCATTCGATCTCTGTGAAGCAGCGGATTTAAGCTATAAGCGCCATAGACATTTCGTGAAGCTGGATGGCTGAAGAATTGATCGATAGGTACAAAAAGTCCGCCGGCATTTTGCCAGTCTTCAAAATAGGTGCCGCTGAAATCTTTCTTGGCAATCGTCCCGTCTGATAATAATTCGTACGGCTGCCATCGACCCAGATAATAAGGCGTAAAATCTTCGGTCCGGCTATTGGTTCGGTCTTTGACTCTGTATTTGCCACCAATTTTCAGCTCACCGGACAAGCGATACCCCAGTCGATATTTTCTGGCAATATCCAAAAAGGCGGTACGCTCTTTATCAAAATTGTGCTGGGAGCGGTAGTAGGCCCAATATAAATTGGCATTAGAGAACTTATTTTCAGCATAGGCGATTAACTGAGCCGGATTGCTCTGCACCATCGGCGAGGCCCTCATCCCGGATGGCTCCACGAAGATGGTTTCATAATCAAAAGGATAATTCGATTCAGATTGCCCAAACGAAGCGCCCCAGTTCACATTCAATCCCATTATGTTATTATCACCTCGAATCGAACTATTATAAGTATCAATTACCCGGTCTCGATCCCGATAATTATAAACCGGATTGCCACCCTGGTTGCCACCACCATTCGAGGGATAGTCTCTCATGTGCCAGAAAAAATCTCGTTTGGTTCGCCCATAAACATTATTGATACGAATCGTGCCGTTATCCGGAGTATTGACATCCAGCAGTACGCTGAAACCATTTCTGGTACGAATTTCATCGGTGAACTCAAGCGTGAAATCATCGATAAAATAGCCCGCCTGAGACGCGTTTGGATTCTGGTTATAATCAACATTGATACGTTCACTGCTTCGAATTCTTCGTTCCAGATTACCGGCCAATTGTAGCCCCAGAATATCGTTAAAAAATCGTTCCCCGTACCGCAGCGAAAAATCGTATTGATTGGCCGAATTCATCAGCCGATTATAATCGCCTTTTAGATCCAACTTGACTTTCCGCGTTTCCGGCGCTTTCTTGGTTACCAGGTTAATACTGCCCGCCAGGGCATCGCCGTCCTTATCTGGTGTTGCCGCCTTGTATAGCTCGATGCCAGCCAACGAGCTCTGCGAAAGAGTGCTTAAATCGACGCCGCGACTGGTAGCATCAGTAGCGGGAATTTTTGCTCCATCGATGGTTATCACTGTAAATTTGTCCTCAAGACCTCGCAAAATCACCTTATTGGCTTCGCCGCCAGATCGGATAAGGGACACTCCAGGCAAACGTCCCACAGCCTCCGCTGCATTGGCATCTGGCAATTCCTGAATCTTCTCCTCTGAGACGACATTAATGATGGTATTCGATGTAAGCTGTTTATTGATGGCAGCCGCCTGCCCTTCAAATTGGGCAGTGACTTCCACCATTTTGCCTTTTAAAACATCCAGGGCCAGAGCCACATTCAACTCAACCGTTGCACCCCGCTGAATATAAACGTCGACATTTTTCGTTTTGTAGCCAATATAAGACACCCGGAGCGTATAGCGCCCTGGCGGCACCCGTTGAATTCGATATAAACCTTCCAGATCTGTTGCACTACCCAGCGCCGTGCCCAGCAAATAGACATTGGCGCCCACCAATGGACGAGTGGTCGTTGAATCGGTGATCGTGCCACGCAATGCGTCCTGACCCAAGGCGGCAGAAGTGATGATCAACATCAACAAACCAACTGCAATCAGAGAAATGAATTTTTTCATAATCATACTCCTTGGTTTACAGTTTTTGTATCACCTTCATCAATTTCCTCTTGCTGATCGGCTTCATCAAATAATCGATGGCCTGATAGTTTTTAGCTCGCTCGAGATATTGATCGAAAGCGGTGATGAACACCAGCTTGAAATGGCCATTGACTCGGTCCAAAAAATCAAAACCTGATCCGCCTGGCAGTTGGATGTCCAGGAATACCAGATCAGGTTTCAATTCATTATGCAATTTGATAGCATCCGTAACACTCGATGCCTCGCCAACCACCTGAATACTGGGATAGTGCGAAAGCATGCTCTTGAGCTCGGCTCGAATGAGCCACTCGT
>JAPDQM010000112.1:0-12999 GCA_034505795.1 Candidatus Zhuqueibacterota bacterium
AGCAATCGGATAATTTTAAAGCAGTTCGACTCTCCCAGTCGCTGAGCGCCACAGCTCTTAGGCGTGCAATAGGAATGAATAGGCTTAAAAAATAAGCTTGAACTTTAAACCAATAATGCTTAAATTTGATCCGACAGAATTCCTAACGGATTGATGCCAACATAACCTACAATTTCAAATCGGCATTCTTAATGATCAGAATCTCAATGAGGCTAGCAAATGATTGAAATCACCATCCCTGGTTTTGGCCAGGTGACCCTGCAACATCTAGTTTCAGACTTCACAGGCACCCTGTCACGCGACGGGAAATTATCCCCGGGTGTGAAAGAACGCCTGCAGCAACTGGCGACATTAGTGAACATCCATATTCTCACTGCGGATACTTTTGGAAAGGCAGCAACCGAGGTAAAAGATATTCCTTGCCAGTTACACATTTTGCATGGTCTCGACGAGGATATACAGAAGGAAAATTATGTGCGTAGTCTCGGTTCGGAGCAGGTGGTGGCCTTTGGCAATGGCAACAACGACCGGAGGATGCTGCGGGCTGCCCGCCTGGGCATTGCCATTCTGGGCGATGAAGGCTGCGCTACCGCGGCCATTCAAGCTGCTGATATCGTTTGCATCTCGATCCTGAATGGCCTGGATCTGTTGCTCAACCCCCTGCGCTGCAAGGCAACCCTTCGTTTCTAAAAGCAACGTTTCGAATTATTGGCAACATTGGGCTTTCGGCAAAACAATTTCGAGCGAATAGCGAGGCTATTGAGCGTCCACGATTACGATCTGTTCGATATCACGCGGAACCTTGAACATGGTCATCGGCAACACGGCGATTCGCATGCCATCGTAATGTCGATAAACGATGGCTAAGGTCTTTGATTTCTTATCGTATTTGTGAGACACAATATCCTCTTTGAATAGCGAAACCCCCACCTGCATTTTTCGCCACCGGGCCGGTTGCATCCGCCCTTCCAGATGAATTTGATGCTGGCCAGCGTATTTAAGAAGGATGGTTTTGCCAATTTCCTTGTTTTCCAGAAGTATCTCCTGGCCGCGCTTCAGATGAGTGTCCAGTGAATCGCTCGTCATGCGTATCTGTTGTTGGATAACTTCCTTCATGCTCGCGAATTCCGCTGGATCGAACAAGCGCGTCAAAAAAATGATGTTCAAATTTCGATCGAGCACAACATTACGTGTCACTCCGCCGCGAGCGAAACGACTAAAAATCTGGCCATCTATATCCAATGCCACCGGATAGCTGATTGACATATCTTGCACCATTCGTTTAGCGGTGTCTGGCTGTTCTTGGTAATCCACGCCGAGAACCACTACCCCTCGATCCTGCAACGGCTGCCAGATTTCCCGCTCGATATGGGGAATCTCTTTCCGACAGACCGCACACCAGGAGGCAAAAAAATTCAACACCAGCACCTGTGCCTTGAATTCGGAGAGGCGCTGTATCCGGCCGTCCAGCAATGTGACCGCGAAGTTCTCGACTTGATCTCCAATGTTAACGATATAACCCCTTGCATCTGGCTGAACCTCCTGGCAAAACAGAGGAACTGATGTTAACGCAATCAGTATGGTTAGAGCTAAGATTTGGATTCTATGGCACATTTTTTCCTCCAAGGCGTTTGGTTAGCAACGTCCAGCAGAAGGCATCAATTATTAGTTTCAATCGGCCCGCGATTTTTTTAACGTTTTCAAACTTATTTCACCGGCAATGGGCTGGCTAAACATAAAACAACCCGACGAGCAACAAATTTATCGCTGCGTTTAAATTGAATGAATTTTGCGCGAACCATAAAAATGAACCTGTCGTCCTCTCTCCTGATTGGACAGCGCCGACATGACGCATTTCGCTCACTCACCTTCAATAATAATTAGCCGCTTGAGCGGCTGCTGAATGATTCAATAGGTCCTCATTGGATAAATCAATTTTTTCAGTCTGCTGTACATGTCAATTGTAACAAAATATTCGCTGAAAATCAAGCGAATTTTCTGCACCTGCCAGAGAATTTTCTTGACTATGATGAATTTTCTGCTATCTTTTTAGCCAGAGTTGACAGGTTACACGTTTTCATTTTAATTGTGGGAGCATAATCATGCAAGCTGTAATTTTAGTCGCCGGGAAGAGCACACGCACCTATCCGCTAACCCTAACCCGACCAAAACCACTGTTGCCCATTGCCAATCGCACCATTATCGAGTTTCTGTTAGAACAACTGGACGGTTGGGTAGATGAGGTCATTCTGGTCGTCGGCTATCGAAAAGAAATGATCGAACAGCGACTGGGTCGCCAATGGCAACGCCTGAAGATCACCTATTGTGAACAAAAGGAACAATGGGGCACGGGACATGCCGTGTTGCAAGCCGAACCGCTGATTCACGACCGATTCCTGGCCCTCAATGGCGACGATATTTATGATCGTAACGACATGCAACAGTTGTTCAAATATAAATATGCCGCTCTGGTGCGCTATGAAGAAGATCCATCGCAATATGGTGTCTATCATGTTGATGAACACAATCGGGTGCTGAATCTGATCGAAAAACCGAAAACCTTTGTCGGCAACCTTACGAATGTCGGCTGCTACCTTTTTGATCGCGCAATTTTCGAAATTTTAAAAACAACACCGCGCAGTGAGCGCAATGAAATTGAGATCACCAGTGCCGTCCTGACCTTGGCTCAGCAGACGCCGTTCTATGTGCATCCAATTCAGGGTTTTTGGCTCGCCAATGGTTTTCCCTGGGAATTGTTGCAATCGCAGGAGTTTTTCATGAAACAACAACCACCCGGCGGCATCAGAGGCAGTGTCGAGTCTGGGGCGCAGCTCATGGGGCCAGTGGCCATTGGCGAGAATACCCGAATCAAAGCCGGCGCTTATATCGAAGGCCCCGTAATCATTGGCAACAATTGCATCATCGGCCCCAACTGTTTCATTCGCGGCTATACTTCAATTGGTGATAATTGCATGATCGGTCACAGTGTTGAAATCAAAAATTCGATTATTATGAATAACACCAGGATCAGCCATCTGAGCTACGTCGGGGATTCGGTGATTGGAGAAGGCGTCAATCTGGGCGCTGGCTTTATTTCGGCCAATGTTCGTCACGATGGGCAGCACGTGTTGTCACAAGTCAAAGGGAAACTTTTCGACACCGGCAGAACCAAATTGGGCACCATCATTGGCGATGGCGTTAAAACCGGAATTCGCACCAGCGTTTATCCTGGCCGCAAAATCTGGCCGGGCAAACAAACCCAAATTGGCCAGATTGTAAAATATGATCTGACCGATTAAACCAGACGAGGGAAGACAATGAAAATATATTCTCGAACGGGTTATTTGATCATCATGGATCCCGCCTACCTGAAAGTAGCTGATGCAACGGAGATTCAACGTATCGATTTTGTGAGCCAACCGCTTGAGGCCGCTCAGAAACTGGAGCGCAGCCTCTTTCCTGATGCCTACGGCGGATTGATTGGCCTCGCAAAATTAAAAGAAGGCCCGGGCATGTATGAGGTGGATTTGCAGCAAGTGGCTTTCTGGGACGTCGAAACCAAAGGCAACAAGGTTATTTTCGGCGTCGATCTGGGCAGCTTTATCATGTTCGATGTCCAATGGATTAAGCTACTGATCCAGCAGTTCGATCCATTGCTTTACGATCACGAAGATGAAGAAATCTACTTTCAATCGCTTCAACAAAAGATGGGGGATCGCCAGCCAACCATCATCTGGAGTCGCTCGCCCCTTCCCTTTGCTGAAGGCTGGCATGAGTTGCCGCTCAGTGCATTCAAAAAAATCAATTGATTCTTAAGCATTTTTATATTACATTGAGCCACAGTTATCATCCTGGAGGGAAACGATTTGAACAAGCTGAAAATTGGTGTGATCGGTGTGGGCCATTTGGGTCGGCTGCACGTCCAGAACTATAAGCTCATACCGAATATTGATCTTGTCGGCATTTACGATCTCAACTTGGACCGCTGTCAGCAGGTCGCTGCCGAATTTCAAGTGTCGGCATTTCAGCAGTTGCAACAACTGCTGGAGCGCATCGAAGCTGCCAGCATAGTGGTAACCACCCGAAATCACTTTGAAATCACTCAGGCCTGTTTCGAGCGAGGAATCCATTGCCTGGTGGAAAAGCCCATCACCAGTACATTGGCTGAAGCCGATGCATTAATCGCTCAGGCCAAAAGCAACGACCTGGTCCTGCAGGTGGGACATATCGAGCGTTTCAATCCAGCCATTTTGGCTTTGCATGACCTGGAGCTACGACCTCTTTTTATTGAAAGCCATCGTCTGGCCTCCTTCAATCCCCGCGGCACCGATGTAGCAGTGGTTCTCGATCTGATGATCCATGACATCGATATTATTCTTCATCTGGTCAAAAGTCCGGTTATCAAAATCGATGCCAGCGGCGTGGCAGTGGTCACGGATGAGGTGGATATCGCCAACGCTCGAGTGGGTTTTGCCAATGGCTGCGTGGCTAATATCACGGCCAGTCGCATTTCGCAGACCAGGATGCGCAAGATGCGCTTGTTTCAGCGCAATGCCTACATCGGCATCGACTTTCTGCAAAAATTCTCAGAGATCTATCAATTGAAGGATGCCAGCGAACACCAAATTCTACCGAACCAGATTCCGATTGAAATGGGACAGTTGGATCAATTTGGCAAAATGAAGAAAATCATTTACGAGCGCCGGCAGATCGAAGAGGCGAATGCGCTGAAAATGGAACTGGAATCGTTCGTCGAGGCCGTGCGTCATCACCAACGGCCAGCCGTTAGCGGTGAAGAAGGGCGAGAAGCGCTGCGCGTGGCCATCGAAATTACCGACATGATTCACGCCCAGGTAAAGCGACTACTGGGTAGTGCCTCATCAGGTCTATAGATTTGAGCCATCCAGGTCGACTCGCTTGCCTGATGAATCTGATTCCAGGTGCAACACAGGTACTAAATTAAATCCAAATGGCATGAACAAAAAGATAATGATCATTGCAGGGGAAGCTTCGGGGGATTTGCATGGTTCGGGACTGGTGCGTGCAATTTCCGCCCGGCAACCGGATGTCGAATTTATTGGTATCGGTGGCGATAAAATGCGCGCTGCCGGTGTTGAGTTGCTCTATCACATCAATGACATGAGCGTTCTCGGCTTCTGGGATGTATTGAGGCGGCTTCGATTTTTTCGAAAAGTTTATCGCCAGATGATCGCCACCATGAATCTCCAGCGACCAGCGCTATTGATTCTCATCGATTATCCCGGCCTGAACCTAAAATTGGCTGCTGCCGCCAGAGAACGATCGATCAAGGTGTTCTACTATATTGCGCCGCAGGTTTGGGCCTGGGGTGCCAGCCGCATTCCCAAAATGGCCCGACTCATCGATCGCATGGCGGTCATCCTGCCCTTCGAAGAAGCGATGTTTCGCCAGGCTGGAATTGCCGCCGATTTTGTGGGCCATCCATTGCTGGAAACGGTTATCTCCCGGATGGACCGCAAAGATTTTTTTCAGAAAAATGGATTGGATGTCGGTAAAAAAACTATTGGTCTCCTGCCAGGCAGCCGACCATTGGAGGTGAAGCGTTTGCTGCCAGAGATGCTGGAGATCGTTCGACGGCTACAACAGAAATATCCGCAAATCCAGACAATTATTGGCAAAGCCAGTTCCCTAACTGGAGAAATCTATGCGCCATTTTTAACCGCCGATCACCAGGCGAAATTGCTTGACAATTGTACCTACGAAGTGATGCAACACAGCGACCTCTTGCTGGTGGCCTCAGGTACCGCCACCTTAGAATCAGCGCTGTTTGCAACACCAATGATTATCGCGTACAAAGTGGATCCGCTCTCTTACATCATCGCCCGCTCGCTGGTTAAAATTGATGCCATCGGTCTGGTGAATGTGATTGCAGGACACAAAATCGTTCCCGAATTTATTCAGCACGAATTTCGCTGGCAAAACGTTTTGCCTGAAGCTGAGACACTATTATTTGATCATAATCGGCGACAAAGCGTTATCACCGATTTGAAAAATATTAAAACAAAATTAGGCCAGCCCGGTGCCTCCGCTCGTGCGGCTACTCTGGCGCTCGATCTGATGGACTCGGTCTCCTAATCGCAGTTACTTTGGCCTGGTTGTAGAGCAGCAATTCGAATCTTTCTGCATGAACAAGAAAAAGAAACAACGATTTTTTTTGTATCTGGCCACAAAATTGGGCTGGTTGATCCTGCTATTGCTTGGCAAAACCTGGCGGATCAAATTGGTGGGGCGGCCACCGATAGAGGCGATGATGCAAAATCGTCAGGCGCATCTATTTGCACTGTGGCACGGTCGAATTGTCGTCCCCATCTATGTGCATCGCAGGGAGGGCATTACCGCTATGGTTAGCCTGCATACCGATGGCGAGATGATCGCTCGCACCCTGCATCGCCTGGGCTACCGAACAGTGCGCGGTTCGAGCACTCGGGGCGGCAATCAGGCCTTTCACGACATGCTCGACGTGCTGAAACAGGGACGCGTAGGTGCCATCATTCCGGATGGGCCGAAAGGTCCGCGACATCACCTTAAACCGGGAGCGCTATATCTGGCACAGCAGACAGGGACCCATTTAATACCGGTAACTTTCGCAGCCAGCCATAAAATTCAGTTTCGAAGCTGGGACCGCTTCGTGCTGCCATTGCCATTTTCGAGAAATATCATGATTTATGGCCAGCCGATTCAGGTTCCCGCGCAACTATCACCGGCCGAATTGGAACAGTGGCGGCTTGACATCGAAAACGAAATGAAAGCATTGGTAACTCGAGCCGATGACTATTTTCGAAAATAAATTATGGCAGCGAGCATGGTTTCCCTTGTCTCTCGGCTACGCCTTGATCATACGGTTGCGAAATCTGTTTTATGATAAAAAAATTTTTAAATCATATCAAATTGAGCGCGCCAGGGTCATCAGTGTGGGCAACATTGCCGTTGGTGGTACCGGGAAAACGCCGACTATCGAATTTTTAGCGCATCGGTTGCAAGCGATGGGCCACAGAGTTGCCGTTTTAAGCCGGGGCTATGGTCGCCAGAGCCGGGGCCGGTTAATCGTTTCCGATGGCAACCAGCTATTGGTCCCTGCTAATCTGGCCGGCGATGAACCGACCCTGTTGGCACACCACCTTCCTGGTGTTCCAATAGTGGTGGACAAAGACCGGTATCAAGCAGCAAAGTTCATTGAACAGAATTTTGGATCCGAGATTATTCTACTGGATGATGGGTTTCAGCATCGGCGATTGCAACGTGATCTGGATATAGTGCTCATCGATGCCACGCGGGGCTTTGGGGCTGGGCTTTTGCTGCCGGCCGGTTTCTTGCGTGAGCCAATTTCCAGTCTAAAACGAAGCCATTTGATCTGGCTAACTCGAATCGATCAAGCGCTGGGTTATCAGCAGTTGATCGAAACGATTCGACGGCATACGATGGTTCCGATCTTGACCAGTTATCATGAGCCGCGGCTGCTTATTCATGCTTGGTCTGGCCAGCCCACAGAACTGACGGCGCTACGCCACCAACGCGTGCTGCTGTTTTCCGGCATCGCTCATCCTGTCGCTTTCGAGCGAACAGTGCGTGATTGCGGGGCTCAGATTGTGGACCATGTAAAATTCCCCGATCATCATGCTTATTCCCGAGAAAATCTGCAGCACATCATGGCTCGCAGCGGGCAATTAACAGCCGCATTAATCGTGACCACCGAAAAAGATTATGTCCGGCTCAAGCATCATTTGACTGCTGAATTTTCAAGCATGTTTTATATCCGAATCGAGATTGGCGGTGTGCATGACGAAACGGTATTAAACCAGGCACTAACTTTAATAACCAATAAAAAAAGCTTGAAAATGTGATTTTATTTTGCTATTATATAATTAGCAAATAAACCACTATTAGTAACAGGAGAAAGACGTGAGTAATTCAGGCCCAATCCATACCATATTAGCCGTCGATGACGACAAAAGCACAACAATGTTGATTAAGGGAATGCTAGCTATTGAGAAAAATTATGAAGTGCAAACAGTCATGAGCGGCGAGGCGTGTTTAAAATACATTCAAGAACAAATTCCGGACCTGGTATTGTTAGATATTCAAATGCCCGGCATCGACGGCATTGAAACGCTGAAGCGGATTAAAGAATTTGATGCCAGAATTCCGGTGGTCATGATGTCCGCCCACGGAACGATAGAGAAAGCCGTCCGTTCCATGAAATTGGGGGCTTACGATTTCATCACGAAACCTTTTGAACGCGATCGTCTGCTGGTCACAGTAAAAAACGCCATCACCACCAGTTCATTGCGCAAAGAGGTTGACGAGCTAAAAAGCGAGTTAAAGCAAAAGTATACCTTCAAGAATATCATTGGCCAGAGCGGCGTAATGCAAGAGGTATTCAAAGCCGTTGAAAAGGTGGTGAATAGCAACGTTACCGTACTCATTCAGGGCGAAAGTGGCACGGGGAAAGAACTAATTGCCCGTGCGATCCATTTCCATAGTGCGTCTCGTTCCAGCAGGCCGTTCGTTGCGGTTAACTGTACGGCGCTGCCCGAATCGTTGTTAGAAAGCGAACTATTCGGACATGAAAAAGGTGCGTTTACCGGTGCTATCGGCCGCCGAATCGGCAAATTTGAGCAAGCCAATACCGGAACCATATTTTTGGATGAAATTGGCCTGATGTCGCCAGCGACCCAATCTAAGGTGCTGCGGGTACTGCAAGAACGCGAATTTGAGCGTGTGGGCGGCACGGAATTGATTAAAGTTGATGTGCGGGTCATATCAGCGACCAATCGGGATCTGGAAGATGCCATGAAAAAGGGCGAATTTCGCGAAGATTTGTATTATCGTCTATCGGTATTTCCCATAAAATTGCCGCCATTACGCGATCGCAAGGAAGACATTCCTTTGTTAGCTGCGCATTTTCTCAAACGATATTGCGAGCAAGAGAATAAGCAAATCGAAAGCATTCATCCGGATGCTCTGGAACTGATGATGGCCTACCATTGGCCCGGGAATGTTCGGGAATTAGAGAATGCCATCGAACGCGCGGTCGTATTGACCGCTGGCAACGAAGTCACCGCAAAAGAATTGCCGCCGGCAGTTCGATCCATTGGTGAGAAAAAGATCTATGAGTCAGATAATACATTATCCAGTTGGATCGAAAAGCTGGAAGAAGATGCCTTGCGTCAAGCCCTGCTTGAGAACGAAGGCAATATTTCCAAGACCGCGAAGAAACTGGGGATTGGCCGGGCGACGATCTATCGCAAAGCCAAAAAGTACGGTCTGCCCATGGTTAAATAATGATCCAACCCCAATTGGGCTTTGAAGGCTTATTAGGGTAATAGGCATTCATGATTTTTGCTGGCCAAGCTGGAGCCCAAAACTGATTCGAAGTTTATAAGAATGTCACGATCCTCCTAATCGCGCCAATCTGAGGTGCAATTTCCTTTTCTCCAGTTGTGCAATAGCACCAGCCAGAAGTTGTTCTCATTTCCAACGCATTATCAATTTATAGTGGTATGCGTTAGTTTGAGCAACCTGACTTGTGTTACGGTGAAACATTTGTTTCATGACTATACAAAAAGGTCAGAATGAAAACCATTTTTAATGGGATAACTTTTTAATAAATAGCCTTCATACCATTCACCCCATTTGTAACATCTTCAAATATCATGGTATAATATTTGCAATCACCCAAAGGCGTTGACAATTTTCCAGATATTAACCTTAACTCTATTCTCGGTGCATGGAATCAGCAAAATTATTCCCATTGGTGCGCAATATCTGTGCTCAAAGATACACCCCGGGTGAGCTTACCCAATTTGTTAATATTTCACAGAAGATTGCAATCAGCTATTTGAAATATTTGGAAGTGATTGGCCGAAATATTCGTCCCAAAAAGTCCGAAGGGCTTAATGAATTGGAAGATGTAGCGATTGATTGCATCGCGGGATTGTTTGTTCGCAATGAGAAGGGGGAACTCATCCAGTTGCAACGGTATTTTGGCCCCAGAATCGCCTCAGACACACCCATGAACGAAATCGAAGTGGCTAGCATGTTGCGCCGTCTGGTCGTCAAAAAGACCAAACAGGAATTGTCGCGCATTTTCCGGGAGCGGGATCCTGAGGGGGCCAAAATCATTCGCAACATTAAAGTCGCCATCCGCAGTTCGAGTGATTTGATGTCATTCAAAGAGATGGGGCGCGAATTCATTTATTTTAACGCTGATAAAAAAGAATGTCAGGCACAACCTATCGCTGATGAGGATCCGTTGGGGCAGCTTGAGGAGAGCCACCCCTCATCGCGTACCGAAAGACTAAAAAATGCAATTCCAGAAAAGGTCTTGTATCAGCATTTTTTGGACATTTATGATCCCTCAGATTCAGTAGCCTCCATGATCAAAAAGATGCTGGCGATTGTGGCGCGTTTTCCTGAATTTCAAAATTACCTGGCCATTGACATTGTTGCGAGCATCATCCGGGAGGTGACGTTTCAGCATGTGCGGGAAAAATTGTCCAATGATATAGATATCAATTCCCCACTCAGTGATCTGCAATCAAAAGAGATCGAGCAGGTGAATGAAAGCATCATTCGTCTGATTCATCAGAAAATTAATCAGCAATACTTAAAAAAGAAAAAAATTTCTCCCCAAAAGGCGGACATCTACTGTCGCGCCATCGTTGATTTTGTCAATGAATTAACCCAGGGCAAAGAGACCGATTCCAATTTTCGATATTTAAAACGATACATGCCAAGTCTCACGCAGCATCAGTATCGTGAACAGGAACGTTCCATTTTTGAGTACCTGGTAAAAATCACCAAAAAAGCGCTTAGAAAAAAATTAAAAGAGTTGCTATAATTTTACGTAAAAGTGGAGGCTTGACTGTATATTCCCATGTAAAATTAATTAAGATAATACAACATCCTTAAAGTATGAACTTAGCAGATATGTCGGCCGCATGAAACCAAAAGATTATTTCTCAGGTTTAAACAGCGACCAATGTTGATGCGATTGCAATCATACTTTTGCGGGGAAAAACTTCGTTTTTAGTTTGAATCATGAAAAAGATAGCCACAAAAGGATGTCCTGAAGTTTATCTGATTGAAGCTTTTGTCTCCGACAATTTGCCTGCTGCGGCAGATCAAGAAACAATTTTAGGTCATCTCCAATCTTGCCCACGATGTCAAGCCATCTATTCTGAATTGAGACAATTTTATGATATATTCCACCAAGAAACACGCAAGCCCGTTCATAGCTCTCTCTTTAAAATTATTGCAGAAGTAGCGCGGAATCAAATCGCGTTAGCCGGCATTCTGTTGCAACCATTAGCACAACAGAGCCGCCCAAATTCTCTCTGCTTTCGATCGGAAGTGGTGTTTTTGCGCCAATCGGTTGACGATGCCGATATAGATGACCTGGATTGTATTCCGGTTGCTGATGATGAAGTGTTTCTCAGAATTGTTCAAAAGAAATCAACGCAGGAAGTAACAGCCTTCATTTATGCCGAACAGGAAAAGCTCTATCGCAACGTTCAACTCCAACTGGAGAACCATAATCGGATGTTCACCAGTGATAGCATAGGCAAAGTTGAGATGGGACCATTGGATATTTCTGCACTGGAAAACCAAACAATCACTATCACTCCAGCGACGATCTAAGCAGAAACCACATTAATCGGCTCTCTCACCGCGGGTGATATTTCGCCGGTTGACGGTATCCATCCTGCCACCTCATTCGATTTTTGCTATAGTCGATGCCAGCTTCGTTCACCAATCAAATGATCCCTATGGATAATCGATTTCATTTTTTAAAGCGACTTACTGGATGGCACTTGATCCTATGGCTAGTCTTCCTCTCTGAAATTGTCTGTGCCAATGAAGTCGATAGATCTTGGACCAAGCCCCATATTCCTTTGACTCTCCGCATCAAGCACGCCACCGAGTGGGCGCTGAAAAAATATGATGGACAGAAGGCCTGGTTGATCTATACCACAGCCGGAATGACTTCATACCAAGGTCATGATCAAGGAAACCCCAACCATCAAATCGTTCCACCCTCCCTTGAACAATTCATCGCTGAGGACGGTAGGCATATTGCCGATCCAACTTCGCAATGTCCGGTGACAGCTCAATCCATTGAGTCATTGCCAGGCTGCGCCTCAACGCGATCCATAGACAGCAATAAACTTGTCTCATTCGGTTCGTCCCGAGCCAATAAGTTTACCATCATTCTGGATTATTCGTTTGAATCGGGACGCCCAATGCTATATCAGCTTAGCTATCAATATTTGACAACGCCTTTTTTAAAGGAACAACGGCCAATGATTTGGCTGGGATTTGTTGAAGCTTCTCAAAGCGTGCTCTGGCTAAAAAAGCAATTTCATGATACCAAGTATGAACGTCTGCAGCGGCAGATCGTTGACGCATTGGCACAACATGACTCGTCCGTGGAGTTAGCCGAATTCGCTGAACACCTGATTGCGGGCAATTACCCCATTGAAGTGAAAGAAGCGGCTATTTCGATGTTGCAGCGACAGCCGTCTGATCAAAGCTTGCGGCTGCTCATCGGTTTGATATTAAGGTCAGAAGATTTGCGATTGATCAAAAAAGTAATCGCCAGTTTATGTCAGGCTAAAGAACCCCGCGGCCGAGCTTTCGTTCGCTCCCTTGCTCGGCAAGCAGCTTCGGCCACAATCCGCAAGGAAGCCATCTTTTGGTTGAGTCAGATGGCTGATACCAGATCTGTTCAGGTGCTCCATGAAATCATGCATTCTAATGCGGATGTTGAAATCAAAGAAGCCACGGTGTTTGCGATCAGTCAATTGCCCACCCCTAAAGCGCGCTCACTTCTGGCCAGCATTGCTCAGTTTGATCCATCCGCTCGCATCCGCAAGAAAGCCCGCTTCTGGCTGCAGCACACCAGCGAGCAGCGATTGCCAATATTCCTTGATGAACTCATCCAAGTTGAAGCGTCACCGC
>JAPDQM010000113.1:0-12851 GCA_034505795.1 Candidatus Zhuqueibacterota bacterium
AATGTCTGGCGATTTATGCCTACGCCGCCGGAATTGGAGGGCGCAATCAAACGGCGCTTGCTGGAGGTGGGCGTCAAAGCCGAATCAATCGGCGTAAAGGATCGCGGAGTGAGAAATGATCCCATCTTTCAAAGAGCCACGGCTCTCATCAATACTCGCCCGCTGCGCACCCATTATTGGGCAGGCATCGGTGGCTGCATCAAAAATCTGATCACCTTTGGTGAACGCTGGCCGGATTACCACCCCGATAGCTGTGCTGATCTGGGCTTGCTGCTAAAATTGCCCCAGGTTCAGGGAAAAATTCGACTGAATATTTTGAGCGTATTGCAGCCACAGTTTCATGGCCGTGGACCGCATCATTTCGATCCCCGATATGTTTGGAATTATAAGGGATTGATCGTCAGCACGGACACGGTGGCTGTCGATGCCGTAGGGCTGAAACTTATCCAAGCCAAGCGGCTAAGCTATTTCGGCGCAGAGGTGGAATTGGAAACCACGCCCAAACATATAACCGTCGCTGGCGAAAAGCATAAAGTCGGTGTAAGCGATTGGAATAAAATCGAATTGATCAAGCTGGGCTGGCAAGAGGATATATTAATCTAACCGAGCTGCCCCGACAGCAAATTTCAGCCGAACGTGAGGTCAGCGATGGAAACGATTGATACTTCAGCCGATCATATTGCAAAACGTTCCCCCTGGTTTCGATCGGAACACTGCCAATGCAAATTATGATTAGCAAGAGGGATTCATTTATGAACGCCAGAATCTTAATTATTGAAGACGATCCCGATATTTGTGAGATACTTGAATACAATTTAAAGCAAGAAGACTTTGACGTGGATATTTTCCATGATGGTCAAAAAGGGCTGGCGGCAGCGCTGGACGATCCCCCTGATCTGGTGCTGCTCGATTTGATGTTGCCAGGCAAAAGTGGCATCGAAGTCGCCCGCACCATCCGCAATGAGGAACATACGGCTAATTTACCGATCATCATGATTACAGCCCGCTCAGAAGAAATGGATATTCTTCATGGGCTGGAACAGGGCGCGGATGACTACATCACCAAGCCCTTCCGGCCGAAAGAGGTGATTGCCAGAGTCAAAGCGCTGCTGCGTCGTCATCTTCGCGAAGAGGATAAAATTTACCAATACGGCGATTTGATCGTCAATTTTTCCAGGCATCAAGTGACTGCCAGGGGTGAATTGTTAGATTTAACGCCAAAAGAGTTCCTCTTGCTAAAGGCGCTCATTCAGGCCCATGGTCGAGTGCTGTCACGGGACAAATTGCTGGATCAGGTATGGGGGTTCGATTATTATGGCGATCCACGGACAGTCGATGTGCATGTCCGACGGCTACGGCAAAAGTTAGGCCAATGGGCTGACTTTGTGGAAACAGTAAAGGGATTTGGTTATAAAATAAAAATGGATGCTTGAGAAAACCATGTTCAAAAAATATAAGTGGAATTTTGTATTCCTGGTATTGGGCGTTTCTGTCCTCGGATTTTTTATCTTTGACCTTATTTTCTATCGCGAAATCAAAAGCTATCTGTACAATCAGACGTTAGACGAAATGCGAATGAAAACGCAACTGGCCGTACGATTGCTGGAGCGAGGGAATTTTCCGCCCCTTGTTGAAGATAATGCCAATTTGAATGATATAACGCAACAGATCAGAACCATCGTGAACTCGCGGGTGACCATCATCGACTCCAGTGGGCAGGTGCTCGCCGATTCCGATGTGGCGCCAGAGCGAATCCATTTGATGGATAATCACCTTCACCGCCCTGAAATCAAAAAAGCGCTGGCTGAAGGATGGGGGCAGAGCTATCGCCGCAGCGATACGGTAGGGCGAAATATTTTTTACACGGCGTTTCCAATCAAACGCGATCAGAAAATACTGGCAATACTCCGGTTGGCCTATTATGCTCAGAATTTTGAAGAATCCATGAGCAATATCATTCCCATGATCATCGGCGGCAATTTGCTAGGTCTGTTAATCTTATTCGTTGCCAGCCTCTACCTCGGACACGTGGTTACTGCCCCAATTCTCAAAATCGTCGATATTGCCAAACGGATTGCGGCTGGTGATCTGGACAGGAACTTTCCCCGTGGTCGCACTGATGAACTTGGCCAATTAGCACTTATTCTGGAGCAACTCACCGAACGGCTTAAAAATCAAATTGCCCTAATTTCTAATGAGCGCTCCAAATTGCAGGATATTTTGACCAATCTGGACGCCGGCGTCATTGTATTGGATCAGCATAAAAACATCATTCATGTCAATCCACGCGTCTTTGAGATGCTCTCATTAAGTGGCGAGGGCGCAGGGCATCAAAATGTGCTGGAACTTATTCGTGATGAGCAGTTATTGGCAGCGATCGATCTTTCCCTGCAGCAGGGCCAAAAGATAACTGGCGAAATCGAACGATTCATCCAGCACCAAAAAACCTTTGTGAGCTACATCGTAACCCCTTTTTTGCCGACCGCACCACAAGCTCCCGGTGCATTGATCCAATTTTATGACATCAGCACCATCAAAAAGCTGGAAGCGATACGGAAAGATTTTGTTGCCAATGCCTCGCATGAACTGAAAACACCTTTGACTGCGATTGTGGGCTATACCGAAACGCTGTTGGAAGGCGCAGCAGAGAAAGCATCCGAGCGCATCAAATTTTTGCGCCGCATTCGTGAGCAAGCCCAACGGTTGGAATTTTTGATCAGCGATTTGTTGAAACTTTCGGAATTGGAACGCGAGCAACCCATTGAGCTAAAGCCTGTCGAACTTGTGGCGCTTATCCACGAGATTACCGATGACTTCAAGGCGGCAGCTAATCAGAAAAATATTTCATTAACAATTGAAGCACCAGAAACCCTCCAGGCGCTCATAAATGAAGAAGGCTTTCGATCTGTGCTCAACAACCTGCTGGATAACGCCATCAAATATACTCTGGAAAACGGCAAAATTATCGTGCGGGTGACCGAAGGCGGCACTGGCAACGTGAAAATCGAAGTTATCGACAATGGTATTGGTATCGACCCCAAATATCATGAGCGCATCTTTCAACGGTTCTATCGCATCGACAAAGCCCGTTCTCGCTCACTGGGTGGCAGCGGTCTGGGGTTGGCGATTGTGAAGCATATTGTGGAGCGACATGGTAGCAAAATCTACCTTGACAGCGATCTGGGAAAAGGTAGCACATTTTGGTTTGAATTAAAAAAAGCTGAATCTTAAGACATGAAGTCATAACGGACGCGGAAAGAAAATTCATTAGCGCCGACAATGGATACGGTTTATTAGCTATGCCGGTTGTAGCAAATTTTGTGGTCATCTGCGTCGAACGGCAGGCAAAGTTCTGCTTCAATTGCAAAGACAACGTTTGATTGCAAAGTGTAATTCGATTTGTAGTTCTGCCAATTTTAGGCCGATTAAAAATAAATTCAGCAGGAGCGACGATGAAGAAAAGTTTCTGGCTTATGGTTGCCGTATTCGTATTCTGGAGCGGCTTTGCCTACAGCCAGGCCACACGTCTGGATTCATTGCTGGCCATGATTGCGAACAAATATCAATTGGCTGGCATGTCGGTAGCCGTCATCAAAGACAGTCAGGTGGTCTTTTCACGCGGATATGGGCTGAGGGACATTGCCCGCAATTTGCCTGTGGATGAGAACACCAAATTTCGGATTGCTTCAATCTCGAAAATGGTAACCGCCACGGCCATCATGCAACTTTATGAACAAGGCCTGTTCCGATTGGACGATGATGTCAGTCCATATCTGGGATTCCAATTGAAAAATCCCAAATTCCCGGATCAATCCATTACCTTCAAAATGCTGCTATCTCATACGTCGAGCCTGCGGGATGGTAGCAACTACAACCGTTTTTTAAACGATACCTATGCCAAGACTCCGGTGCCAGCATTGCAGGAGTTATTAGTTCCTGGAGGTAGCTATTATAGTGCGGACATGTTCGATGCCACCCGCGCACCGGCGCAGAGTTACTTTCAATATTCGAATATTAACTTTGGCATTTTGGGCACGCTGGTGGAAAAGATTTCGGGTGAGAGATTCGATCGCTATTGCATCCAGCATATTTTTAACCCACTGGGCATGGCCGCCAGCTTCAACGTGCGCGATTTACCCGACATCAATGATGTGGCGGTGCTCTATCGCAAATCCGGCAGCACCTGGACACCACAGGCCGATCACTACAACGGTGTTGTGCCGCCAGAGCGAGATTTGAGTGGCTATGTCATTGGCGATAATGGGGCCATCTTTGCACCCCAGGGCGGATTGCGAACCAGTGCCCGGGACCTGGCCAAATTCTTGCTGGTGCACTTGCAAGGGGGACGTCATCAACAGACGAGACTATTAAACGATACCACCACCGCTCTCATGCACCAATCGGTTTGGCGATTTACTGGCGGCAACGGCGACACCTATTACGGCATTTTTAAAAATTACGCCCTCGGCAATTCCACCACCTCCGATCTGTTGCCAGGGCAACAGCTCATCGGGCATCCTGGGGAAGCCTATGGTTTGATCAGCGATCTCTATTTTTCAACTTTTGGAAACTATGGAATTATTTTCATCACCAATGGCGGGGTCTGGGGCAATGGGACCTACAGCGGCTGGTACAATGTGGAGGAAGAGGTTTTCAAGGCGTGCTACGGGCAATTGAATCAATTGACGGAGGTAGTTTCCGTTAGGTCAGCCTTAATCAATGGGTATGAGTTGCAGCCGAATTGCCCCAATCCTTTCAACAGCGCAACCCATATTCGATTTCGACTTCCCCATACAAGCGTGGTGTCATTGGAAATATTCGATATTAGCGGGAAGCAAGTCGCACTGTTGCTCCATCGTTTGCTGCCAGCGGGTGGGCATACTATTCGATGGGATGCCGGGCAGCTTGCCAGCGGCATCTATTTGTGCCGGCTGCAAGCGGGGCAATTTGTCGCCGCGCGAAAAATCACCCTGTTACGTTAACCGCGGTCGGTTGTGGAATTCGCCTTCATAAACCAATTCTTGTTCGCATCGCGGGACTGAGAACAAAGAGACTGATTCCATGGATATAAAATAGCAATAAAATCATATCCAGATCAATTGAACCAATCGTCTAAATCCAACCCAACTTATCGAGGGGGCATCCATGTCGATTCTGAAACCATGGCTTTTGTGGATCATGATGGCGATGGTGGCTAATGTGTCGCTTTGTGTTACCGCAGCCAGGATGGCTGCGGCTGATGAGGTCATGAATCTCCAGCCTTTGGGTAAATCTGACTACCTCCCTGGCTTTGTCCAGAGCCTTGCGGGTCAATCTATTGACTATTACTCGCCGCATTCTGATGTTCGCACAGCGCTACTCTGCCGGGCTACGGATGGAAAAATGCTCGTAGAATGGGAAACCGCTCCTTTGCCAGCCGATTACAGGGCAACCGAAGTCAGCTTTATTTGGATCGCCGGCCTGGGCTGCAATATTGCCGAAAAAAAATTTGACCTATTCATCGATGGTCGGTACTGTTTGACCTTCACTTCCACCCGCGTCGCCAATTGGTCCCTCAAAGGTAAGAACGATGCAGAATTGTCATTCCAGACCTTGATGACGGACCAATATGGTGATCGCTTCGGCTACATGTATTTGAAGCTGCCGGTCAATCGTCTCTCACCCAACCAACCGTTGCGGCTGAAAGTCGTGGGCGAGCCGGCAGGCAGCAATGCCTGGTTCATGATTTTTCAGGAGCGGCTTGAGCCAAAGGTGACCTTCCATCCGGAACTCATTTTGCAGAGAAGTCAAAATCGCCTATTTCAAAACGTGCGTTTGCATATCGTCAATCTCAATCAGCCGTTGCCTGTTCGTATTTATTCGCAGCAGCAAGTCGTTGACGCACAGTTGAATTTTGGGTTCAATGCCGTAACGCTGCCATTTGAGGCAGTCGAAAAGGAGCAATGGGTCGAAATCCACATCGAAACTGACGGGCAGAAGCTGCTCAAAAAACGGCTGCTGCTGCAACCGGTGCGGCGATTCGACGTTCATTTGCTGCCTCACTCGCATCTGGATATTGGCTACACCCATCTGCAGGATGATGTATTAAAGATGCAGTTTAAAAATCTGGAGAATGCCATTCATATTGCTGAGAACAGCCAGAATTATCCCCCAGAAGCCCGGTTCAAATGGAACGTGGAACAATTCTGGCATGTCGACGAATATCTAAAACGCCAGGACGCAGCCTCGCGTGCCCGGCTGATCGAGGCGATTCGGCAAGGTTGGATTGGTTTAGATGGTTTGTACGCCAATATCCTCACCGGCCTTTGTCGTGGGGAAGAGTTATTTGAAGCGCTATCGGCTGCGCGGGGGTTTTCAAATCAATACCACCTGCCCATCGAATCGGCCATGATTAGCGATATCCCCGGTTGGACCTGGGGCCTGGTGCCGGCGCTGGCAAAAAGCGGAATAAAATATCTCTCGCTCGGCCCCAATTTAGGCCATCGCATTGGGCATGTGTTTGATTGGGCCGACCAGCCATTCTATTGGCTATCGCCATCCGGGGAAGAGCAGGTACTGTGTTGGGTGCATGGCAAGGGATATAGTTGGTTCCACACTGGTCTGGATTACATATTCTCAGGCCAGCTCGATGCCAGTCGCGTGCGGTTCGAGCGCATTTTGCCCTACCTGGAAGATTTGGTTCATGCTAATTATCCTTATAATCTGATAGGGTTGCGTTATAGCATTGGCTCGGATAATGGGCCGCCGGATGAGCATCTGCCGGAACTGGTGGCGCAATGGAATGAAAAATATGAATCCCCGCGATTGATTATTTCGACCACGGCGCAACTATTTCGTGCGCTGGAAGAGCGCTATCGTGATAATTTGCCGCGAGTGCGCGGCGATTTTACCCCGTATTGGGAAGACGGTGCGGCTTCCACCGCACGTGAAACCGCAATGAATCGGGCAGCTTCCGAACGCTTGCTCCAAGCCAGCGCCTTGTGGACTATGCTGAATCGGTCAAAATTCCCCCACCAGGCATTTGAAGACGCCTGGCGACAGGTGCTGCTGTTCAGCGAGCATACGTGGGGAGCCTGGAATTCCATCAGCGCACCCGATGACGAAGCCGTTCAGCGCCAATGGCAATGGAAACAGCAGCGGGCCATTCAGGCAGATGCACTGTCCCGCGAGCTGATCGCTGGTGCCTTGCAACATATCAAAGCGAGTGACGAACGGGTCACAGCCATCGCGGTGTTTAATACCAATAACTGGTCTCGCACCGATTTAGTGACCCTACCCCGTAATCTAATTTTGGTCGGCGATGTAGTAAAGGATCAGAGTGGCGCTACGGTTCCGTCGCAGCGTTTGAGCAGCGGCGAACTGGTTTTTCTTGCGCAGAACGTTCCAGCGCTGGGAAGCAAGCTCTATGCATTGCATCGAGGCAAAAGCTTTCATCAAACAAAGATCCAAATCGCAACCAATAAAATCTCCAATGACCTGCTAACTGTTGAAATTGGTGTTAAAACCGGGGCCATTGTCAATCTGCAGAGCAAATCTTCGCCTCACAATTATGCTGATCTCAGCCAATTGGCTGGACTCAATGATTACATCTATGTTCAGGGACGCAGTCCTCATGACAGGCGACAAATTGACGGACCGATTCGAATCACGGTTCTGGAGAAAGGGCCATTGGTGGCGGCTCTCATGATCGAATCATCAGCCCCAGGCTGCAATCGCTTGCGCCGCGTGGTGCAATTGGTGCACGGTCTGCCGCGGGTCGATATTATCGATGAATTGGATCGGCCACTGATCCGAACCCCGGAGGGAATTCATTTGGGTTTTCCATTCAACGTCCCCAGCGGTAAAATTCGAATCCAATCCCCCTGGGCTGTGGTGCAACCCGAGCAAGACCAGCTTCGGGGCGCCTGTCGCAATTGGTTCACAGTCCAGCATTGGGTGGATATTTCCAATGATCAGCTCGGCATCACCCTGGTGCCTATCGATGCGCCACTGATCGAAATCGGCGACCTTCATGCCGATGCTACGGTTTCAGGGTGGCTGCGCACGCTAGAACCGTCGCCAACGGTTTATTCGTACATCATGAACAATTATTGGGAAACCAATTACAAAGCCGAACAGCCGGGCATCACTCGCCTTCGCTATTCGTTAATTCCCCATGGAACATTCGATCAACCCCTGACCGAAAGAATCGGTATCGAATGCCATCAGCCGCTGGTCCCCGTAGCGATCCAGCCAGATGAGCGACCGCTTGAGTCGCTATTCACCATTGATCCGGACGACATTATTGTCATGAGGCTGAGAGCATCCGTAGATCAAAAAAGGATAATCGTCCATCTTTATAACCCGACCTCGGAGACGACATCGATCAATTTTCAATGGCATTCATTGCGGGTGCGGCAGGTTTTATTGAGTGATCTGTTTGAAAATCCACGGGGTCAAGTTGTGTCGCCAATTCAGATCGTCGGCTTTGGCCTAAAAATCCTCGCCCTGGAGTTGGAATAAACAGGAGAGCTTTGATTTTACTTTGTCAGATGATTGACATTCACAAATGAATATGTGTCATTTCAATCCCCCAGTTGATGGAGAGAAATCTTTTAATGAAGCCAGCAATTCTTGAAATTTGCAGATTCCTCACTCCTCCGCCAACTGGATTCGTTCGGAATAATATCATTCCGTTTCATCTGGCTAAGTACATCATTTCATAATTTGTTGTAGGGTTATTAAAAGGTTTACACCTTAATCCGATTATGCTGAAATATTCGAAGTGAGAAGCAATTAATCTCGTTGCGCACGATGTTATTTCTGATAGCTGGAAGCTACTAAAGTTCGGTTTAATGGACCAAATCCATTAGACCTTATTAACCTTAGTAGCCTATGATGATCCACCAATGCTAAACCTTATTCGCTTATTGTTCTTTCAGGTATTATTTCTGAGAAGGGAATACGGATCGAGCTGTCCTGGCGCGGGCTTGTTACTAAGGTTAATAAGGTGTTGTAGCCGTTAGGTGGCGGGTTCAAATCCTGGAGATCAGGTTGATTTTGGTGCGCCATTTCATGATTTTTTGTAAGCATTGACGGCTGAATTTCATCCCACGACGTGCAAATAATCAAAGCCAGCAGGAATTAACCCTGCAAAGCGGGATTTTAATTGATACTCGTTGGACGTGTGTAAATCCTTCAAGAACTTTCAGAATGGTGTGCTGAGCAATATTAGCCGTGCTCAATTTTATCGGTGCACTGGCTTTCCGGTTAATGAAATGGCCTTTGGGCTTTGCTGATATAAGACAAAATTTCTGCTTGACAAATTTGAGAATTTAGAATATATTGGAAACAGCAGCACCAGGCTTCCCATCCGTCTCAGTTGGCGTGAATAGCGGGGAGCATTTGAAAGAGTTAATAAATTCATGATGTGCCAATGGTCGCATTCCACATTATCGCTAAACCTATCGGCCCTATCTGCAATTTGAACTGCACCTACTGTTTTTATCTTGAGAAAGAAAATTTATATCCTGCCCAAAATAATTGGATCATGTCCGACGAGGTACTGGAATCCTTTATCAGGCAGTACCTTGCCGCCAATGAAGCCCCCCAGGTCAATTTCGCCTGGCAGGGCGGCGAACCCACGTTGTTGGGAATTGAATTTTTCAAAAAAGCCGTCCAGTTCCAACAGCGACACGGAGATGGCAAAAGCATCGAAAATGCCTTTCAAACCAATGGCGTGTTGTTGAATGATGAATGGTGTGAGTTCCTGGCCCAAAATAAGTTCCTGGTCGGCTTATCCCTGGATGGGCCGGAGGAGTTCCACAACGAATATCGAAAGAATAAAGGTGGCCGTGGCTCATTTGATCAGGTAATGAGGGGGTTGGAATTGCTGAAAAAGCATAGCGTGGATTTTAACATCTTGACGACAGTTAATCGCGTCAATTCTCAGCAGCCATTGGCAGTCTATCGTTTTCTCAAACAGGTGGGCAGCGGCTTTATTCAGTTCATTCCCATCGTGGAACGCCAAGCGCAACTGCAATGCTCAACATCCTCGACGTTCGCTTCGCCAGATAATGTAGCGGCATCCGTAACCGCCTGGTCTGTCGATCCCGCGCAATTTGGCCAATTCCTGATTGCCATTTTTGATGAATGGGTCAGAAACGATGTGGCCCGCCAGTACATCCAGATCTTCGATGTGGCACTGCAAAGCTGGCTGGGTATTCAACAAAGCCTTTGCGTATTCACCGCAACGTGCGGCCACGCATTGGCGCTGGAACACAACGGCGATCTGTATGCCTGCGATCATTTCGTTTATCCGCAATTTCGGTTAGGCAATATCCGCCAGCAACCGCTGAGGGAATTGGTGCTTTCCGAGCAGCAGACAAAATTTGGACAGGACAAACAAGACCGGCTGCCCAGTTACTGCCATAGCTGCGCGGTTGAATTTGCCTGTCATGGCGAATGTCCTAAAAACCGGTTCCTTTCGACCCCAGATGGCGAATCCGGTCTGAATTATCTCTGTCAAGGCTATAAACAATTTTTCGATCACATCAATCCCTACATGAAATTTATGGCTGCTGAATTGCGTCAACAGCGGCCGCCGGCCAATGTAATGCATTGGATTCGGGAACGCGACAGGGGCTTCCGGGATCTAAATGTGGGCAGAAACGATCCCTGTCCCTGTGGCAGTGGCAAAAAATTCAAAAAATGTTGTGGATAATTCCAACAAGGAGATTGGCAAGATGAAACGTCGACAATTTATTAAAACCACCAGCCTGGCGATCGCTGGTGCTGCTTTCCCAGCCAGCAGCGCCTTTTTCCGACCTGCGAAGCGCAAAAAGCCGAACATCATTTTCATCCTGGCAGACGACCTGGGCTATGGCGAGTTGGGTTGTTATGGCCAGCAAAAGATACGAACGCCCAATATCGACCGGATGGCAGCAGAGGGCATGAGGTTTACGCAGCACTATTCTGGTAGCCCGGTTTGTGCGCCATCGCGGTGTGCTCTGATGACTGGGCAGCATACCGGCCACGCCTATATTCGCGGCAACGATGAAATGAACGAGCGTGGCGATGTGTGGCACGATCCCAACATCGAAGGACAACGTCCCCTCCTGCCTGGAACAGAGACCATCGGTAGACTGATGCAACGAGCCGGTTATGTCACGGCGGCAATTGGCAAATGGGGATTAGGTGGCCCAAACGATTCCGGTCATCCCAATCAGCAGGGATTTGACTTCTGGTACGGGTATCTTTGCCAGCGCCAGGCACATAACTATTATCCCGCGCATCTTTGGCGCAATAGTCAAAAGGAGATTTTGGAGGGCAATAGCTACTTTTTCCCGCACCAGCCA
This sequence comes from Candidatus Zhuqueibacterota bacterium, assembly GCA_034505795.1. Taxonomy (GTDB): domain Bacteria; phylum Zhuqueibacterota; class Zhuqueibacteria; order Thermofontimicrobiales; family Thermofontimicrobiaceae; genus Thermofontimicrobium_A. The sequence continues at coordinate 11,337 of JAPDQM010000113.1, forward strand.
TTACCCACAGATAGCGATCCAAGAGATCCCGAATCTTATAAAATTTATACTGGCCGCCAGTATTCGCTGGACTTGTTAACCCAAGAAGCGCTGTCGTTCATTCAGGCCAATCGCGATAAACCGTTCTTTCTGTATCTGCCATTCACAATCCCGCATTTGGCTCTCCAGGTGCCGGAGGACGCGCTGGCCGAGTACGAGGGCAAATTTTCTGAAACGCCCTATCTTGGTGGTAGTGACGACGGTTATCTCCCAAATCGTACGCCCCATGCCACCTATGCTGCCATGATTACGCGATTGGATCGGGAGGTAGGAAAATTTTTGGATTTGCTGAAAGTGCTGCAACTTGATGAAAACACGTTGATTTTCTTTTCCAGCGACAATGGTGCTGCCTGGCCCCATGGCGGCGCTGATCCCGTCTTTTTTAATAGCAATGGCGGACTAAAAAATTACAAGGGATCGGTGTACGAAGGCGGCATCCGGGTCCCGTTGATTGCCAGGTGGAAAGGCAAAATTAAGCCCGGCACAACTTCTAATCACATCTCGGCCTGTTGGGATTTTTATCCCACATTGGCTGAAATTATTGGAGCAAAAGTGCCAGCCGACATCGATGGCATCTCACTGCTGCCGACCTTGCTGGGGAAATCCCAAAAAAAGCACGATTATCTCTACTGGGAATATCAAGGACAACAGGCCATTCGCATCGGTCGCTGGAAGGCTGTTCGGCTGGGGCCTGATCAGCCGGTTGAATTATATGATTTAGAAAGCGATCCGGGCGAGAAGAATAATGTGGCCAATCAGTTTCCTGACAAAGTCGAGGAAATGATTAACCTGCTAAAATCGGCCCGCACCGAATCGGAACTGTTTCCATTATCAAAGAGCCAATAAAATCCTTCACGGCTGACCAATCGGTTGGGGAATTTGGTCGGGCAACAAGCATTCAATCCTCTCGAATTCCGAGAGGAATTCAATCAAAGAATAGCATTCATGTCCCAAACAAAAACATCTCGACGGGAATTTTTGAAGCGCACCGGCCTGGGGGCTTCGGCGCTCATGATACCTTCGGTATTGTTAAAATGTGGCAGAGCCCACCGTCCCAATATACTATTTATCATGACGGATGATCACGCCTACCAGGCCATCAGTTGCTATGGCAGCAAGATCAATCAAACGCCCAACATCGATCGATTAGCCGACGAGGGGATGCGTTTTGCCAATAGTTTTGTCACCAATTCCATCTGTGCACCAAGTCGGGCCGTAATGCTCACTGGAAAATACAGCCATATCAATGGGCAGATCGACAACAAGGTGACGTTCGATGGCAATCAGGTGACTTTTCCGAAATTGCTGCAACAGGCCGGCTATCAAACCGCGGTCATCGGCAAATGGCACTTGAAAAGCGATCCCACCGGCTTTGATTACTGGAGTGTGCTGACAGATCAGGGACAGTATTATAATCCCGATTTCATTGAAATGGGAATTAATAAAGATTATACTGGTTATGCCACAGATCTGATT
>JAPDQM010000114.1:0-12774 GCA_034505795.1 Candidatus Zhuqueibacterota bacterium
AGCCTGCCATTTCATTGTGCCAGAGGCTAACTTCGGTTCGATGCTGGTCGAAATCATCGGTCAAATCCACCTCGTTGAACAGCTCCCACGCCATGAGGTTCGTGGCATAGCCCCAGCGAGCGATGATGTAGCGCATCCGATTTTTGAAATACTTTTTGGCATCGGAATTAGTGAAAAACTGCCAGGTATTTTGGCAAGGTCCGCCATTGGCCGAATTGTACGGATTATTTTGCCATTCGGCATTGACCCTCGTCGACACCTGACCATGATTGTTCAGGCAAAGCTGAACGTAAATTCCCTGCTCCTGCGCCCGATCGAGCACCCAATCCAATTGAAACGCCCTGCCCTGGCGCTTCTCATAATTGCCCAGGCCTGTATCCTTCCATTCGATGGCGAAGGCCCAGGAGCACATCCAGACCCGCATCCAATTGCCGCCGTTGGCAGATAGCTTCGTCATCCATTCCTGATAATCGAAAATCGTGTTCGATCCGTACCAGCCGATATTTTCGCCGATGGCAAAATAGGGTTTGCCCGCATCAAATCTCAAATAGCGGTCATTGGCTTTGCGAACGAAGCCAGGATTGGCCGATGCAACACAATCAAAATTCATGGCGGGAAAATTGAATGTCCCATTCTTATCGGTAACTGAAATTACATAAGTCCACGATCCCACCTCGCTCGGTGCAAAGCGAATTTTCCAATTGGGCAGACCTTTGGGGATCAGCGTGCCGCTGGGCGCATAAACCGTGAAGTCCTGATAATAAAAGCCATCCACCTGAAAGGTTTTCGACGACGGCGAGGTAAAGATGGCGGTGACGCTGATCTCATCGTAATTGTAGGGGTTGGAAAACGAAGCGGGCACATCGAAGGTGACTTCGAATTTTTCGTAAAGACCGATGGTGTCGGAATTGGAGGTGATAGTATTCATGTTTGGTTGTGACAGTACCATACTGGAAAATAGAAAAAATATTATTGGATTGGCCAAATATTTCATTTCTAAGCCTCACTGTTTCGAGCTGAAGGATGATCTGCTCGGCATCGCTTGGAGAGCGGATCGAAAAACCTCTGAATCCCCTTCGATGGAATTTAATGATTCGATGGCTTGCTTTTGATCAAATACGATGTGCCACCATTTTCAATGACTAATAGGTATCTCGCAGCGTCTTGATCTTCAATTTTGCTTGAAAATCCTCCACCTTCTTATCACAGTTAAATTTCACCTGCGCCGATCGTCCTGGTAGCAAATCGAAATAGTTATCTGAGAAGAAGCCGTCAATCTCATCACAACTGAGGTAGATATTTTTCGCCAATTGATTGCTAAAAAGTGTAATGATATAGCCATCCGATGCCTCGATAATTCGTGTTTGAATTTCAGCCGTTGGCAAATCTAAATCTTTAGCGGGTGAAAAATACAGAATATTATCAGATACGCGCTGATCGTTTTCACTCAATTTTGCAAAGAATAAAATCTTGTTTCGATTCATCCCTCTCAGCAAATCATCGATGTTGGCTTCAAAATAGGAACCACTGGAATTGCCTGCTATCTCAATCGGCTGAGTTTTTGACCAAAGCAACTTGCCTTCAAAATCTAAGATTTCCAATTCAAGTTTGGCTTGAAATGGAATCAGCCGATCGGAGACAATGAATACAGATAGTTTTTTATCTTTGATGGTTGGGGAAATTAGGACTTCTTCAAAGGCCTGCTTTGCAAAATAATGCAGCGCCTTCCATCTGCCGAAATAATCAATGCTGGACCAGGATGCCACAGGCCAGCAATCGTTGATCTGCCAATACAAGGAACCCATGCAATAAGGCATCTTCCTTCGGTGCGCCTCGATGGCCGACTTGATCCCTTCGGCTTGCAACACCTGGCCCACGTAAAGCAGCGATTCGAAGTCCTTGGGATCTCGATAATACCAATCCATATATTCTTTGATGCGTCGGTTGCCGATGCCACTGCGCTGATGGGCCATCATGACTTCAGAATCGATGTCGAGGTCTTCGGGTAAGGCGTAGCTTTTGATCGTCTTCAATTCCGGAAATGACTGGAAACCATATTCGCTCATAAAGCGACCAATCTTGATTTGAAAATTTTCAAATGGCTCTCGGCCATGCCAAACGCCCCAATAATGAACATCGCCCGAGGTGCTTTCATAGGAAGCCCGTTGGTTCCAATCTGCCAGCGGTGATGAAGGCCAATAAAACGTTTTCGGATCGTGTTCAGCGACCACCTGAGGCAAGATTCGATAAAATATAGTTTCATAATCGTTCCAAAGCTTGGTGCGGATTTCTGGCGAGAAGCGCTCTTTCCAGCCCCAGCCGCCAGGGGTATCATGCGACCAGGCAGCGTCGATTTCGTTGTTGCCACACCACAGCGCCAGACAGGGATGGTTTCGCAGCCGCCTCACATTGTCAATTGCTTCCGCCTTCACATTCTCCAAAAAAGCATCATCTCCAGGATACATCGAACAAGCGAACATAAAATCGTGCCAGATCATGATGCCATATTGATCGCACAAATCATAAAAAATATCGTTTTCATAAATCCCGCCGCCCCAAACTCGGAGCATGTTCATATTCGCCTCAGCCGCTGACCTGACAATGTGTTCGTATCGCTCTTTGGTGACTCGTGGCAGAAAATTGTCATTAGGAATGTAGTTGGCCCCTTTGGCAAAGACCGGAACGCCATTGAGTTCAAAATAAAAACTTTTGCCAATATCGTCCTTCTGCTGCACCACTTTCAATGTTCGGATACCAAATTTGGCTGATTGCTCATCATAAACTGTATTGCCAATTTTCAACTGAGCCAGTAGCGTATAGAGATATGGCTCGCCCATTCCATTGCACCACCATAACTTAGGATTTTCGATTTCAAAATCAACTGCCGTTTTATTCCTTCCGGCGGTCAGCTTGATTGACTGTTCAGCTTTGACCCTCGTCCCTTGTGTTACAGAAAAAGAAACGGTTGCTGTCTGGTTAGCGATCGTTTCAATTTCAAACACGGCTGATAATTTGGCTATTCGGCTGGAAACATCTTTTTGAACGATCTGAATATTCTCAATTCGAGCCCTATCCCAGGCCTGGAGATAGATCGGCCGCCAGATGCCCGAAGTGACGAATCGTGGACCCCAATCCCAGCCGTAGTGATAACCTGCCTTCCTGGCGAAAGGGCTAATTTTTTTATCACCCAACCCGCCGTTTTCCGATTGATCGTTCACGGCTGGCAATTGATAGCCCAATTGCTCCAATTTGGGGAGATCAATTTTAACAGGCGAATGAAAATAAATCTTCAATTCATTGTCGCCTGGTTTGAGAAATTGTTTGCACTCAACGCTCCACTCCCGAAACATATTGTTAGCTGAAAGCAGTTTTGAATTATTCAGATAAACATCGGCATAAGTATCCAGGCCTTTGAAAATCAGCCGAATGTTTTCTCTTGATAACATTTCTCGATCTACAGAAAATATGGTCTTATATTCCCAATCCACCTTATCGACCCATTGTTGATCGCGCTCGTTGGTGCGATAAAATGGATCGCTAATTTCTTGATTGTCGAGCAAATCCAGATGCACACATCCCGGGACCGTCGCTGGCAACCATTTGCTGGTCCCTTGCTGCCGGAATTGCCAGTTTTTATTGAGTTGATAATTCATCACATTTGCCTCATTGGTCATTGTCTTCGCAGTCATATTCATTATCCCTAAATTCAACAGAACAATTGTAATTTGAAATAAGCGATTGGTCATTTTGCCCTCCTGAACATAATGTGAATTCAAATAAAAATTGTCATGATCGAACTCCAAGTTGGTTTTGTCGTTTTATCCGATTCAATGAGTTACTGATTCGAGAATCTGCTTCAGAATTTGGATTTGTAAAATAACTCTTGCTCATTCAGAGCCATGGGCTGCACATATCCATTTTTTAGATTAATCCCAATAGCGGGCATAAGATTCTCAGACCAATGAAAATTACCAGAAAACTGACAATGTCTAACACCGCGCCAGCGCGAATCATGGCCGTGATCGGCACCATGCCCGAACCATAGATGATGGCATTAGAAGGGGTCGAAACCGGCAACATGAAGGCCATGCTGGCGCCCATGCAAACTCCAATCGCCGGCGGAATGCCGCTGACACCGGCACTCTGCGCCACCGCAATCATAATGGGTACCAGCATATTGGCCGTGGCGGTGTTGGAGGTCATTTCGGTGATCAGGATGCCCAAAAAAATGGCAATAGCAGTAATGATCCAGAGCGATGTCGCTCCGCCCAGGCCAATTAATTGCTTGCCAATTACATCCGCCAGGCCAGTGACAAACAGCAAACTGCCCATGGATAGGCCGCCACCGAAAAGGAGAATGGTGCCCCAATCGATTTTCAATGCTTGCGACCAGCTCAGCGTGAAGCGTCGTTCGCGCCAATTAACCGGAAGGATAAACAGCAAAATAGCTGCGACCATCGACGCAATCCCTTCTGGCAGATGTGTTTCGCAGAATTTAAACATGGCGCATTCAGTTCCCCAGATCGAAGCGACCACCCCTGGCAAAATCCATAAGGTAACGGCTACAGCAAAAGCCACTAACGCATTCCTTTGACCGTTCGTCCAGGGACCCTGCTCTTGTCGCTGTGTTTGTAAAAATTCCACCAGGCCAGGAAATTCCTTCGAGCTCGGGGGATGAATTTTCATCAGGAATACCAGCATGATCAACCACATGGTCAACATGATCGGTATGGCCAAAAGCATCCATTGAAAAAAATAGATTTTCACATGCAACAAGCGGTCGATCATGCCAATGCCGATCAAATTGGGCGGCGTGCCAACGGGTGTGCCGGTTCCACCGATGAGGGCAGCGTAGGCAATGGTCAGCAGCAAACCGGTATTGAATTTGGCAGAAGTCAATTGGTTTGAAGCTGATTTAGATAGAGTGCCCAATGAGGACACAATGCCAATCACAATGGGATACATCATCGCCGTGGTAGCGCTGTCGCTTATCCACATGGACAACAGAATGGGGATGATACCGATCACTATCGTCAGCCGAACGGGACTATTCCCAACCCAGCGCAACGAGAGGATGCGGAGTGCAATTCGCCGGTCGAGCCGTTGTTCCATCATGCCCTGGGCTAACATGAAGCTGCCAATGAATAGAAAAATAATTGGATTGGCGAAAGGCGAGAAAATCGTGTTGGCGGGCGCCACGCCCAGGATGACGCACAACACCGGCCCCAGCAATGAAGTAACCGGAATCGGCAATGCTTCGCCCACCCAATAGATCAATACCCAGGCGAGGATCGCGGCCAGGCGATGGGCCTGAGGCGTTAAAGCCGGGAGTGGTAGGAGCAAAACCACAATAAAAGCCACTGGGCCAATAAAGAGGCTGATGGTGCGACGAGCTCGATCGAAGCGTTGTTCTCTGGTAGATATGGTTTCCATCGGTTCGGCTGTAGTGGTGCTGCAGTCGGGTTTGGACATGGGGTACTCCATTCAAATTCTGGTCTGACGCATCGCTCATTTTTCTCAGGCGTTATTTGGATGGTCATCGGACAAAATCGTGTCAATTTCTGTCAGTTCATCAGTCGTGAATCGGAGGTTTTTCAACGTGGCCAGATTGTTTTGCAACTGTTCGGTACGACTCACGCCAATCACTGCCGAAGTCACCCGGCGATCTCGCAAGGCCCAGGCAATAGCCATCTGTGCCAGGCTCTGGCCTCGTTGCTGAGCCAATTGATTTAATTTTCGGAGCCTTGTTAGCAGCGGTTCGGTGATGGCATCACGCTGCAAAAAGCCATGGGGCTTTTCGGCTCGCGAATCAGCCGGAATACCCTGAAGATAGCGATCACTTAACAATCCCTGTGCCAGAGGCGAAAATACAATACAACCAATGCCTTTTTCCTCCAGAACCTCTAACAAGCCGGTTTCGATTGTTCGATTGAGCATGGAATAGGGTGGCTGGTGGATCAAGCAATGTAAACCAAAATCATTCAGTATTTGCGCAGCGCGCGCAGTGGCCGTTGGAGGATAGTTGGAGATGCCAGCATAGAGCGCTTTGCCCTGCTGGACAGCCTGATAAAGTGCCTCCATTGTTTCTTCCAGCGGCGTTTCCGGATCGAAGCGATGGGAATAGAAAATATCGACATAGTCCATGCCCAAACGCTTGAGGCTTTGATCCAAGCTGGCGATGAGATACTTTTTCGAGCCCCATTCGCCATAAGGTCCCGGCCACATGTAATAGCCAGCTTTGGTTGAAATGATCAGTTCATCACGATAGCTCTGCAAATCCATTTTCAGAATTCGGCCAAAGGTCTCCTCAGCAGAACCAGGCGGTGGGCCGTAATTATTGGCCAGATCAAAATGCGTAATACCGGCATCGAATGCCTGCCAGATGATCTTGCGACAATTTTCGAAAGTATCGACTCCAGCAAAATTATGCCACAGACCCAGCGAAATAATGGGAAGTTTTAAGCCGCTTCTGCCGCAACGTTGATAGAGCATGTTTTCGTACCGTTGCGCGGAGGGAATATAGCTCATTTTCGCTCCTCACTTGATTAGAAAAATATGAATGAGGCAATCCATGTCCATGTTTGGTTGTCCAACCATTTAAAATGGCTGAATGAATTTGCAATTTAGCAAAACTTGAGACCTTTGTCAATATAAAATTTTTCGCTGAAGGAAAATAATATTGGGCTAAGCGAATAGATTGCAATTTGAACCACGCGAAATCTTCATTCATAAAAATTGGGTTGCATTTGATTCAGAAAATTGTATCTTATCACGCATACGGTCCACGAAAGCCCCCGGACTTGACTGGAGGGTGATATCAAGACGTCGCTTATCTCTCCGCTCCATTCAGGATGCGTGAGTATATTTGATGTGCAGGCAGTATTGAATGAGGTTTGAAAAAATGAATGAAGGTACAAATAAACTGTTTTCCCACCATCTGTGTATTGAACGTCCGACGTTGATATTGAATAAACCTCGGGCGGTTGACAATATCCATCGCATGGTTCAAAAGGCTGCGAGGAGTCAGGTGCATTTTCGTCCTCACTTCAAAACCCATCAGTCCGCCCAAATTGGCGAATGGTTTCGGCAATTTGGGGTGAAATCAATCACCGTCTCTTCAGTAGAAATGGCAATATATTTTGCCCAGCATGGCTGGCGGGATATTACCATTGCTTTTCCTGTGAATATTCTGGAGATCGAAAGCATCAATAAACTAGCGGCTGAAATTCAGTTGCACCTGCTGGTCGAATCGGCGGAGGTAGTGGCTTTTTTGGATAGAAATCTCCAGACCGAGGTTGGAATATGGATCAAAATTGATGTTGGTTATCATCGAACGGGCATTTGGTGGGAGCAATTCGATGAAGCCATTGGCCTGGCTCGGCAAATTAACCGTTCAAAAAAGATGGTTTTCAGAGGCTTGCTAACGCATTCAGGCCATGCTTATCGAGCCCGATCGGCAGATGAAGTCAAGGCAATCTATCACGACATCGTTCACAAGCTGCAGCAGCTCAAGCAGAAGTTCATCGAGCAGGGATTGGTGGCAACTCAAATTTCCATCGGCGATACGCCCTCCTGCAGCGTGGTCGATGATTTCAGTGGTGTGGATGAAATTCGGCCTGGCAATTTTGTCTTCTACGATGTCATGCAATTGAATATTGGCTCCTGTACGGAGCAAGATATTGCTGTGGTGGTGGCCTGTCCTGTGGTGGCGAAGCATCGGGAGCGAAATGAAATTATGATTTATGGCGGAGCGGTTCATCTCTCGAAAGAGTTCATCGTCGATCACAATGGCAATAAAATTTTCGGTTACGTGGCACCGCTTCACGAGCGAGGTTGGGGAGCGATGATTCCAAACACTTACGTTTCGGCTCTTTCGCAAGAGCATGGGATCATCAAAACGCATACCGAATTTTTTGATCAGGTCAAAATCGGGGATATTCTGGCGATTCTCCCCGTCCATTCCTGCCTGACCGTGCCGCTCCTGCGCAGCTACCTGACGCTGGAGGGGGAGACGATCCCGACGATGCATTCAGCTCCCCTTAGTCAACTCACTTAACCCACTTAACTACTCAACCACCATCAACTAATCGATCAAAAACTGGAAATGTGAAGCTTGCCCATCCATGATGCTGGCAACTGCATAGAGCGGCAGGTTCTGAATGGCATTGATTGCTTCATAATTCTGGCTGGAAAATCGGATGCCCTGAGTTGAATTTGGGTGCTCGTCAAGAAAAATATTCAGACTTTTTAATTTACCAGGTGCACCGCTTTTAACTTCGATGGGAATGATCAGGTTCTTTTTTTGAATTAAATAATCAATCTCAGCGTTGCTGGCTTTAGCTTCTCGGTGCCAATAATAGAGTTGGGCTTTTAAATCAAATGGCGAATAGGCGAGCAGCTCCTGTCCCACAAATGCTTCGGTAATCGCCCCTTTATTGATCAAATTGAGCTCGGGATCAAGCAGCCAGGAGGTGGTATCCAACCCTAAAATGGTCTGCGCCAGCGCAATATCGAGAAATAGCATTTTAAACCTATCGCCATTAGCAGTCGCCCCCAGCGGAATTCCCGCACCAGAGCTATGGATAATTTTGTGAGCAACGCCTGCTTTGATCAAGAGATCAAGGGCAGGCAGCAAATCCCGCTTTCGATACTCGCCAGGGATATTGCTGAACTTGAATTTTTGTCCCAACAAAGCGGGAACGGCGCTGAACAGCACATCAAGATATTTGATCTGAAACTTGGTGGCATATTTATTGAAATCCTGGCGGAACGAATCGATGATGGTGCGATGGATTGCCCCACATTTATTCAAATCTTCGGTGTCGAGCCAGCACTGCACAGCTTCTGGCATCCCGCCAATGGCAAAATATTCGCCCAGTAGATGGAGCAATTTATTATGAACAGCTTCGGATACCTTTGATGTGATATCATGTTGCAGAATCATCTCGATCAGCAGCGGCTCATGTCTGGCTGCCAGAAATTCCATGAGGGACATCGGAAACATATACATCGAAGCCACCCTGCCCACAGGTAGGCCGATCTTCTCCAATTCAAAATCAAGCAGCGAGCCAGCACTGATAATATGTTGCTGTGGCAATAGCTCATAAAAATAGCGTAACGCCTGGATCGCTTTGGGCGCTGCCTGGATTTCATCAAAAAATAATAGTGAATGCCCAGGCATAATTTTGCGCCCGATGAAAAGCGATAAGTCTCGGATAATTCGATCGGGCAGAAGGTCTCGGTCGAAAATCGTGCTTGCTTCAGGCAGCAGCTCGAAATTGATCTCCACAAAATCGGGAAATAATTTCCCCAGTTCTCGAACAATATAAGTCTTGCCGACCTGTCGTGCTCCCCGAAGTAAAATCGGCTTACGCTGCGGACTATTCTTCCAGCGTTTTAATTCTTCAAAGACAATTCTTTTCAAATTGGCTCCTTTGACTTAATTATTAAAGGGAGCATATTGAAGTTTACATTTGAATTGTCATTCCGAACGCAGTGAGGAATCTGGCTTTGAAGTGACTGTTGAATTTACAGATTTCTCTCCGTCCGCCAGTTGGCGGACGGATCGAAATGACTCTGCTGCATAAACTACTTAATGCTCTCAGTAGCAAGTACCTGGATGAATAATACAAAAATTATGGTCAAAAATCAAGGATATTTTTATTAATTCTTGGTCAAAAAGAAAGGTAAATTGGTGGTAATCTTGGTCGAAATTCAAGGTTGATCATCAATGTTGTGGTGGCATTTGATACAAAAAAGATGTCTGACTGGATGCTTTGCAAAATAGTTTTTTGGTTGAAGAAAACGGATATTTTTGGTCACAGAAACGAAAGGTCACAGAACCAAAAATTGAAAGTTCCATTTCTGTGACCTTTCCATTCTGAGACCAATAAATTTTTGGTCACAGAAACGCCAATAGGCGGTCCACCTTCTCGGCGGAACGAAAGGTCACAGAATTAGAATTTGAAAGTTTCACTTCTGTGGGATTCCAGTTCTTTGGGAGAACAATTTTGTTAGAAATCCCCCCCGAAGTTTCACGCTTCGGAGGGGGATGGTGAGATGTTCTAATAAACGGTCAGCAATTCTTTCAGCCGTCGTTCGATAATGTCGTTTTTATTGGCGGCACGATATTTCTGCAATCGTTCCAACGCTTCAATGTTTCTCTTTTTTGATTCGATCTCATTCGCATACTCGCTCTCTTTTAGATCGAATATTGATTCAAGCAATGCTCGGATTTGCTTTAATATTTCCTCTCGATCCGATGCTGATTCAGCCAAAAAATAAGCTAGCCGCAAATCTTGTAAACGATCCTGATAGGCTTGATCATCCGCTTTTCTCTGTAGTTTGAAATCAAGCTCTGGATTCAGGCCAACAAACAATTTTTTATCTTTATTTTTTTCAATTATGACTAACTGTTTATGCGTTTCAAATCCCACCATTTCTACCTTCAAAGTATATTTGCCTGGTGGGACATCCTGAATGAGAAAATCACCGATCCCATCAGAAGCAGCACCCAAATTTGTCCCCTCCAAAAAAATATTGGCTGCTGGAATTGCTTCACCGTCGAGCGACATAATTTTGCCATATATTGATGAATATTTTTTCTCCAGCAATTTTATTTCGATGCTTTTCGTTTTATCGCTTTGAACATAGCTCGAAAAAGACATAAAAGACTTGTAACCATCCTTTAAGGCAAAAGCGGTGTATCTGCCTGGAGGAACTTTCTTGAACTCAAAATTACCAGCACCATCAGACCAGGTTTCAAACTTATCGCCTTTGGGAAGAAGGTCATCGATTGAAAAGATTGCAACAGATGTGGAAATGAAAGATTCGGCGATGATGACTTTCGCCCCTGAGATTGGCCTATCATTTTGATCGATAACTCGCCCTGCAATACTTCCATATCCCTGGTTGATTGGGTCTGGTATGAGAGTGATTTCAAGGTTGGTTGTCGAGTCCCTGCGGATTTCCACATTATCTTTTATAAGACTTTTATAACCAATTTTATAGACGAAAGCAGTGTAGTTTCCTGAATGCATTTTGCCCACAAATCTGCCATCGGCCAGGGTGGTAAATTTTGGAGAACTATTTTTGAAAATTATTGTGGCGGCTGTAATTGGTTGCCCATCCGTGGATTTCACTGTTCCCTGAATAAGTCCCTTATCTTGAGCCAGTCGCTGAATCAGGTCTCTATCTTGCGCCATAACCTCAACTGCCAGCAGACCGACGAGCAGCAGACTGAAAAATATTTTTGATTTTTTATTCATAACACACCTCCCTGAATTGTAGGACAGGATGGCATCCTGTCCTACAAGTAAAAGACAGGATGGCATCCTGTCCTACATTCATTAGTTAAAAAAATTATCTTTTTTAATCGTCTCAATGGTCCGATCGATGCTTTCTAAATGATAGCGATACGGTCCCTCCCAGCTATTTTCGATGCTCCAATAATTTGACTTTTTATTTTCTCCCAGGAACCAGGAAAGGAAAAATACAATAACAGCAATTGCCACTGCGAATCCAAAGGCAGGTACAAGCCGCCGAGCTTTCCGCTTTTTTAGTCGCTGATGAACCGCCTTGGGCTGTTCTGCCTTCCAGACCAATTGTAGCGGCGGCGGTTCAAACTGTTGAGTTGGCCAGCGATCCAGAACGGAAGACAATTGCTCAACTTCTGCTGCACACTCCCCGCAGGTCTGGAGATGGTCAGCTAATTCCTCCCGTTCCGCTATCTCAAGCTCATCGAATAGGTATGCAATAAATTTTGTTCGGTCAAAATTACAATTCGCCATAGATGTCCTTTAATTTTTTCCTGATGGTTAACATTGCCGTTCGCATTTGGGTCAAAACCGTGTTCAATGGTCGGTTCAGGATAACTGAGATCTCTTTGAATGTCAAATCGCTATTCATTTTCAAGAGAAAAACCTGGCGCTGCTTGATGGGCAATTGGTGCGCCAGCTTACGAACCCATTGGAGACGCTCATTGGATTCCAGTTCCTCATCAGGCCTGGAATTGAAATTAGATTCGCTGATAAAGATATCCGCTTCATTTTCAGTTTTCAGTATCTCAGTTAATGGCACAAAGAACCGCCTGACCAACCGCAGATGATTGAGGCATTGATGATTTGCAATCTTGAACAGCCAGCATTTAAATTTCCCTTGCTCGTGATAACTATCGAGATGATTTATCACCCTGGACCAGGTTTCTTGATAAATATCATCAGCCAGCGACTTGCTTTTGGTCATATAAAAGATGAAATTGTAAAGCGACGTACCGTGTTCTTTGATTAATTGATCAAAAGCAGCATGATCGCCTTGTTGATAGCGTTCTATCAAATCTTCATTCGCTTTTAATTTGCCCTGGTCCATACACTAATATAACAAATTAAATTGAAAATTATTTGAAATTTTTTTGGTTGAATTGAAAAAATTAAAAATTCCATTTCTGAGGCCTTTCAATTCTGAGACCAATATAATATACTTGGTCACAGAAACGAAAGGTCGCAGAATTGAGAATTGAAAGCTTCATTTCTGAGACCATTCAATTCTGAGACCAATAAATATTTGGTCACAGAACCGAAAGGTCACAAAATTATAAATTAAAAGCGTCATTTCTGAGACCTTTCAATTCTGAGACCAATAAATATTTGGTCACAGAACCGAAAAGTTACAGAATTAGAAATTGAGAGCGTCAATTCTGAGGCCTTTCAATTCTGAGACCAAAATTTTTTTAGGTCAAAATTAAAATTTTAGATTCAAATAAGACCATATCAGTCC
>JAPDQM010000115.1:0-12706 GCA_034505795.1 Candidatus Zhuqueibacterota bacterium
TTGCGAAAAATCAAAGGTGTCAATCGGCCTGCCATCGGTTCGCTGTTGCCCAATGGCCGGAGTGCCACTATGTTGATCGATGCCGGAACCAATGTCGATTGTAAGCCGCGACAGCTATTTGAATTTGGTGTCATGGGAGCCATTTTTATGAATAAATTGTTTGGTATTGGCTATCCCAGAATTGCCTTGCTAAACATTGGATCTGAAAAGGGCAAGGGCAATGCTCAAGCCCAAGCCACCTACGAGCTGTTTCGAAAAAGTGACTTGAATTTTGTGGGCAATATCGAAGGCGGAGGCATCCTGCGCGATAAGGCGGATGTGGTCGTCTGCGATGGATTTGTCGGTAATATTATTTTGAAGTTTGCTGAATCGTTTAGCAACGTGTTTTCATCTAATTTGAGGCGTCGCATTGGCCGGCGGCTCCAATATAACATTGGGGCATATCTACTGAAGCCGGCTTTTCGCCGCCTGAAGAAAACCTTTGATTATGCCGAATACGGCGGCGTTCCGTTGCTGGGAGTCAATGGCGTCGCGATTATTTGCCATGGCAGTTCTTCGCCTAAGGCAATTCGTAACGCCATTTTTGAGGCCGAAAAAATAATTAATGAACGTGTGAATGAAAAAATCGAACAAGAATTGGGCGTGATGACTCATCCCAGCGATTAGCCCCGAATTTAAAGGCAATTTTGGTGGTGATCGCGGCTGCTAATTATCCGAGATAATCACCTGTAGCATTGTTATATAGAGGAATGGAAGTTGAAAACAGAAGTGAAAAATAGTTATCACTCAATGATTACTGGGTTAGGCTTTGCAGTACCCAAACAAATTTTAACCAATGGCGACCTGGAGAAATTGGTCGATACCAGTGATGAATGGATCAAAGAGCGTACAGGTATGGTGCAGCGTTATGTTTGTGATGCAGCGACCGCTACGTCTGATTTGGGTACCGAGGCCGCCAAAAAAGCCCTGGCTGCGGCCAAACTGAAACCGAAAGATATCGACATCATCATTGTTGCTACCGTAACTGGTGACACGCCATTTCCAGCCACAGCCTGTTACGTTCAAAAGAACTTAGGAGCGATCAATGCCGCCGCATTTGATATCAGCGCGGCCTGCTCAGGATTTTTATATGGTCTGACCATAGCCAATAACTTAATCGCCGCAGGCGAATATAAAAATGTGCTGGTCATTGGCGCTGAAGCCTTGACCAAAATTACCGATTACACTGATCGGACAACCTGTGTCTTATTCGGCGATGGTGCCGGCGCAGCGGTGCTTCAGCCTTCTGATGGCCAGCGCGGCATTATGAAAACGCTGATCAAGAGCGATGGCCGCCTCACGGATTTGCTGTATATGCCCGGCGGCGGTAGCCGTCAACCGGCCAGCCACGAAACGATTGATCAGCGGCTGCACTACATCAAAATGCAAGGAACGGATGTGTTTAAATATGCGGTTAAGGCCATGGGTGATGCCGCAGTAGATATTTTAAAGATGGCCAATATTAAATCCAGTCAATTGACGTTGCTAATCCCTCATCAAGCCAATGTTCGGATTATCGAGGCAACGGCTCGGCGCATCAAGCTCCCCATGGAAAAAGTGTTTATTAATATCGACCGGTATGGAAATACATCGGCGGCTTCGATTCCAATTGCATTAACCGAAGCCATGGAACAGAATCGGCTACAACCGGGTGATTACTGTCTGATGGTTAGTTTTGGCGGTGGCTTTACCACCGGAGCTGTGCTGGTAAAAATATAGACTGAATGAATTGATGATTGTCAACGCAACCTGGATCGACAACGAAATGAAAAGCATGGAAGGGTGGATGTGCAATGTGGCGTCGTTCTTTTTCTTTGGTTTCAATGATATTATTCGTGCTTGATTTTTGTGCCGCTGGGCAAAAACTACGTTTTTATGAGCCGGCTCAGCCGAATCTGGCAGGTATTAAACGGCTGGCAGTAGCACCATGTGCCGAGCAGGATGAAGCCAAACTTTTGTGCGGATATCTACAAACTGCATTTTCGGCGTCGGACTATTTCGAGCTCTTCGATCAAAATAAATTGACTGCGGCCCTGGAGCAGCAGCGCTTGAGCTATGAATCACTGCGCTCCAGCGATTCATCGGCCCAGATTGGCAAGATTATTCAAATTGATGGCATTCTGTTCGCATCGCTCAAAAAGCTGGAGCTATTTCCAGACGAGATGGGGGTTGAAAAAGTACCCAAAAGCGTTTGGACCGGAGAATATGAGCGCGACACCGCCGGCAATATCATCGAAGAAGTTGGTCCGACGGGCGAAATGGTAAAGAAAAAGAAGTACAAGCTGCAAACTGTGGAACAACATTTTCGGATTCGCAAAGCCCAGGTGATCGTCAATTTTGAGCTTATCAATTTAAAAAGCGGACAACAGATCTTTCTACGAGAGAAAATTGACAACTATACCAGCGAGAAGTTAATCATAGAAGATTCACCAAAGCTACCGTCGGATGATGAGATAAAAAGAACCCTGCTGGCCAAGACAGTGCGTAATTTTTTGGCTGAAATCTGGCCTAAAACGAATATGATATCGCGGCAAATTGAAAAGACCGACATTGTTCCCGACAGTGCGATGAATTGGGCCAAAAGCGGCGATTGGAAAAAAGCTCAGCGCTTTTGGGAGCGTCAGCAAAAAAAATCACCCACGGATGCACGAATTTACTATAACCTTGGCCTGGCACTGGAAGCTCAAGGGGATTATGAATCCGCCGAACGTTTTTATATGCAGGCATCGCTGTTAAACAACAAGCAAAAGCTATATCAGAAAGCCATCCAGAATCTACGAAAACGATGGCTTACACCGATAAAATAGTTCAGTAACCATAGAGGCAAGCACATGCCACAAGTCGCCTTTCTCTACCCCGGCCAGGCGTCACAATATGTCGGAATGGGGAAAGACCTTTACAATAAATTTGCTCTGGCAAAAGAAATTTTTGCAATCGCTAACCGGCAGATGGGCTTTGATCTCAGCGCTGTCTGCTTTGAGGGGCCCGAGGAACAACTCAAACAAACTCGTATTACGCAACCAGCAATTTTTGTGCATAGTGTGCTGGTAACAAGACTATTGGCTCAAAAAAACATCATCCCAGATATGGCGGCAGGACATAGCCTGGGTGAATATTCGGCGCTGGTAGCTGCCGACGCGATGAGTTTTGAGGATGGGCTAACCGTGGTCAAACATCGCGGGGAATTGATGCAGGAAGCGGGAGAGAAACAGCCGGGGACCATGGCTGCCATCGTTGGGTTACCATACGATCAGGTGGTTACTATCTGCAAGCAGGCAGCAGGCGCTGGCGTTGTGACGGCAGCCAATATCAATTCGCCGCTGCAAATCGTCATCTCTGGTTCGCTGGATGGTGTAGCTGCAGCAGTGCAATTGGCCAAAGAACAGGGCGCTAAAAAAACCATACCACTGGTCGTCAGCGGTGCGTTTCATTCACCTCTGATGGCAATTGCACAAGAGGAGTTAAAACGAATTCTGGAAAAAATCGAAATTCGCTCGGCTCGTTTTCCGGTTTTTGCCAATGTCACTGCTCGCCCCGTAACCAGGCCAGAGGAGATTCGAACGTTGCTGTATCAACAGCTTACGCAGCCAGTACGCTGGGTGGAGACGATTGAGAATATGATTGCGGCAGGGGCTACTGACTTTTATGAAGTCGGGCCGGGGGATGTTTTGGCTGGGCTGAATAAGCGTATCAATCGCAATTTCGTGGTTCAAACCAAAGGCAAGCTTGACGAAATCGAATAAGCTGCGAATCTTCTGCGAGGGAGGAAATGGAAAAAAAGGTAGCAATAGTCACTGGATCTGCCCGAGGCATTGGAAAAGCTATCGCCATGGCTCTGGCGCAACAAGGCTATGGAGTGGTGATTTGTGATGTGGACGAGCCAGCCGTTCAGGCAACAACGGATGAATTAAAACGACTGGGTGCCGAGGCATTGGGCCTGAAAGTGGATGTCACTAAAATCGCTGATGTTGAACATCTATTTGAAGAAACAATGCAGCGATGGGGTCGCGTCGATGTACTGGTCAATAATGCCGGCATTACGCGGGATAATCTCCTCATTCGGATGAGCGAAGCCGAATGGGATGCAGTGATAGCGGTAAATCTGAAAGGGGCGTTCAATTGTCTGAAAGCCGCAGCTAAAATTATGATGAAACAGCGTAGCGGCAAAATTGTCAATATCGCCTCAGTGGTTGGCGTAATGGGCAATGCGGGGCAGGCAAATTATGCAGCCTCAAAAGGTGGTCTCATCAGCCTGACCAAAAGTGCGGCTAAGGAGCTGGCAGCCAGAAATATCACCGTAAATGCAGTGGCTCCTGGTTATATCGAGACCGAAATGACCCAGCATCTGCCTGACCATGTGAAAGCAGCATTTCTAAATTTAATCCCATTGAAAAGGGCAGGTTCGCCCGAAGATGTGGCGCAGGTAGTGTCATTTCTGGTGTCACCAGCGGCGAATTACATCACTGGCCAGGTGCTTCATGTGGACGGTGGCATGGTGATGTAGCAGATATTTACTGAACACGTTATTGGAGTGCAGCATTAAAACGAAGTTATGATTTTATCACAAGTGCGCCCTAAGCACCGCTAATTCGGTTCAATTATCATTTGGTACTACGGGAGCATTTTAACTGGCCTAAATTCGAGAGGTTAGCGGTAGCGGCCTTCTTGAAGCGGACTTATCAATCAGAATCTCTAATTAATTTAATGACAGGAAAACAAGCCAGATAGGAGGTGAAAACATGGCCTTAGAAGACAGAGTGAAAGAGATAATCGTGGATCAACTCGGCGTTGACGCCAGTGAAGTTACGCCGGAAGCTCATTTTATCGAAGATTTGGGCGCCGATTCATTGGATACGGTGGAACTGGTGATGGCATTCGAAGATGAATTCAAAATCGAAATTCCCGATGAGGATGCAGAAAAGATCACAACGGTTGGCGCTGCAATTGATTATCTAAAAAAGAAAGTCGAATCATAAAATTGCTGAAGTAAGTCCTGCCAGCGACATCGAGGCAGGACTTACTTGGTAGCAGAGCAGGGCACCATCGTAGGCCACATTTGACGATCATCATGACTCCAATCGGATTGACCTCAGGAATAATTTATGAAAAAACGCGTTGTAGTCACAGGCATCGGCATTATCAGTCCAGTGGGACATACCGTTGCTGAATATTGGGACGCTCTGATCAATGGCCGGAGCGGAATCGATTATATTCAGGGATTTGATACCACTCCGTTCGATACTAAATTTGCCGGTGAGATCAAAAATTTAGATGTAAGTAGCTTTCTTGATCGCAAGGAAGCTCGGCGCATGGACAAGTTCAGCCAATATGCGGTTATTGCTTCGCAATTGGCCTTGGACGATTCGGGCCTAAATTTAGAACGCGAGAACCGAGAGCGGATCGGGGTGATCATTGGCTCCGGGATTGGCGGGATGGATACGTTTGAACGCGAATACCGTAACTATTTTGACAAAGGCCCTGGCAAAATCAGCCCGTTTTTTATTCCGATGATGATTCCGGATATTGCGCCGGGCTACATTAGTATACGCTTTGGGTTCAAGGGGCCGAATTATTCGACCATTTCTGCCTGTGCCTCGAGTTCGCATGCCATTGGCAATGCGCTCCGCTCAGTTCAGATGGGCGAGGTCGATATCATGATTGCCGGCGGCTCTGAAGCCACTATCACGCCTATGGGTGTTGGCGGATTTAATGCCATGAAAGCGCTATCCACTCGGAATGATGCGCCGCAGAAAGCCAGTCGTCCCTTCGATGCCCAACGGGACGGTTTCGTCATGGGCGAAGGAGCGGGCATCCTCATCCTGGAGGAGGAAAAACATGCGTTAAACCGTGGCGCTAAAATTTATGGGGAAGTTATTGGTGCGGCGTTCACCGCGGATGCCTATCATATTACTGCGCCCGCTGCGGATGGCGATGGTGCGCGACGGGTCATGAAAAAAGCACTGGAAGATGCTGGTATCTCTTGCGATGAAGTTGATTACATCAATGCGCATGGGACATCCACCCCTCATAATGACAAGATTGAATCGTTGGCGATCAAGCACGTCTTCGGCGAACGGGCCAAAAGGATCCCGATTAGTTCAACCAAATCAATGATCGGTCACCTACTGGGGGCTTCGGGGAGCGTAGAGCTGATCGCCACCCTATTGACCACGAAGTATAATAAAATCCACCCCACCATCAATTATGAATATCCAGACCCAGACTGTGATCTCTTTTATACGCCAAATCAGGCGATCGACAGAGAGGTTCATATCGCTATCTCCAATTCGTTTGGGTTTGGCGGACACAATGTCTGTTTAGTGACCAGAAAATATCCAAGTTAATGATCGACGATGAAAAATGACGTATGCTTAATCGGATTGCTACTTTTATAACAAAAATTTTTCATGCCACTCCTTCTAAAGTTCATCTTTCCCATGATGAGATATCGGAGCTTGAGACAAAATTGAATTATTGTTTCAAGAACAAAGAGCTGATTCAGCAGGCATTGAAACACCGCTCATTTTTGTCAGTCACCAATGAGTGTCGATTAAAATCCAACGAACGATTGGAATTTTTAGGTGATGCGGTGCTGGGAATGATTGTCACCGAATATCTATTTAAAAAATTTCCGACCAAAGAAGAAGGCGAGCTTACTGCGATCAAATCCCTCCTGGTGAGTCGAAAAATTTTGGCCCGCGTCTCGAATGATATCGGCATTGGAGCGTTCATGTTACTCAATGACGCCGAGGAAAAATCAGGCGGCCGGGAGCGTGCGTCGATTATCGCCGATGCGTTTGAAGCGATTGTTGGGGCGATCTATCTCGATGGCGGGTTGGAGATGACCGTCAATTTTATTCGCGAACAGCTTTTAGATTTGAGCGATGAAATTTTAACCGAAGAACATTATAAGAATTTCAAAAGCATATTATTGGAATATTCTCAGAGCCGGAATCTGGGCTTGCCGCAATATATTGTTCGTAACGAAGAAGGACCCGATCATGAAAAACTGTTTACCATCGAGGTTCGCATTAACAATCAAGTGCTAGGAGTAGGTAAGGGCAATAGCAAAAAAGGGGCCGAACAAATTTCGGCCAAAAATGCGCTCAAAAACCTTAATATCATTTGATCAGGCGGAGGCATATTATGGAATATTTCTTGACTGAGGAACAGCGAGAACTGCAAAAGTTGGCTCGCAAAGTAGCCCAGGAAAAAGTTAAGCCAGTGGCAGCCCATCATGACAAGACAGGTGAATTTCCCTGGGACCTGGTAAAATTATTCGCCGAACTGGATTTTTTTCGTATCTGGATTCAAGAAGAATATGGCGGCATGGGCGGTGGTGTGACTGAATTGGCGCTGGTAACCGAAGAGCTGTCACGTGCGTGCGGCGGGATTGCGTTATCAGTCGCCGCATCCGCCCTGGGCACTTTTCCCATTGTTATCAGCGGGAATGATGAGCAGAAAAAGCGCTATCTACCTGATCTGGCGGATGGCAAATACCTGGCGGGATTTTGTTTGACTGAGCCCGAAGCCGGCTCTGATGCAGGCGCTATCAAAACTCGCGCCGTACGCGATGGCAACTATTACATCCTGAACGGCAAAAAGCACTTCATCACCAACGGCGGGGTGGCGAAAGTCTATACCGTTATTGCATCCACCGATCCTTCGCGCGGCAGCCGTGGGGCTTCGGCGTTTATCGTTGAAGAAGGCTTTCCCGGCCTATCTTATGGCAAAGAAGAAGATAAAATGGGGATTCGCGCCTCCGCGACCAGCGAGGTCATTTTTGAAGACTGCAAGGTGCCGGTGGAAAACCGGCTCGGCCAGGAAGGCGAGGGTTTTATTGTGGCCATGAAAACGCTGGACAAATCCCGGCCTGGCGTGGCTGCGCAAGCGCTGGGGATTGCCCAGGGTGCATTTGACTTAGCTGTGGAATATGCACGGCAGCGAGAACAATTTGGGCAGAGCATCATTTCATTTCAAGCGATTCAATTCATGCTGGCGGATATGGCCACGCAAATTGAGGCCGCCCGCGCGCTGATTTATGCCACGGCCAAAATGATCGATGCTGGTGTCAAAGACATTGCCAAAGAATCGGCGATGTGCAAAGTGCTGGCTTCCGATGTGGCCATGAAAGTGACTACCGACGCCGTGCAAATATTTGGTGGTTACGGCTATATGCGCGATTACCCGATTGAAAAATATATGCGCGATGCCAAGATCACCCAAATTTATGAGGGCACCAACCAAATTCAGCGATTGGTGATTGCCCGCAACATCATTCGCGAAGGCGCCAGCGCGGCGAAAAAATAATTGCTGATCGCAACAGGGCTATCAGTTGGCCTGAGCCAGTTATTGGATCGATGATTGGCTTGCAATGCAAATCTTCAGCAATAGCGTAGCGGCCAAAAGAATGCACATTTGCCGCGATCAAAGCTACTGCAGTGGAGAATTCAATTTTGCCTGACTTCAAGCCAGTCAATCAATAATCCCTTGGCCAACAAGGAGAGCAGCAGGAAATATTGAATGGCGAGTTGTTCCAAACAAAACGCACGCAGCAAAGCAGAGAACCCTGGTCGTAAATAGACAACCAGGGTTTTTTCTGATGTCAAGCGCCAATCTGTAATCGCACCATGGTTGCCCATCATCACCGCAAGTGTCAGCCCGTGATTACCGATGACAGCGCTGCTAAGAATTGGATATGCTTTTGGGCGCCTCGAGATGAGGATTGACCCTGGATTCAATAGCAATTTTATAATTAAAGTAATTTTTTGCTTGATTTATAGTGATAAATTTTGTACTTTAGATGGCAAAGATGGAAAATTTTTAAACGGAGAGCGCTTAAAGTTTTTTATAAAAATTATTAGAAAATTTACTTGCATATCTTAATAGTTTTTTTTATATTGGTCGCTTTATTTATTGAATTGAGGAATCCACTTTCATCTGGATTTCACATGCATTGCTCAGTAATAGGACCAAACCAATAGCCATAACGACGATGTTTCAAGACCTATCTGATAAATTAGAGCAGGTGCTCAAAAAGATAAGAGGTCAGGGCAAGCTGACCGAAAAAAATATTGTAGAATCGCTCAAAGAGGTTCGTCGGGTGCTTCTGGAGGCCGATGTTAACTACAAGGTGGTAAAATCATTTATTCAATCGGTCCAGGAGAAGGCTGTCGGCCAAAAGGTCCTTAAGAGCATTACACCGGGCCAGCAAATTGTAAAAATTATTTACGATGAATTGAAGACCATTATGGGCGAAACAGAAGCGCCGGTGAACTTATCCGGGGCCTCTCCCGCTATCATTATGCTAACCGGCCTTCAAGGTTCGGGCAAGACGACACTGGCTGGAAAATTAGCCCTTTATTTCAAAAGTCGCGGTCGGAATCCGATGCTGGTGGCGGCAGACATCTACCGACCTGCTGCGGTAAAACAATTGCAAATCGTTGGCGATCAGATTGGCGTGCCCGTGGTATCCGAATCATCGGCATCGGCAGTCCAAATTTGTGTCAATGCCATCCAAAAAAGCCGACAGCAGGGTTACGACCTGCTCATTTTCGACACGGCTGGCCGCTTGCACATTGATCAGGAATTAATGCAAGAATTGGTCGAAATAAAGGAGAAAACCAGGCCCCACGAAATATTGTTTGTGGCCGATGGCATGACCGGCCAGGATGCGGTCAACACCGCTAAAGAATTTCTCACCTGGCTGGATTTTGATGGTGTGGTGCTTACCAAGCTGGATGGCGACGCCCGGGGTGGCGCGGCGCTATCGATTCGCATGGTGACCAACAAGCCGATCAAGTTTATCAGCACCGGTGAGAAATTTGATGCCCTGGAAAAATTCCATCCTGAGCGGATGGCGTCCCGAATTCTTGGAATGGGGGATATTGTATCTCTGGTGGAAAAGGCGCAGCAGGCAGTGGATCAGGAGCAAGCTGAGAAATTGGAGCAGAAGCTGCGACGCCAGCAGTTCACCCTGGAGGATTTTTATGAACAACTGCAGCAAATCAAGAAAATGGGGCCGCTGGATCAATTGCTCGGCATGATTCCCGGCATCAAGAGTAGCATGCTCAAAGGTATTAGCGTGGACGACGGTTCTTTTGTTAAAATTGAGGCGATCATCAATTCGATGACACCTGAGGAGCGCCGGCGTCCCAGCATTATCGATGGTAGCCGCCGCAAACGCATCTCTCGCGGCAGCGGTACCTCGGTTCAGGACGTCAATCAATTATTGAAACAGTTTGATATGATGCAAAAAATGATGAAGAATATTAACAAGTTCAAGTTTAAAGGAATACCGTTTCGGTTTTAACATTTTGATGTAGGAGGTTTTGAATTGGCAGTAAAATTACGTTTGACCCGTATGGGAAAGAAGAAACAGCCTTTTTATCGAATTGTTGCCATCGACTCTCGTGTTCGTCGTGATGGAAAGTACATTGAAAAGATTGGCTATTACAATCCATTAACCAATCCCGCTCAGATAGTCATCGATGAAGAGAAGGCGTTTCGATGGTTAAAAAATGGAGCGATTCCGACCGATACCGTCAGAAGCCTGTTCAGTCGTAAGGGAATTTTGCTGAAATGGAATTTGATGAAGCGCGGCTTGCCTGAGGCTCAAATCAGCGAAGAGTTTAAGAAATGGGAAGTATTACAAATTGAACGACAAAAGCGCCAGGAAGCGTTAGCCGCGCAGGCGAAAAGCAAAAAAGCAGCCTCACCGTCGCCAGCAGAAAGTGCTGACGCCGAAGTAGCTGTCGCTGACGCCGAGCCCGCCGCGGCTCCAGCAATAGAACACCAGGGAGAAGCTGATGCTTCCGCAACAACGGATCAGGCATCTTAGCGAGAACTCATAAGATTGTTGCTCCCGCGGCAATTCAAATCGAGCACCAATTAATTCGTTTCATGCTGGTGGATATTTTTGACGCGGAATAATCCTGATGAACACGCGACGAACGATCGGCGATAGCAACAGATGACTAAAATGCGTTGCAGTATCTAATGACCGATTGTGATAACTTACACCAAACTGAGGAGGGATTATTGTGAATACGGACGCGAATCAGACGACAGGGAAAGGAGGACCCGGTATGAAGGAATTTATCGAATACATCGCCAAGCATTTGGTCGATAAGCCCGATGAGGTTGTGGTGAACGAAATCGATGGGGAGCGAACCGTGGTTTATGAATTGCGGGTGGGATATGGAGACTTAGGCAAGGTTATCGGCAAGCGAGGCCAAACAGCCAAATCGATCCGCATTCTCCTGGCCGCCGCTTCCGCCAAGCGTGGCAAGCGCGCGGTGCTGGAAATCCTGGAGTAACATGACCGATGGTTCAATATTGAACCATGAATTTTAAAGGCAGGCCTTTTGTTTCTTTCAATATATGAAAAAACGCCCGGAATTTGTTGCTATCGGAAAAATTGTCAATGCGCATGGGATCGGTGGCGATGTGGTCATCGAGCCAATGACGGACGATCTTGAGCAATTTAGCAGCATCAAACAAGTATATTTGTGCCTTACGCAGGAGTCGCGCCAACTGTTAGCTATCGAACGGACGCGCAGCACTGCCAACAAAATTCTGCTAAAATTTGCTGGAATCAATGATCGGAACGCAGCCCTGGACTTAAAAGGCCTCGTGATCGAAAAGCGACTGGCCGATTGTCCAATGTTGCCGGCCGATTCCTACTATATTTTTGATATCATTGGATTGAACGTCAGAACTGTAGATGATCGCTGGGTGGGAGAGATATCGGACGTGATGACACTTCCCGCTAACGATGTCTATATTGTCAACGATGGCCAGCAGGAATATTTGATTCCTGCGATCAAAGCGGTTATCAAAAAAATCGACCTGGATACGGGGTTAGTTATCATCGATCCGCTTGAAGGTCTGCTATCAAATACTGATTCCTCTGACTGAATTCCGATTCAGGATTTAGGGGCAATTGTAACTTCGAGAAGCCCAAAATGGCAAGGGCGTTGGTTTTCGTGGCGGTATGAAAATTCATATTATAACAGCATTTCCCAACCTGCTACGCGGGCCTTTGGACGAAAGTATTATCAAGCGAAGTTGTGACAA
The DNA here is from genome assembly GCA_034505795.1 of Candidatus Zhuqueibacterota bacterium. GTDB lineage: Bacteria > Zhuqueibacterota > Zhuqueibacteria > Thermofontimicrobiales > Thermofontimicrobiaceae > Thermofontimicrobium_A. The sequence goes on from JAPDQM010000115.1 coordinate 12,118, forward strand.
GAAATTGGTGGAAATCTTTATCCATGATCTGCGGCAATACAGCAGTGATAAGCATCATCGGGTTGACGACTATCCGTATGGTGGCGGTCCAGGGATGGTTCTGAAACCGGAGCCGATTTTTAGCTGCATTGAAGCCTTGCTTGAAAATTATCAGATAAAGAATCCAAACTTGATTTACTTAACGCCTCAGGGCCGGGTCTACAATCAATCCCGGGCCAAAGAATTAGCCGAAAAAGAGCACCTGATTTTCTTGTGTGGCCATTATAAAGGTGTTGATGAACGAGTAATCGCCTACTGGAAAATGGATGAAATTTCAATTGGCAATTATGTGCTCACCGGCGGCGAGTTACCGGCACTGGTGGTCATTGATTCAGTAATCCGATTGATACCGGGAGTTATTAGCGATCTCGAATCGGCTCGCACCGATTCATTTTATGACGACAGCACATTAGATTGTCCCTACTACACACGGCCGGAGGTATATCGGGGCCTTGCCGTTCCGGAAGTCCTGCTTTCGGGCAACCATGCCGCCATTCAACAATGGCGACAGAATGAGGCCATGAAACGAACTTTAGCGCGAGCACACCAA
>JAPDQM010000116.1:0-12594 GCA_034505795.1 Candidatus Zhuqueibacterota bacterium
TGGATTCCCGAATTCCGATGCCGAACGCCACTTTCGAGATGTAAAAAAGCACTTTGCTCATTGGGAAAAACTCAAAGACATGGTAGACCAATGTATTGATATGATGTTAAATTTGAGACAGAGCGGCCATCCGGGTGGTTCACGCTCCAAAGTCCATTTCACCATTGCGACCATGCTGAGCGGCGTCATGCGCTATGATATTCGAAATCCAGAAAAACGTTTTGCCGATCGGTTCATCCTGGTTGCTGGCCATACAATTCCATTGATTTATGCCATTCTCGCCGTATTTAATGAAGCACTCCGCCGAAAATTTCAACAAACCGGCGATCCCAGATACCAGATTCCGCACGAACAGGAACGCGCACTCTATTGGGAAGATCTGCTCACCCTGCGACATAACAAAGGATTGCCCGGTCATGCGGAAATGGCTGGCAAGACACTGTTTCTGAAATTCAACACCGGGCCCTCGGGCCATGGTTCGCCGGTTGCAGCCGGAGAAGCCATGGCATTAAAATTGGCTGGCGCCGCTGACGTTCGTGTCTTTGCCATCGAGGGCGAAGGCGGTTCCACTGCTGGCGCGACTCATGAAACCCAAAACTCAGCCTGGGGCCTTGGTTTGAATAACCTCTATTACCTATTGGATTGGAACGATTATGGGATCGATGATCGCAAAATGAGCAGCATCATGTATGGCACGCCGGCGGATTGGTTTGGCGCCCATGGCTGGCGGGTTTTTGGTACTGAACAGGGAATGGAATGGGAACCGGTCACGCGAACCATCCTCGAAATGATCTATTCCGAAAACAACGAACAGCGGCCCAATATAAGCTGGTTCAAAACTCGCAAGGGTCGAGAGTATGGCGTTTATGACAACAAATCGCATGGCACCCCTCACAAACCCATGAACAGCCCGCTCTTTTGGGAAACTACAAAGATTTTTACCGAACGCTATGGCATCGAATTTGAGGGCTTTGGGCAGCCGGCCCCAACCACTCACGCGGAACAGATCGCCCAAACCCGCACCAATCTCAGCCGTGTCTTTAAACTCTACGAACAAGATCCTGAATTATTGGACTATGTGGCAGATACACTGGTATCCCTCGGCGATGCCATTCCCAACGATAAAACGACGCTCTATTACAACTTCAATAAGAATCCCTTTGCTGATCCCATCTTCACTGACTATAAAAATTATCCCGCCGACATTTTTGCGCCGCCAGGAGCAAAAGAGCCTAATCGAGCGGGGCTGGCGAAATTTGGAGCCTGGCTGAATGCCACCTGTTATGAAAAATACGGTCGCCCATTCTTCATTGCCATGTCGGCCGATCTGGCCGATTCGACCAATATCTCCGGGTTCGCCAAGGGCTATGGCCAGTTCAAAGGCTTTGGCCTTTATGAACGCCATAATAATCCAAAAGGCTGTCTTCTGCCGCAGGGCATCACCGAATTTGCCAACGCCGGCATTTCAGTTGGGATTGCTACCGTTAATTTATCCCAGCGACCATTCGAGGAGTTCAATGGATTTTATGCCGCCTGCTCCACCTACGGTTCATTCGTTTATTTGAAATATGGACCAATGCGACTATTTAGTCAGCTCGCCCAGGATTCTGAAATCAAAGTAGGCAAAGTTCTATGGATTGCGGGCCACTCTGGTCCCGAAACTGCCGAAGATTCACGCACCCATTTCGGCATCTTCGCGCCGGGGGTCACTCAGCTCTTCCCTGAAGGCCAGATTCTCAATCTCTATCCCTGGGAATACAATGAAGTGGCACCAATGGTTGGAGCAGCCTTGGCAACTGACAAGCCGATCATAGCGCTGCATCTGACCCGGCCAGCGATTGAGATTCCCGATCGGCAAAAATTGGGCATCGCCTCGCACTTCGAGGCAGCCAAAGGAGCTTATCTTATTCGTGACTATCAGCCAGGCCTGCCAAGAATGGGCACCATTTTTGTCCAGGGGACCAGCACCACCAGCAATTTGATCAAGATTTTGCCAAAATTGGCTGCGGCTGGATTTAATGTGAAAATCGTCGCCGCCGTTAGCTATGAACTGTTCAAGATGCAACCGGAGAGCTATCAGAAGGCCGTTGTATCCGATTCAGATTGGATCGATTCCACCGTAATAACCAACACCGCTCGTCGGACTATGCGGGATTGGATTTTTTCCAAAATCTCTGAAGCATATGCCATTTCATCGGATTGGGATAATCGCTGGCGCACCGGGGGCTCGGTAGATGAGCTTTGTGAAGAGGCTCATATCTCGCCGGACTGGTTGTTCAAAGGCATCGAAAAATTTGTTCGAGAGCGAGAGCAGCGGCTCAAGCAGTTGAAACACATGTTGGCCAGCGTAGATCATTAATCAGCAGGCGCCTCACCGAGGCGCCTTTTCATTATCTGACTGAATTAAGCAGCCAGTATTGAATTGAACTGGACCATATTTGATGCAACAATTCTGGAATGTGAAAAAGGTGGCTAATAAATGGTTGTGGAAAAAAGTCGCCCGATTTTTGTATGAAATGCAGTGATTTCTTTTGAAAAAGAATAAAATTGCCCAGATTATTGTGGTTCGAAGACCTGAGAGAAAAAACAAAAGGCAGGCACACAATGGCCTGCCTTTCATTCCCCCTAATCGCTATCACATTTTCCGTTTTCGGTAGCGAGCGATCAAACCTAAACCAAGCAGCCCCGACCCCAGCAGCAAGATTGTACCCGGCTCGGGCACCGGCGCAAAAAATTCTTGACCAGCCGTCAGCGGAGTCGGCGTATACACATAAGGCAAATAAGCATTCCGATCACGATAGTTGTATGCCTCGGCCATCCAATTCTCAGCATTGCCATAAGAACCTGATGTCAGGTAGAAATTGCCGCGGCCGTTGTCCAGATCCAGCGAGCCTAAGGTGCCATTAAAATCATAGGCAATCTCCCAAAATGTCAGATTTAGATTGGCGCGTTCCTCACCGGTTGTTAGAGAATTGCCGTAGGTATCATATAAATACCCAATCATGCGATATTTTTGAAGCGCTAGATTCTGACTGACGCCACTGGGGTAATAAAATAAATTGCCGTTGCCCGAGAGAATATCCAGCGGCGAATAGTAGTAAACGCTCCAATCATTCTGATGAATAACCTTGAATGGATCCAGACAATACGTTAGCCAGCGCTGACCATTGACCTGGGTTTCATAATATCCCGCATACCAGTTGCCAAGGCTCGTATTTTTAGCAACCCGATCATAAGCTCCCACAAAATGCAAGGGCAGAATAGTATCGGCCTGGAGTTGCCCAACCAAAGCACTTAGTAGAAACAAACAAACCATCCAATTGATATGTTTTGTCATAACTCCCCCGTAATAAGTCATATTGTGATTGGTTTAATGTGAGTTCTCCATGTTGATACAGGCTGGAATTGCTAATTGCTGCTTATCTCGATGCATTCATCTGTTTCTCAATATCACCTCAAGCTCAATTGAGGGCAGAATAACCAATTGCGGGACCAATGTGCTCTGCCTCTTGTTTTGATTTAGCGATTCTCACGCCGCTAGTTCTAGAGGCAAATTAGGACACTCGAATTTGGGAATGCATCTTTTTGGGATCATCTTGTTAGCCTGCCAAATTTGGCCAGATTAGAGACAACTTTTATGCCAACTTGCCGCGTAAATATTTCATGAACGTATTATTTTAAAAATCATGCAAATAGTAATACAACAGAATAATCGACTGGGCAATTTCGAACGACTAATACCTGTCATCATTTTTTAACAACATCTATTGGGAAAAAGTAACTGAAACTAAATCAATCAAATCCATTGTTAATGAACCCGACATAAATGCCTGTTGCTTTACACTCTTGGCTTGTGTCCACCTTTTCCGGTTTCAGCAGAAATGCTCAAATTAGCCTATTTTGGTCTATCTCGTAACCCCCTGGATATCAAATTGACGAAAATCCCCTTGATTTTGAATAAAATCTGTATATATTATGAACATCGAACCTGCGCAACACCATCTGCTAATTGTAAAATTCATAGCGACTATTTTCGGATACGGACTGATGCCCTGGCGCCCCAAAAAGATATTCATTCTGCTAATAATCTCTTGCTGCTATGCGCCAATTGCATCTTGCCAGTCTTATCCTTCCCAATCAAATGCTAACGAATTATCCGCCTGGCGGGTTATTTCATTCCCCTTTGAGGATAAAAACGTGCGGTCCGTGCTGTTGGACTCGGCCAATGGCTGGGTACTTACTGATGATGCCTCGCGGAAAGCATATCGCCTAAAAAGTGGGGGCTGGCAGGTTCAGTTAGCACCAGCAAATATTCAATTCTTTGAATTAGTCGGCTATTACGCCCAGGGACCGTGGTTCGTTTGCTTCGACAAAATAAGCTATCGCTATTTCATTCGCCACCTGGTAGATGATCAACCGATTGATTATTACACTCCCAACGCTGACCCGATTCTGCAAATGGACTATTTAGGCCCGAACAATATCTGGGCCGTCTGCCAATGGGGACAGATCATGCATTTCGATGGTTCGAAATGGGAACTGGTTCCCTGTCCCATATTTGGCCATGTAACCAATATTAGCATGGCCAACGACAGTTGTGGCTGGGCTGGCGGCAAATATCGGGACCTCGGATTTCTGTTGCATTGGAACGGTAGAAATTGGGTGATCAAAATGCAGCTTAAAAAAGATGCCATTCCGAGTGTGGTAATGGTGAATGATACGCTCGGCTGGGGTTTTCTGGATAATGATTCCCAGGTGATCCGATTGGTGCGGCATCAATCGAATCTGGTAGACTTCGCGGCTTTGATTCAAGATACGCTCGTGTTCGACTGGCAAGATGTAATTCGTCCCATATTTTTCCATAACAACGGAATTGTGAAAGGTGGTATCGCAGGAACGGCTATTGTTTCTTATCCCAATCGCCAGCGCGATATCCTCTGGTTCATTAAACAAATTGAAAATCCCCAGACCAAAATCTATCTGCTGACGCATGATGGCAAAGTAAGCTATGTTCGCCGCCAATTAACGCCTTTTCCTCGACAACTCCGGCAGTATGTATCATCTCTGATGCAAGGAACTACTGGAGAATACGGCGTTACCTTCGTGGACCTGGATGGCGATGGCGATGATGATGTTTACAGTATCGATACTTCCGGTAAAAATCGGCTGTTTTTATTTAATGGCAATCAACAGATTAAATCTGGTTATAAGGATTATTTTATTGAAGGAGCTGAGCATCTGAATCTGCTCGGACCGACCCGATCAAAAGAGGGCGCGACCATTTTTGATATGGGGGCCACGATTGCGGATATCGATAATGACGGGGATCGAGATCTTTACATCACCAGCATGTACGAAAAGAACATGCTTTATGAAAATAGAGACAATCAAAGTTTCCGGGAGGTCGCTGTCAAAGCAGGCGTATCTGGCGGCATCACCCGTTCCCAGGTCGGCATCTGGGGCGATATCGATAACGACGGCGACGTCGATCTGTTTGTGACCAATGAGGATACTACCAATATGCTGTTCCTCAATAATGGCTTTGGGAAATTCAAGGAGATCACGCATCAAGCGGGACTGGCCAGCCGTCGTGGCGGCAAAAGCGCCACCTTCGGCGACCTGGATGGCGATGGCGATCTGGATCTGGTGGTAACATTCTTCAATTTACCCAATCGGGTCTATCGCAACGATGGGATCGATCTTCACACTCACCTCCCATTCTATCGAGATGTCACGAACCGTTGGCTGCCTCCCGGGCCCGATTCACTAGCCAAAAGCACGGCAGCCTGTCTGGCGGATATCGACAACGATGGCGATCTCGATCTCTATATTTGCAAGTTAGTCTCAACCAATCGACTGTATGAAAATGACGGCACAGGTCGCTTCACCGATATTACAGAGGCAGCAGGGTTGCTGGATTCCTGCCTCACCAGCAGCGCATGTTTCTTCGATGCCGATAACGATGGTGATCTCGATCTATTTCTCTCCAACCGAGGACCGAATCTCTTTTTTAAAAATCTCGGCAATAAAAAATTTGTCAAAGATGATAAGACCTTCAAATTGGAGTCTGCCCGCTATTCCAATGGCGTGGCCTGCGGCGATCCCGATAATGATGGTGATCTTGACCTGTACGTGGCTAATAACGATGCCGAGAGCATCTATTATCAAAACTCCCTGAATAATAAGAATTATTTGGAGATCAAATTGACTGGGATACAAAGCAACAGGGATGCCATTGGCGCCAAAGCCTTTTTATATGCAGGGGGTCATCTCAACCAAAAAGAATATTTGCTGGGCATGAGAGAAATCAACGGCGGCTATGGTTACGGCTGCATGAATTCCACCACCATCCATTTCGGCGTCCAGCATAATAAAATTTATGACCTGAAAATCTGGTTTCCCAGCGGCATCGAAATCTTTCATACCAATGTGGCGCCAGGACAAATTGTATGTATCGAAGAACAGAGTGGCTGGGCAAAATCATCGATCTTGCTTCAGCGTTCCATCATGCGGATCGTGAAATCACAACGAGTCCAGATTGAATTTTTCAAATTCATCGTCTTACTAGCGCTGTTTATTGCCACTACCCTGATATTGGATCGAAAAAAGTGGATCGCCCTGCGCTACCCCATTCTCTTGCCTGGCTATCCACTGGGCTTGTATCTGGTTCTCGTCATCGCCACCAGAGATACCAATTTCTGGTTTGCGCTATTGGTGCCGCTGCTGCTGGCGATTCTCACCTTCGGAGGTTTGGCATATATCCAAAAATTGCAGGTCAAGGAGTCCTCTCAGGAACGACTGGCAGAAGAGCTGCTGGTCGCTTGCAAAGCCTTTGACCACGGCAGTTGGGCTACCAGTTGTCTCAATCAATTACAACTGTTCAGCGTTAATCTGCCTCCCAATCAGCCGATTTCGGAAAAAGTTGAGCAACAACTCAAAGAAACCATCTTAAGCTATTACCAATTGGCATTTAAAGAGCTCGGCCATATCTATCAGTTGGCCCTGGGCGCTGGGATTCAGGTTCAAGCGGCGGCCGAATTGGATCGACAACGGCTGGCACTTTCCGCCGATCTGGAGAAGATCAAGGTAGCACTGGCATTGAAAAAAAGTGTGCCCGGGGTGTTGTCGAAAAATGTCTATCGCTTGATCGAGCAAATCAAAATGAACCTTCGAGAAGTCCGTACCAGCGTGATTCGGTGGTTTACCTGCGATGCCGTAAAATGCATTCATACGACCTTTGCAGCGTCAGCAAACAACCTTGCCTATGCGTTCAGCTTCTCGAATGGAAATATCCAACAGCAGGAAGCCTGGGTCTGCATCAAGCTGAATGAACTGGCTATGATCCTGGACAATTTGATCCAGAACGCCCAGCGTGCCATGATCGGCCAGCCGAATCCCAAAATTACCGTTAATCTCCAGCAAAACGATCGTCATCTTTTTATCGAGTTTTCAGACAACGGCTGTGGCATTCCCAGAAAGCGATGGGATCAAATTTTTGACGAAAGCTATACGACCAAATCGGATGGCAAAGGTGGCTTCGGGCTGTATTACTCCAAAAGCACTCTGGAAAAATATGGCGGCAGTATCGAAGTGACCAAAAGCGCCAGGAATCGGGGAACGACGTTTGTGGTGAAATTGAGGAGGGCGTAGTTGGGTATTGGATACTGGATACTGGGTACTGGGTATTGGATACTGGATACTGGGTACTGGGTATTGGGTCTGGTATCCGATACCTGATATCCGCTATCAAATATCCAGTAACAATTTTCTATAACCAATTGAAGGAGGATTAACCATGAGCACCTACGGCACAATAAAAAACTTTACCGATCTTGAGGCATGGAAATTAGCTCGAAAAGTACGACAAGCTGTTTATAAAATTGTAAAGACCTTTCCTCCTGAAGAGAAATTTGCATTGGGCTTACAAATGAGAAAATCAGCCATATCTTCAACAGCCAATATCGCCGAAGGTTTTGGCCGATTTCATTATCAGGATAATATCCGCTTCTGTCGAGTCAGTCGTGGCTCTTTATATGAAACTATGGATCATTTAATCACCTGTTATGATGAGCATTATATTACCAAAGAGCTATTCACAGAAGTTTATTCTCTCTGCAGGCAAGCAGCTAAAGTGCTGAATGGCTATATTCGCTGGCTGAAAAAACAAAAAGTGGATAACGAGGATTAATGGATGGATATTGGATACTGGATATCGGGTACTCGATATTTGGTGTTGAATATTCGAACCTGATATCTGATTTCCCTGTACGCCGATATCCAATACCTAATATCCAGTATCCAATTCCTACAAGGAGCACTTATGACCAAACTCAACGCCCTACTCATTGATGACGACAAAAAATTCTGCCACACCTTTCAAATGCTGGCCGAAGCGACTTTTGATCTGACCATTGTCCATTCTGGCCGTGACGGCTTGGAGGCGCTGAACAAATTAACGCCCCACGTTGTGCTGCTCGATTTAAAATTGGGCAAAGGCATGGACGGCATCGAGGTGCTGAAGCGCATCAAAAAAAGTCATCCTGATCTACCTGTGATCATGATCACCGATTATGCCGATGTCGATACCGCCGTGGAAGCCATGAAGCTGGGCGCTCTACATTACATGTCAAAGTCGCCTCGGATTGAAGAATTAAAATTAATCATTGAGCGACAACTGGAGCAAGTCAACTTGCGCTTGCTTTATGAAGAAGCGACCGCTGGTCAATTCGATCAGATTGTGGCTGAAAGTCCCGTCATGAAAGCCATCATGCAGCAGATCGAACAGGTGGCAAAGATCGACTCGACCATTCTCATTCAGGGCGAATCTGGCACAGGGAAAGAGATTTTGGCTCGGGAGATCCATCGCCGTAGCCATCGGAGCCATAAACCGTTCGTGCCAATCAACTGCAGCAATCTGCCCGCCTCCTTGTTTGAAAGCGAGTTTTTCGGCCATGAAAAGGGCGCCTTCACTAGCGCCGATGTTCAGAAAAAAGGCAAACTCGAGCTCGCTAACCAGGGCACGATCTTTTTAGATGAAATCGGCGATCTGCCCATGGAATCTCAGGCCAAAATCCTCCGTTGCATCGAGGAACGCTGCTTTCAGCGATTGGGTGGCACGGACACCATCGCCATCGACGTCCGCATCATCGCTGCCAGTAACAAAAATCTGCTCCAGATGATTAAAGAGCGCTTATTCCGAGAAGACCTGTTCCATCGCCTCAACGTCATTCCCATTTCCCTACCTCCGCTGAGGGAACGGCCCGAGGACATTCCGAAACTGGTAGACATTTTCCTCCATCGCTACTCAAAAGAAATGAATAAGCCTCTGCCCGAATTGACTCCCGCTGCCATGAGCAAGCTGCAGGCTCATTCCTGGCCAGGCAACATCCGTGATTTAAGAAATTTCATTGAACGATTGATGGCAACCTATATTGGCGCTGGTCCGATCGATGCAAGTGACATCAAATTTCTCACTGGTGAGCAAGCTTTTCAATTCCCAGTTTACTTGCTGGACCAGCCCTATGAAGATGCGAAAGAGGCACTATTTCATGATTTCAAGAAGGTTTATTTCAGGCGAGCGTTACAAAAGCATCATGGCAACATTTCTTCGGCAGCGAAAGAATGCGGATTAAATCGGGCGAGCTTGCATAAGATTTTGAGAGAGTTGGAGATTGGGTAGTTGTTATTAGGTAGTAGTCAGTAATCACCTGTCAGGGTAAGGCAAACTCGTTTTTCCGATTTTCTGACTGCTTGACTTTTTTTCTCATCAGCACGATATCGTTTATTTTTGAAAACATGAATTAAATTGGGATTTTTTTCTTTAGCTTGTCCCGCCCAACGCGCTACGCTCTACCCGCTGCTTTTTACTCCTTCAATCAACAAATTCACCACCTCCCATCCATCAGGTAACTCCTCCGCAAACAGCCAATCGACCCGCAGCCAGAAGCCAGGGATGGCGCTGGACCGAAAAATTCCGTTTTCATCGATCGGTAAAGGCATCCAATTGCCCTGATGGTTATATAAAAATTCTGTCGTCTGCCGATAGGGATCGATGAGCCAGTATTCTTTGACGCCATGCTTTGCATAAAGCTTTCTTTTTTTCCCCCTATCTAAATAGCGAGTGCTGGATGACACAATTTCGCCAATCATATCTGGGGAGCCATCAATATATTGGGATTTGACAATATGGAGATTAGCACAGCTTACAAATAGAAAATCTGGCTCGGCGCCTGAATATTCGCTAAAACGGATGAGCGTGCGAGAACCACGAACGATGCCTAATTTTTTTCTTAAAACATATAATCGTAAGGTAGTGTATAAAAATCCAAAAAGTTCTTCGTGTATATTACTGGCAGGCGACTCCATAATCATCACTCCGTTGATCAAATGTGCTTTTTGATCCTCATCAATCAGATCACAAAACTGCTCAAATGTTATACGTTCCTCAACTCGTTTGCGAGTCGGAAGCGGTTTGGTTAACAGGTCGGTATCCATAGCACAATACACTCCATTAATTTTAGCCTTATTATGCCTATTATATTACTACATTTTGATCGCAAAGTCAATAAAAAATTTTAAAAATCTACCCTTCCAAAGTTGGATAATACAGAACCAAAAAGATTATAGCACGCAGATCAAATAGATGAAACAGATCAAAACAGAATTTAGGTATAAATTTTCATCCGATCGAATCAGTTCGATCTATCCATTATGCGTTCTATGTTTCCATCGAACATCCCTTTTTCTGTTGCCTGGAAGTCACGCTTTTATTGTATCGAGGCGACAGTTTGTGGATCGAATCCAATTTGCCTTTCATAAATAATTCGCAATATCAACAGGTTAATCAGTAGATTTTTTATTTCCAACTCTGGCATTAAAATTGAAGCTCCTCGTTTCAAACGCCCACCACAGCGTGCACCTCATTCTCCCTGCGGGCATGGACAGATCAAACAGACGGTCTATGAAAAAACTCTTACTGATCGATCAAGACTCAAAATTTATCGCTGAATTGCAAGCCAAGTTCTCCCAGCGTTTTGATATTTTAGCAACGGAGAACTACGATACCGCCTTACGACTGCTCAAAACCTTGCCCATCGATCTGGTATTGGCTCGCCTGCCGCCGCCCAATTTCAATAATCAATGCACCAGGCTGAAGAAGCTCCTGAAAAAGCTCCAGAAAAAACGGTTCGCCTCGGTCACTCGAATCCTCACCGTCCCCGAAGGCGCCGAATGCCAGGTCGATGAATTTTTGAAATTGGGCATTGCGGCAGTGGTGGTGAATGTGGATGAGGTGGCGAGGTGGATGGATTGAAATTAACAATAAAACCAAACATAAGGAGACGAACATGCAGACTGTTGAAAATGTAACTGATCGCTTGCTAGCAATTGCGGGACAATCCAAAGGCTGGCTCAAATTTCTCGGTGTTTTGTCGATCATTTATGGCATCCTCACGGCGATAACGATTGTGGGAATTCTCATTGCCTGGCTGCCGATCTGGATGGGGGTGCTGTTATTTCAAGCTGGCAGCCGAGCCGATAGCGCTGCACTCACCAAAGACTCCAGCCAGTTGGTGACGATGATGGATAAGTTGAGAGTCTATTTTATGATTCAGGGAGTTCTAGTACTCATTATGCTAGTGGCGTTGGTTATCGGTTTTATAACCACTGGTGGGGCGCTGTTTTCGATTTTTCAGGCGTTTCGGTAAAAAAGCTTTCTTATTTTTCTAAAAAATCAAAATTCAAAATGATCGGGTCGTGATAAAGTAGCGGAGGATAAAAAGCCTTATTTTAATGCAATATGGAAAAGAAATTTTGATCTGCTAATAAATCGAGTGAACAATTTTCAAAATTAAGGAGATTTTTATGAAAATTAATCTTAAACACAATCAGACAGGAGCAATGAAAGAAGTAAAGTTAGGTTTTTCCTGGACAACTTTGTTTTTCGGAGCCTTGGTGCCATTATTTCGCGGTGATCTTAAATGGTTTGTGATAATGTTTTTGGTTTCCATTATTACTTTTGGTATCGCATGGTTGATTTTTCCATTCATTTATAATAAAATTTACATCAAAGAATTGATGGAAAAAGGGTATATTCCAGCTAATGATACAGCTGCAAGCGAACTTCAATCCAGAGGAATAATGTTCAAAAATATGTAATTGTAGCTTTCCTAACATATTTAGAACCTGTAACATAGGCATCCTGTTTGAAGCATAAATATCGAAATAAACTCAACAAGCTGGAAGCTTATGTTACATTTTCTGGAGAACATTTCTGCGTCAAAAATCTCAGTAACTCGCTAAATGCCTCGCAGCAGCATTTTAATGCGAAGCTGGTAAAGGACTAAGGAGCGTATTATCTAAAAAATGGATATTAGAGCGCCTCGCTCAAAGAAAGAGGACTGGTATATTTCTTAAAGAAGGTTTTTTTATCTTTTTATAGAAAGGAATCAACTATGTCAACCATCAAATCTGGCGATCGCTGCACCGATTGCAAAAACTGCAAAATCTGGACTTCGGATCATCGCAAGGCAACTTGCACACTGTATAATGAACAGGGCTTTCATCCAGATCGCCCTGTGCCTGCCAAGTGTGTGG
>JAPDQM010000117.1:0-12401 GCA_034505795.1 Candidatus Zhuqueibacterota bacterium
GATTCGTTGGAGCATCGATTGCTGTGGTCATGAAATCCTATCGGCTTATTGTGTTCGATTCGTCTCTGGTTGGAAAATGTTATGGTGCATAGCGATATTGGGCAGCCTGCTTTTCTATTTATTTTGCGTAGTTCAATTGGGGTGGGGATTGCAGCGCTTGCGGAGTTGCCAGGCTCAGCGGCTGCCATTTGTATCGATCATCATTGCTATGAAAAATGAGCAGAACCAGGCGCGGGCCTGTCTCGATGCCGTCACCAGGCAACAATATCCACACGATGCCCTCGAGATTATTGTAGTCGATGATGGTTCAGTGGATAATACGCCGACCATTTTAGCAGAGTATCAGCGCCAATATTCCTGGTTGCGGGTATTGCGGCTTGAAAACAGACCTGCGGATTGGGGCGGCAAAAAATACGCACTGCAGCAGGCGATCGCACACAGTGAGGGTGAGATAATGCTGTTTACCGATGCTGATTGTCTGCCGCCACCGAACTGGGTCCGATCAATGATGGCATGTTTTGAAGATGATGTCGGGGTGGTGGCCGGCTTTTCGCCGCTGGTGGATCCTTCCAATAGCCTGCTCGGCAAAATGCTGGCTTGCGATAGTCTGGCTGCGGGGGTAGTGGCTGCTGGTGGGATCGGATGGGGACGGCCGATTACCGCGGTTGGCAGGAATCTGGCTTATCGTCGTGTTGTGTTTGAAGAGGTGGGAGGCTTTGATCAATTGAAGCATCATGTTTCCGGTGATGACGATCTCCTGCTGCAACTGGTTCATCGATCCACTCGCTGGCGTTGTTGCTTCGCAGTGGCGCTGGACTCGATTGTGCCGAGTTATCAGACGATCTCCTGGCGACATTTTTTTGTACAAAAGATTCGGCACCTATCGGCAGGCAAAGGCTATGATTTGGAGCTGCAAGTTGGCTATTTTTTATTTCATCTGTCGAATCTGGTGTTAATGAGTAGCTTCTGGATCGCATGGCTCATGGGTGCGAACATCGGCCTGGCCGCTGCGGCTCTGGTGGCGAAGGGGGCGGCCGATTACTGGTTATTGGCAAGGGGCGCCAATATTTTTCAGATGAACCGGGTTATTAAATATTTTCCGCTGTGGGAGATTTTCTTCTGGCTCTCCCATGTGATCATTGGTCCCATCTCGTGGATAGCTCAGGTGAAATGGAAGCCGGGAGATCGAACATCATCGACTTGAACGATTTTAGTCTGGCTGATAACAGGTTAACGCGACGCGGCGATGAGATTTGCTACGATGGATGGGATAGCGGGATGACATCTTACGTTCAAACATGGGCTAATTATCAGCGCCTGGCTGAAGAGCGAGGCCTGCTGGTGGCAACGATTGTCGAGCATTTCATGCCCCTCACTGGGAAAAATGTGCTTGATTTCGGCTGTGGGGTTGGCGGCACCGCACGATGTCTTGCCACGCGTGGGGCTTCCGTAACAGCGGTAGACATCAATCCTGAACCGGCAAAGCGGCTCACCCATCCCGGCATCCGATTTGTGCACGCGGCACAGGAGAAATTGTATTTTTTGCCGCAGGTTTATGACGTCGTGGTGCTACAGGATGTGCTGGAGCATCTGACACAGTCAGAGAAGATTCTGAAACAGATCCGAGGGAGTCTGCTGCCAGACGGTGTGATATTCATTAGCACGCCCAATCGTTACTCAATTCTGAACTTGATCAGCGATCCGCATTGGCAATTGCCGCTGGTGGCCATGTTGCCACGACGAATGGTCATTCTGTTGGTCCAAAAAATATTTCGACGGGACCGACGGCAGCGAGAAGATTGGCCGGCGTTGCTATCGCTGCCACACCTCCGTCGCTTGTTGGTAGGGCAGGGCTTTCGCGTGCGATTGGTGAATCAAGTGGCAGCGGAAGTGCTTTTTCAACATCCGCAAGCGGTTGTCTGTAGAGCGCTGCATCTGCAATTGGTCGACTGGCTGCAACGACACCACTGCCAGGCGATGGTGCAGCGACTGGTAAATGATCACTACGGAATTTTTAATTTTATAATTAATCCGACCTGGTACGTCATTGGACAGCGAACATGAATGAAATTGTCTGGCGCCGGATTTTCAAGGCCGCTTCGCTAAAGCGCATTGGCAATGCGATTCAGGTGTTCGCCGCGCTGGGATTATCCCGCTTAACCGGCAAAAGCATCACCTGGGGCCAACCCATGGTGCTGACCGTCGAACCTACGGTGCGCTGCAATTTACGCTGTCCGCAATGTGTCACTGGCATGGGGAAAACCAGTCGCGGCCAGGCGGATTTGGAACTGGCTTTATTTCAGTCGCTATTGGATGAGGTCGGCGATGCGGTCTGGTATCTTCTGCTGTTCAACCAGGGCGAACCTTTTTTGCATCCCCAGTTGCTGGAGTTTATTCGTCGCGCCAAACAGAAACGTATCTGTGTGACCATCAGCACCAACGGTCATTTTTTCGCAGACCGAGGATTCGTGTCAGAATTGACTGCCACAGAAATCGATTGCATTATTATTTCCCTGGATGGGGCGGATGCATTGACTTATGAAAAGTATCGACAGGGTGGCGATTTTCAACGAGTGGTGCAGGGCATCCAGAATCTGGTAGATATCAAAAAACAGATGAAGATGCGGACGCCGGTGGTGATGATCCAATGTTTGGTCATGCGCCAGAATGAGTATCAGGTGCGCCAGATGAAGCATCTGCGGCGCAAGTTGGGGGTGGATCGGCTGCTGCTGAAAACCATGCAGGTGGAAAATCCAGCGCAGGCAGCCGAGCTGCTGCCGCTGCATCATCGCTGGCGACGTTACAACTTTGCGAATGTTGAAATGCAGGCGAAGACGACATCGCGCCGCGGCTGCTCCCGCTTGTGGTACAGCGCAGTGGTTTTGTCTGATGGCCGGGTAGTCCCCTGCTGTTTTGATAAGAATGGCATCTTTTCGTTTGGTTCGGTAGCTATAAAAAACAAGTTGACTCAAATTTGGAAATCAGATGACTATCAACAATTTCGAGCAAGGTTCCTTGAATCGCGAAACGGATATGCAATCTGCAGCAATTGCACGCAAGGCCGGAAAATCTATTTCTAAGCGAGCGTTGGTGTTCATCATCAAAGTTGCTTTTGCCGCCTTCGTCATGCTGATGTTGGTGCAGCGGATCGAAGTATCGGAAATTAAATCCGCGTTTCGATCCGCCAGGCTGGTTTGTATTCTTGTAGCAACATTGCTGTTGATTCCAAATCTTTATATTCAATTTTATAAATGGCGCTATCTGGTGCGCCTGCTGAAGCCGCAGGTTACCAATCGAGAGATTTTTCGTTCACTGTTGGCCGGATTTACATTTGGTTTTATAACCCCTGGGCGAATCGGAGAATTTGGTCGGGCCTTTTTTATCAAAGATTGCTCCTGGGTGAGTCTGTTGGGGGTTACTTTTTTGGATAAATTCTTTTCGCTGGCCGTGGTTATTTTCCTGGGGGCGCTTGGCCTGATGTACAATGTGAGCGGTCAGTTGTACTTTTATACCTTGATCCCGATTATCATTTTTACCATTGTCACGCTACTGGTAGTTTATTACATCCTTTTTCATCCAGAGGTCATTCGGAGCTTTTTGTATAGTCTGAATATCATCCTGCCGTTTCGAGACAAGGTCAAAATGCTGATGGGCAGCCTGGATGCGTTCCATCGACGACAGGCGTTTCATTTGCTGCTGCTCACGCTGGGATTCAATGCCATATTTTTAATCCAATTTTATATTCTGGTTTGTGCCTTCGAGCCAACCTTCATCGTACCAACCATGTTTGCGCTGGCGGCGATCATGCTGGTGAAGTCGCTATTGCCCATTTCTGTCGGTGATCTGGGTGTTCGGGAGAGCGCAGCAATCTTTTTTCTGGGGCACATTGGACTGCAGGAAACCACTGCGTTCAACGCCTCGATTTTGCTGTTTATGATCAATTTGCTGATTCCCAGTCTCATCGGTCTGGTGCTGGTTCTAAAATATCGCCTGATGTTCCCCAAATAATAACATCGGTGATCCCATTATTTCGAATCGATTGAAAGTCTTTCGCTCTATGAATTGAACTGATATTTATCGCTCTATTCTTGGTGACCTGCTTTCGGCCATCACCTCTAAAGAGGGCCGCTCAAGCGATCTTTCTGCTTGACTCCGGCAAAATTAATGATTATATTTCGCCTACCGAATTCAATGAAGACTTAATTTGACAAATATTAACGGGAGGAAATCCATGCGACCCATTCATGTCATCCTGTATACATTGCTGACCATTTTTGTATTGATACTGGTCAGCGTTTTGGTACTGGCCTTCATTATCTGGAGCGTTTCTGATACCACCCCAACGGTGGCAAATAATTCCACGCTCGTGATCTCGCTGGCTGGTGACATACCGGAATATCAGCCGCCGTCTGATTTACCTATTCCGCTGAAAAAAACGTCAGCATTGAAAAATATTCTGGACAATATCGACAAAGCCAAAGTCGATAGTCGCATCAAGGGCATCTTGTTGCGCATTAATGTGAATTTCATGGGCTGGGCAAAGATCGATGAGCTGAAGCAAAAGCTGGCCGATTTTAAGCAATCGGGCAAATATGTGATTGCCTATCTGGGTTCGGTGGTTTCTGAAAAAGAATATTATCTGGCTCTGGCTGCAGATAGCATTTTTGCTGTGCCTGGAGCGTTCATGGAAATGAACGGTCTGGCCATTGAAACGGTGCACTTGCCAGGACTGTTTGAGAAACTGGGAATTTCAATTGATTATTTTGCTTATGGGAAATACAAATCGCATTCGGGCGAGACATTGGGCCGCAAAAAACACACCGCACCGGTGCTGGAAATGCTCAATAGCCTGGTCGATTGGGAATATCGTCATCTGGTCACGGCTATCGCAGAGCGACGCCAACGCCCGGAAAAGGAGGTCATGGCGATCATCGATCGCAGCTACATGACTGCGGAAAAATTTGCCGAGTTAGGCTGGATCGATGGTCTGCGTTATGAGGATCAATTGTTTGATCAGCTCAAAGTGATGAACGGAATTGGAACAAAGGAGAAATTAAATCAAATTTCGTCGGCTGCTTACGACGCCATTTCGCTGGAATCTTTGGGATTGAACAAGGGCAAACATCGCATTGCGCTGATCTATTCCCAGGGAGTCATTCAAGAGAGCAGCGAAGGCGTGAATCCATTGTCGTTTGAAAACGTCGCCGAGGTGCAGCCGATGATTCAATCCATTCGACGGGCGGCAAAAAGCAGTCTCGTTAAGGCGATCGTGTTTCGCGTCGATTCCCCGGGAGGCAGCGGCCTGGGTTGTGATCTGGTATGGCGGGAGATTTTAAAAGCTAAAGAGAAAAAGCCGGTTATTGTGTCAATGTCGGACTATGCCGCCTCCGGCGGATATTGGGTGTCCATGGGTGCGACGGCCATTGTGGCTCAGCCAGCCACTCTTACCGGTTCCATTGGCATCTGGAGCATTTTCCCGAACATTGCCGGTTTGTACGACAAGCTGGGATTGGTGGAAGAAAATGTCAAACGAGGCCAATATGCCGATATGCTGCTCGCGGCGAGGCCATTGAGTGACTATGAAAAACAATTGCTCAGCGATCGGCTGTACCTGACTTACAAGGATTTTGTGAGCAAGGCAGCCACCGCACGGAACATGAGCTATGCCGCGCTCGAGCCCTATGCGCAGGGCCGTTCCTGGATGGGAGAGCAAGCGAAAGCATTTGGTTTGGTAGATGAGTTAGGTGGGATGGAAAAAGCGATTGCCGTGGCCAAAGAGAAGGCTGGTTTGCCTGCGACCGAGCGAGTGAGGGTGGTGGTTTTTTCCAGCGAAAAAAGCTGGATTGAAAAATTGCTATCCACATCCGTTTTTTCTTATCTGTTTAAAAACGTCAATACGTTCAATCTGCAGTCGCTGTGGCAACAAATGTCTGAAGCTAAAAAAGGCCTTGCCTGGCCGTTGCTGCCCTATCGTATTCAAATCCACTGATAAAAACAGATGGATCGAGTCTGTCGGGCGTTTGTTGTTCAATAATTCAACTAATCCCCAAAACAGCGAGTCGAACGGTATGCAAAACTCAGCGACTTCTTCCGTTGCCCGACCCTTCGCCGTCAGCCCTGAGATGGCGCCTTTTTTGCCAGAGCTGATGACCGATTTGAATACCTTGGGCGTGCCCGCTTACGCCATTGTTCAGTTGCTACGGTCGCTGCGATTGACCCCGGAATTCACGCGCGTACTCGATCTCGGTTGTGGCAAAGGCGTGGTGGCTTGTGCCGTGGCTGAAGCACTCAATTTTTCAGTTTTAGGGGTAGACGCCTTGCCAGTATCTATTGCTGCCGCAAGCCGTCTGGCAGCAGCACGAGGACTGAGCAATATATGCTCCTTCCGATGTGAAGATATTCGGACAACAGTGGCCAATGTAGATGACTACGATGTGGTAATGCTATTAGCGGTCGGGTCGATCTGGGGGAGCTTAGAAAAAACCGTAGCTGCTATTCGCCATTGTCTTCGGCCTGGTGGGTATATGCTTATCGCCGATGCTTTTTGGGCGACTGAACGTGATATTGCCGATGTGAGCTATGCCGACCATCGACATACGCTGGGGCAATTGACTGCATATGGAGATATATTGCTGGAGGAAGTGCTGCTTTCTCCAGCGCAAATGATCGACCTGAGCCCTGGAACGATACGTTTAATAACGCAGCGTGCCGAAAAGCTGGCCCAACTCCATCCGGAAAACGCCAATCAGTTGACCCAATTTGTTGCTTCACTCAAGCAGAGGGTGCAATTCTGGCACGAGCAAATGAAAGTTGCAGTCTGGTTAATGATGAAAGGAGTTCTCATTGCGGACAGATGATGTCGTTGCCTGGCTCCTGTCCGGTAATCCCTGGACTCGCTATCGAACCCAAATAGATTTGCTGGGCTTAAGCGAAACGCAATCAGAGGTTGCGAGCTCACGAGAGGCGATGATTAATCATCCTTTGGTTCGAAATTTGGTCAGCGAGTTGAGCCAGTGGCCTGGCGCTGTTTTAAGGTCTCACAAGGACGCCAATCACCCTTTGCACAAATTGACGTTTTTAGCTGATTTGGGTATTCCTGCTGACGATCCTGGGTTGCAATCGACGCTTGAAAAAATTATTGCCCATCAAGCCACTGAAGGTCCATTCCAAGTTCTAATCAATATCCCGGCGCATTTCGGTGGTACCGGGAAAGATGAGTGGAACTGGATGTTGTGTGATGCGCCGTTGCTTGTTTATGCCCTTGCAAAATTGGGATTCGTGGACGATCCCCGGCTCATGCAAGCAGTGGGATATCTGCTGGAACGGGTACGAGACAATGGGTGGCCCTGCGCTAGTGCTCCGGCGCTGGGCAAGTTTCGTGGTCCGGGCCGAAAGGATGATCCCTGTCCCTATGCGAATCTGGCTATGCTCAAAGCGCTGTCCGTAACGGAAAAATGGCGGGCACATCCTGCTGTGCCCCTCGGCGCGGAAGCTTTGCTCAATTTATGGGTTCAACGAGCAACCAAAAAGCCCTATTTGTTCGGCATGGGGACTGATTTTTTAAAGCTCAAAGCCCCGCTTATCTGGTATGATCTGCTGCATGTGCTGGACGTCTTGACTTGTTTTCCCGGGCTAAAGACTGATCCCCGCCTGCTGGAAATGGTTGATATCTTGAAATCAAAGGCGCGGTCGGATGGCCGGTTTATGGCAGAATCGATCTGGTTAGCCTGGAAAGAATGGGATTTTGGTCAGAAACGAGAGCCATCGCCATGGTTGACATTGGTAGCGCATCGAATTTTAAAAAGATTGGAGCAATGAATCGCATGCAGAAAATGCTCAGGTCAATTCTTCAGGTCTTTAAAGTCGCTGCGCTCGACCCACATTTGCGGTGCCTCATCAACATTCATTTCGCTTAGCGAAGCCCATCAGGTAGGATTAACTGCCATCAGAAATTGAATGGTAAGCCGGGAGACCAGGGCATTTTAATAATCTTTGGTCAAGTAGGACAGCCCCAGTTCCCGCAAACGCCCCTTATCTAATTCTTTGTCCTTCACTCCCTGGATGTAGCGCTCGAATTCTATCGGCACACTGCCCCATTCCGTCTGCGAAGGTCCAGTGCCTGCGATGCCGACCTGGCGGGATAATGATTTTTGTAGATGAAATACCTGTGGGAAAATGGCATCAATCTCGCGACCATCCAGCTTCACCAGGGTCTCATGATGGATATTGATCAGTTGCAGGCTAACCAGCGCTTCTTTCAAATCATCCGTGGACCACTTCACCAATTCATCATAAATTTGGACACTGTTCAGTTCGCTGCAGTCCAGTGGGCCTAATTTGAACATGGGTCGCGATGGCAATGCAAAATGATCAACCTGCTGGGTCTGCAAATCAACCTCAACAAAGCCTGGCGTATTATCGGCTTCATTGAAACTGGTGCGCTCGGTGGCGCCAGAATAGCAAATCTGGGGTTTGATGCGGATGTGCTTGTGGTAATGTCCCAGGGCAATATAATCAAATTCAACGGCCGTGGTTTCTTCAGGATTGGGTAATTTTTGTTCATTAAATTCGCCCATGGAAAAGGAACTATTTCCCGCCCATGCGCCATGAGCCACCAACACCTGAAATTGTGCGTGGGAATCCGGCTGAATTGCAGCGAAAGCTGCCTGCAGGTCTTCGGTTAGCGAGCAATGGGGAATACAGTGTACTGTTCCCCCACAAATGCTATATTTTTCATATTGGCTTTGAAAGGCTGCGTGAATTCCAGGAAACAGCGCAATGGATTCGAATATCGAACCGGTAGCCCGAATTTTAGGCGTAGAATGATTGCCGGAAATCAGAATAAAAGGGATGCCGGCGTCACTAATGCGCTGAATGCCCTCCAAGGCTACTGCAATCGCCCGGTTGCTGGGTCGGGTCGTGTGAAATAGATCGCCAGCATGGATTACAAAATCCGGTTGACGCTGTAGCACTTCGTCGATCAGACGCTGCCAGGCGATATAAAAATCCTGCTCCCGTTGATTGATGCCGGTCTGAGGATCAATTTTGTAATAATCCGAAAATCCCAAATGCGTGTCAGAGCAATGGATGAATTTCATGCTGCGCTCAGTATGGTTGATAATGGTTAGAGTACCATACCAAATGGTACCAAGAAGTTATCATTATTGGTTTTTATGAGCTCAACGCTTTGATCATTCTACTGGGAGCAGATTGCATATTACATTTGAGTTGTCATTCCCGATTCGCCAGATGATGGACCGGAATCAGGCTGCTGAGCAACTA
Organism: Candidatus Zhuqueibacterota bacterium; assembly: GCA_034505795.1. Classification (GTDB taxonomy): domain Bacteria; phylum Zhuqueibacterota; class Zhuqueibacteria; order Thermofontimicrobiales; family Thermofontimicrobiaceae; genus Thermofontimicrobium_A. The sequence continues at coordinate 9,283 of JAPDQM010000117.1, forward strand.
TTGAAGTTACAGATTTCTCTCCGCCGGTTAGCGGATCGAAATGACATAGAAGTGTAACCAATTTAATGCTCTCCGCAATAACAGGGCTGACAGGAACTGTGCGGCAACTTAATGGAAAAAAATTTGATTTCAATTCTCGTGTCAGATTTTCTTTCATACTGCCAGAAGACATAGTCCCCTGCCTTGCCGGCAACTTGCTTTCATTGCTCAGAACAAATAAATTCCCTATGATGTATTGCGCTTGCTTTAATAAACCGGTCGCAAATTTCCCGACACCAGTTTAAAGTCGCCAAAACCGTATTCATCCAGGAATACGAATTTTTCTCTGATGTCGTCATAGTACCAGACTTCATAGATCGCCTGGGAATAGGTGTATGGGTTGCTTCGCTCCACCCGATCCGGTGGCCCAAAAATGATGAAAACCTGGCCACGAGGGGTGCGCCAGCCAAGCGTTCGCTGGACGCTAAATTGACGATTGACGTATTCCACCCGCTTATAAAATTCATCATATAATTCATTTTCTGGCGAACCGGGGCTGGGGTCGCGCTTGTCCCAGAACTCCTTCAATACCTCTTCCCGCTGCGCTCCGCGGGCCGACTGGATCTTTTTCCAGTCCTCGGCATCGGTGATATACATCAGCGGCTCAATCAACTCATCGGTTACCGAGCCCGAAAACCCAGCGGCGCCCAACACAAATCGCAGATCCTTCTGCACCGATCGGGAGAGCCCTTTGCTGTTGACGGTCAGAATCAGTTGGTTTTCGCCACGCGACATATTTTCTTTAGGAATTTCCAGGCAGATTCTGCTTAGCCTATTTGTTAGCGCCACTTGCTGGGAAGATTTATAACTCTCCCGCCTCTCCTTGCCGATAATGATCGCCTGAATTTCAGAAGCGAATCCGATGTTTTCGTTTACCACTTCAGAGTAAATATAAATTTTATCCTGGATCGGAATGTTCATGGATGGTATTACCCGATCACGGTTCAGACTGTCGCCATCGCAGGAGGCTAAGATAATTACATCGCTCAGCGCCAATGGCGAGCCCTCAAATGAGCGGATCGTTTTCATGCGTTGCTGTTGTCGGCTGCGATTCGTATTCAAATCCAGCAGTCGAATCTGGAATTGATACTCAGCGGGCGGGAGTTGGAATTCAAAGTAATGCACGCGTTGAATCTTGGGATCGATGGTGGCCGCGTAGGTCTTTTCAAAGATGGGATGGGTTTGATCATTGGTCAAAAAGGACGTCCGCTGGCCGCGATTGATCCCGACATTCAATTGATATCTGGCGGAATAGCCAGAGTCGATCGCAACAAATTGGAGGTACGAATTTCGAACCCACACGTAGACCTGAGCTTTGGATGATCCCGTAACCGTTCCGGGAAAACAAACGATTTCATAATCAAAGAACGGCAATAACGAAGGTTCATCCTGGGCCACCAAATTTGTCGCCATGGTTGACATGACGATCAGGCCCACGATTAAAATTTTTTTCATCAGCTTGATCATAACTGCCTCGCGAAAATATAACTCGTAAAAATATGCATAGCAACAACATTGGAGTGAGCTCAATTCGAAACCATAAGTAATTCCTTCAACCCCATCTGGATGCCACAATTTTGACGTGTCATATTCAACGCCGTTGGCGCTGTTCATGTTCAAAATGGCAACCGCATTCTTGTGCAATCCTGCATGAACCATGCGACTGTGTTTTGCATTGAAGATAATCGATGCTATTGCAGGTTCACGTGTTGCACATGCTGGCCACCTTTCACGCAATCGAGGGTGACCGTTATCTTTCCTTTACCCTCGATGAGGAAATCATACTCGACCTCAGCCCGGCCGGGAATGCCACGGGTCAATCGGAGATGTTGCAGGTCTTTTTGATCGATGGCGTCGACATCACTATCCTCTGCCCGCAAGAAAAAGCGGCGGAACCGTTCCGGCACCGCAGTCAGCCGCGAATCTTTGTTCATGCCCGCCGCATGCACCTTCACCTCACCCTCAATCGAGAGAATGTCGGGGCGCTGGACCTTGTTTTCGATAGCTGCTGCGGACATGGTGGGCATGAGCCGTTCATTGTAGAGCGTGACTTTCAACTTATAGAGATTACCGGCGATTTTTTCGCTGCGCACGTCTTTGATAATTGGCAACGGCATTTCGTAAGCATGAAGCAGACAAAACGCCATATTGCGGTGGCAGAGCTCCTCTAACAACCACGAAGGAGGCACGCGACCACTGAGCTTGGTTTCGTTGCGGTCGATGATCACTTTGCCCAGTTGGGGATGGTCAATCTCATGAATTGGAATGTAGGTGTTATTCAGGTTGATATACTTCTCGAAAAATTCTTCTTCCTCATCGGTTATCTGACCATCGTGGTTAAGATCAGCCCGAGAATCCCATAACTCATTGGAGAAAGAATAGATTCCCAATAGATCGTGGGTGAAATCGATGAAGCCGCCCCAGACGCTATATAACCCGCTCCAGATGACGATATAGCGGTAGCCTTCAATGATCTTCTCACCTTTTTTGCCGATTTCATCCAACACCGACAGATCAGCCGGTTTGAATTCCTGGCGGAGTGGGCTGCCCGGGCCCCGCAGGATCATGCCTCCGGAATTATGGAACGATTGAACACCGGCAATATTTGGGTGCTGATACAAAAAATCGCGAATGTGCTGGCTCTCGATCCAGGTAAAGGGATAATCCCCGGCGCCCCGCTGGATGCTCTTGGGCTGCCACATCGATCCCCAGTCGCGATTGGGATCGTATCCCCCACCGCCATCTTCATTGTACCGACTGTCGCCATCGTTATCGATCCCTTCCGAAGCGACAAAGCGGTATTCTCCGACCTCATCCGGTTTGCCCTCGATGTTTTTTTTGATCCGCACCAATTGATCGCCTTTGTCGCTCAGCCGATGCGTGCCCTCGCCCGGTTTGACCTTGATGAACATCATTCCAATTTCCCCGTCGCCATCCAGGTCCTCTGGCGGATCTTCGTCGTAGAAGCCATCGTCGTCTTCATCGTATGGATGCTGGCTGGATCTGGCTGGGGCACCCTGATGCAGCCAGAGATCGCGACCATCGGGATTGACAGAGGGGAACAAATAAAACACTCGCTG